>DATJGH010000090.1:0-5412 GCA_035495215.1 Patescibacteria group bacterium
GCCTCGAGCCCCTGATCCAGGGCAGGAGGAGGCTCGCACTTATACTTCACCATCCATGCTTGGTTTCCTTTCCCGGTTCGTCGATTCGAACGACCGTGAGCTGAAGCGGATCCAGCCGTTCGTCGACGAGGCCAACGAGCTGGAAGCCGAGATCAAGGCCCTGTCCGACGGGGACATCAAGGCCCGCTTCCTCGCGCTCCGCGACGAATTCCGCGAGACCGTCGTCGAGGAAGGGCCGTCAGACGACGAGCTGCACCACCCCGACCTCGAGCGCCGGCGCGAGCTCGCCAAGGCGCGGCGGAAGCGCAACGACGCCGTGATCCAGGAGGCGCTCGACGACATCCTGCCCGACGTCTTCGCCATGGCCCGCGAGGCGATGGTCCGGACCCTGGACATGCGCCACTTCGACGTCCAGCTCGTCGGTGGCATCGTGCTCCACCAGGGCAAGATCGCGGAGATGCGCACCGGCGAGGGCAAGACCCTCGTCGCGCCCCTCGCCGCCATCCTCAACGCGATCGCGGGCAAGGGCGTCCACATCGTCACGGTCAACGACTA
Source organism: Patescibacteria group bacterium (assembly GCA_035495215.1). Taxonomy (GTDB): domain Bacteria; phylum Chloroflexota; class Limnocylindria; order Limnocylindrales; family CSP1-4; genus UBA5189. Next base: position 556 of record DATJGH010000090.1, read on the forward strand.
CCTGGCCCGTCGCGACCCGCAGTGGATGGGCCCGATCTACCACTTCCTTGGCCTGTCGGTCGGGATGATCCTCGGCCAGCAGTCGGATGGCGGCGCGGCGAGCTACGTCTTCGAGCCCGGCTACCCGACGAACGACGAGCGCCTGATCAACCTGCGCCCGGTGTCGCGTCGCGAGGCCTACGCGGCGGACGTGACCTATGGCACCAACAACGAGTTCGGCTTCGACTACCTGCGCGACAACATGGTCACCGACCTCGAGCAGCGGGTGCAGCGTGAGCGCTTCTTCGGGATCGTCGACGAGGTCGACAACATCCTCATCGACGAGGCCCGCACGCCGCTGATCATCAGCGGCCAGGCCGAGGAGTCCGGCGACCTGTACTACCAGTTCGCCCGGCTGGTGCCCCGGCTCAGGGAGCGCAGCGCGGACTGGGAGGAGGGCGACGAGGACGAGGGCGACTATTTCATCGACCTCAAGGACCGGGCCGTCTCGCCCACCGAGGCGGGCATCGGGAAGATCGAGAAGCTGATCGGCGTCGAGAACCTCTATGACGCGGATCCGCGGTACGCCCGGCACTTCGACCAGGCGCTGAAGGCCCACGCGCTGTACCTGCGCGACCGCGACTACATCGTCAAGGACGGCGAGATCATCATCGTCGACGAGTTCACCGGCCGACAGATGCCGGGCCGCCGCTGGAGCGAGGGCCTGCACCAGGCGATCGAGGCCAAGGAGGGCCTCCGCGTCCAGCGCGAGACCGTGACCATGGCCACGATCACGTTCCAGAACTACTTCCGCCTGTACGACAAGCTCGCGGGCATGACCGGCACTGCGCTGACCGAGGCCGAGGAGTTCCACAAGATCTACCAGCTCGAGGTCGTGGGCATCCCGACCCACCGGCCGATGGTCCGCGAGGACGAGACCGACCTCGTCTACCTCAACGAGAAGGCGAAGTTCAACGCCGTCATCGACGAGATCGAGGAGCTGCAGGAGGCGGGCCGGCCGGTGCTCGTCGGCACGGTCTCGGTCGAGAAGTCAGAGCGGCTCTCGGACATGCTCAAGCGACGAGGCATCAAGCACGAGGTCCTGAACGCCAAGCTCCACGAGCGGGAGTCGGGCATCGTGGCCCAGGCGGGGCGAACCGGCGCCGTGACGATCGCCACGAACATGGCCGGCCGAGGCACGGACATCCTGCTCGGCGGCAACCCGGCGGGCCTGGCCTCTGACCTGCTCCATCGGAAGGGCCTGAACCCGGCCGAGGTCGACAAGTCGACCTACGACGAGGCGCTGCGCGAGGCCAAGTCCATCACCGACGAGGACCACGCGCGCGTGGTCGAGGCGGGCGGCCTGCACATCGTGGGCACGGAGCGCCACGAGAGCCGGCGCATCGACAACCAGCTGCGTGGCCGCGCCGGCCGCCAGGGCGACCCCGGCTCGTCGCGCTTCTACCTGTCGCTCGACGACGACCTCATGAAGCGCTTCGCATCCGAGCGGGTCGCGTCGATGATGGAGCGGCTCGGCCTCGACGAGGAGAACTACATCGAGTCGGGCATTGTCGGCAAGACGATCGAGAGCGCCCAGACCCGCGTCGAGGGCTTCAACTTCGACCTCCGCAAGCGCGTGGTCGAGTTCGACGACGTGATCAACCGCCAGCGCGAGACGATCTACGCGGAGCGCGACAAGGTCCTGCGCAACGAGGACCTGACCGAGACGATCCGTGCCTTCCTGGACGAGGACATGGAGGAGCTCGTCGCGCGACACCTCGGCGACGGCCACGATGCCGTGACGGAGGAGGGGATCGCCGACCTCGTGCTCGAGCTCGGGCGCATGGGCATCGGCCGCGACCGGATCGATCCCCACGAGCTGCTCGAGCTGCGCACCTCCGCGGCCATCACCGAGCACGTCAAGGAAGTCGCCGACAGGATGCTCGAGGAGCGCGAGGCCGAGGTGGGTGCCGAGGCGTGGGCGACGATCGAGCGCTTCGTCCTCCTGCGGACCATCGACTCGCTGTGGGTGGAGCACCTCACCGAGGTCGACGACATGCGGCGCGGCATCGGCCTGCGCGGCTACGCCCAACAGGACCCGTTGAACGAGTTCCGCAAGGAGGCGTTCCGCCTGTACGAGGAGCTGTCCGGATTCATCCGCCACCAGGTCGCGAACACGGTCTTCCGCGTCTCGATCACGCAGACACCGCCGCCGCCCTCGGGCGCGTTCGCGATGCCGGGTCCCGGCCAGCAGGCGCGCGGCGCGGTGCCGGTCGGAACCGGCGCGGGCGCGACGAACGGCGCGGGCTCGGGCGCCGGGGCTGGTCGTGGGGGCGTTCGCACGCTCGCCGGACCGGGCGTCACGGGCACCGCCGGGACGGCCGGGATCGCGGCGCTCGGTGCGGGCCAGCAGGCCCGGCCGGGCTACACGCCGACGGGCGCGAAGATCGGCCGCAACGACGCGTGCTGGTGCGGCTCGGGGCTGAAGTACAAGAAGTGTCACGGCCGCTGAGGCGCCCCGCGCCGATGGCCCGAAGGAGCTTCACCTCGCCGATCGGCGAGCGCACCTGAGCACGCGCGTCGAGCCGTGACTCGCGCCTCCGTGCCACGACTCCTGCTGCAGCTGCTCGTCGTCGGGCTTGCCGGGTTCCTGCTCCTGGTCGCGTGGGCCATCTACCGGATCGCGGCCCAGGGGGACATCGACGACGCGCACCGGGCCGACGCGATCGTCGTCCTGGGGGCGGCCCAGTTCAGCGGTCAGCCGGGCGGTGTCTTCGAGGCGCGGCTCCAGCACGCCGTGGACCTGTACAAGCAGCACTACGCGCCGTACCTGATCGTGACCGGCGGCAAGCTCCCCGAGGACATCACCACCGAGGCGGCCACGGCGCGGGCGTGGGCGATGGCGAACGGCGTGCCGAAGGAGGCCATCCTCGGCGAGAACACCGGCCGGAACACGCTCGAGTCACTCGAGGGCGTCGCCGCGATCATGCAGGCGCAGCACTTCGAGAGCGCCATCTTCGTGAGCGACCGCACGCACATGCTGCGCGTGCTGCGCATGGCGGCAGACCTCGGCATCACGGCCTGGAGCTCGCCAACCCCGACGAGCCCGACCGACCTCGAGCCAGACCGCCGCTGGCGGTCGGTCGTCCACGAGCTGGCCGGCCTCGCCGCGTATTACGTCGGGCGCGGCCGGCTGTTCGACGATCCCGCCACCGCGAGCTCGCCCTGAGTCCGCGACGGTGGCCGGAAGCCGGCGCCGGAGGGCGGCGAACAGCCCGCGATCGGCACCGAGGCCGTTTGCCGTCCGGCCCGAGCGTTTTTCCCTCTTGGCGCAGCGAAATTCGCCTCCTATACTCCCGCTAACTTCCCCGAACGCGACGCCCAGCGCCCTCCCGCGATTCGTGCCCGAGAGAGCTGTGCGCGCCGCAAATCGAATCCATGCCGCCGCCGAAGTGAGGGATTCGTGAAGCAGGCTGAGGAAACGACCTTCGTCGACCTGATCGCCTGCGAACGTGATTGCCGATCCTGCAGCTACGCCGCCGCGCTCGACTGCGACGGCAACTGCGGGGTCTGCCCCCACAACGGCTACTGTCCGTGCGTGAACCCCGTCGTCGTCCGGAGCAAGTCGGCCCTGCGCCTGATCGAGCTCCGTCCGATCCTGCTCCAGGACCTGCGGGTCAAGACCTAGGTGGACGCTGCACGCGTCCGCGACCTGGTGGAGCGGATCCGATCGACCTCGGGGCGTCTTTGACCTCCCCGGCAAGCAGGAACGGCTGACCGACCTCGAGAGCCGCGCCTCACAACCGGGCTTCTGGGACGACAGCCGCGCCGCGCAGGACGTCCTCCGCGAGGCCGACGGCCTCCGCGCCGAGATCGAGCTCTGGACGGCTGTGCTCCGCCGGGCGGACGACCTCGGGACGGCCCTCGACCTTGCGCAGGAGGCGGGCGACGCCGAGCTCGAGGCCGAGGTCGACCGGACCGTCGACGACCTCGAGCGCGACTTCAACCGGGAGCGGACGCAGCTGCTGTTCAACGGCGCGTACGACGAGCGGCCCGCGATCCTGAGCATCAGTGCCGGCGCCGGCGGCACCGAGGCTACCGACTGGGCAGCGATGCTCCTGCGCATGTACCTGCGCTGGGCTGAGCGCCATCGCTGGAAGACCGAGGTGATCGACGAGCAGGAGGGCGAGCAGGCGGGGCTGAAGAGCGTCTCGGTCGGCGTGGAAGGCCGCGGCGCGTATGGCTGGCTGCGGGCCGAGCGTGGCGTGCATCGCCTGGTCCGGATCAGCCCGTTCGACGCCCAGAACCGGCGCCAGACGACGTTCGCCCTGGTCGAGGTCATGCCCGAGGTCGACGACGACGTCGAGATCGAGCTGAACTGGGACGAGATCCGGGTCGACACCTTCCGGTCCCAGGGCGCCGGCGGCCAGCACGTGAACAAGACGGACTCCGCGGTGCGCCTGACCCACCTGCCGACGGGCATCGTCGCCCAGAGCCAGAACGAGCGGAGCCAGACACAGAACCGCGAAAACGCGATCAAGGTCCTGAAGGCGCGCCTCCTCGAGCGGGCGCTCGAGGAGAAGGAGGCCGAGCTCCGCCAGCTGCGCGGCGAGCACGTCGAGGCGGGCTGGGGCAACCAGATCCGGAGCTACGTGCTGCACCCGTACCAGATGGTCAAGGACCTGCGCACGCAGGTCGAGACGTCGAACACGGCGGCCGTGCTGGACGGCGACCTCGACGCGTTCATGCAGGCCGAGCTGGAGCGGCTCGCGACAGGCGGCGACGGCAGCGGCGGCGAATGACGCCGGGCCCGCTCGCCGGCATCTCGTTCCGGCCCGGGCGGTCGGACGACCTGCCCGCGTGCAACCGGATCTGGCG
>DATJGH010000091.1:0-21188 GCA_035495215.1 Patescibacteria group bacterium
GTGCGCCCTCAGACGAGCCCGCGGGACGTCACGGGCAGTCGCCGTACTCGTCGGGCATGACGTCGCCGTGGCGGAGGTGCGCCGGGAGCGCGTTCCCCGAGATATTGATCTCGTGGAAGCTTCCATTGCCGGTGCGGTGGCAGACATCCACCTTGCCCTGAGGACTGCCGAACGCGCTCGCGGTCGTCGCGGCCACGAGGACCATCGCGGGTACGAGTGCGGTGAGCAGCAGGCGTCGAACTCTGGTCATTGAGACTTCCTCCTTCCCCCGGTGATGGGGGCTCTCTTCTGACAGCCGTTCGAACCTAGCACCGGGTCGGGGTCCCGCTGTGAGCCGTACTTTGTGGCCACCGCGAGCGTGGGCGAGGCGCCCGTAGGCATGCGTCGGTGACAGGGCGCACCGATCCGGGGCGCTTGGGCGGTACTTTCCCGGGGATGGAGGACGGGGCGATCGCCGGCCCCGTTCGGGTCAGAGCCGGTGTGCCTCGAGGAAGCCCCGGATCGACTCGGCAACCTGGCCGAAGCCCTCCTCGCCGAGGATCAACCCGTAGTGGGAGTGGGCGCCGAACGGCTCGAACTCGGCATCGAGCCAGATGGCCAGTCGCTCGCTCTCCTCCAGCGACACCGACCGATCGAAGCCGCCTCCGATGACGAGACGCGGCACCTCGGCGAGCCGCGACGCGTCGACCCGGACGCCCCGCAGCATCGTCCGCCGCGCCCGGCCCGATTCATGTGGCTTCTGGCCCATGAGGTGCTGGATGCGGAGCACGTCGGCGAGGGTCAGGTCGCGGTGATCGCGCTGCAGCTTCTCGGCGAGCGTGGCCCAGCCGAGCAGGGAGGGACCGAACAGCTCGGGCACGTCCCGAATGAGGTGGGGCGGCGTCGCGTCGCGAATGTCGCCCGGCAGCTCCGACCCGATGAGGATCACCCCCGAGACCTGGCGGCGCTCCGCGGCCTTGAGGACCAGCAGCCCGCCCATCCCGTGGCCGATGGCGACGACGTTCGGGCCCAGGCGGTCCATCGCCGCCCCGACGTCGTCGACGAAGCTCTCGAACGACAGGTCGGCCGGATCGGCGGTCTGGCTCCAGTGGTGGTTTCGCAGGTTGAGCGCGTGGCCCTCCCAGCCGCGGCCGGCGAAGTAGCCGAGGAAGCGCTCCCAGGCCCACGAGCCGGCGAGCTCGCCGTGGACCAGGAGCAGCGGCTTGCGCCGCGATCGGCGCTCCGGCAGCCACGACTCGATGTACAGGCCGCGTTCGTGGAGCTCGATCTCGTCCTTCCGGACGGGCCGGCTCGGCGGCGGCGGGAGGGTCGCGTCCGGGCTGCTGGTCATGTCGCCTCTACTCGAGTGGGTTGATGACGAGGCCGGTGAGGGCCTTCGGATAGATGTAGGTGCTCTTCTGGGGCATGACGTCGCCGTCCGCGGCGACCGCGACGATCTCCGAGGCCGGTGTCGGATCGAGGAGGAGGGCGGCCGACGCCGGGAGCGCGCCGGTCGGCGCGGCCTCTGCGTCGATCCAGGCGATCGCCTCGGCAGCGTCCATCGTATAGGCGATGCGGCCCTCCGCCACAGCGGCGGGGTCGATGCCGGCAAGGCGCTCGATGGCGACCGAGGCGAGGGTCACGTCGAGCCGCCGCAGCGCGGCGCCCCCCGCCGGCAGCCAGGGCGCGAACGAGGCTCGCCTGGCGCGCAGGATCGCGCCGCTCCCGCGGGCCCACAGTCCGAACCGGCCCTCGCCACCTGGCGCCTCCGAGCCGGCGCCGAACTCCGCGAGCAGCCGATCCCTCGCGGCGACCTCGACGTCGAACAGCTCCGCCAGACGGCCCAGGAAGCCCGCGTTCGCGCGGGCATCGAGCCCGAGCAGGACACGATGCGTCGGAAGGACCGTGAGCGGGCCTTCGACCGGCTCGAGGATGAGCATCAGGATCTCCGCCCACGCCGGCTCGTCCTCGACGACCGGCCCACGCCGTCGCTCCTCGCAGAACCGGAGCGCGGTCTCGTAACGATGGTGCCCATCGGCGAGGGTGATCGGCCTTGCACCGAGGCGTTCGCACACGGTCGAGATCGAGGCATCTCGCTCGGGGTCCTCGCCGAGCGCGCTGCGCCAGAGCCGATGTCGCACGCCGACGTCGTCGAGGATGTCCGCGACCGGCCGCCGGGCCACCTCCTCGCGGATCCAGTCGGGCACGAAGCCGGTCGGGTCCTCGCCGAGTCCGACGACCGGGCTCGTGTTGACGCTCGTCGCGCGGAGCAATCGATACCGATCCTCGCGCGCGCCGGCGAGCGTTCGTTCGTGCGCCCGAATGCCGCTCGTCGGACCAAAGGCCTCGAGCCCGACCCGCGCGAAGATGCCGCGCCGCGTGGCGCTCCGGTCGGAGCCGGGCACCCGGTATGTCTGCTCGTACGGGTACAGCGCCGGCCGCGGATCACGTCGAAGGGTTCCGTCCAGCCGCCATGCATTGAGCGTCCGCGCCGCGCGTCGATAGCGCTCGTCCTCGGGGTCGCCCGGCTCCGCCTCGGGCAGGTCGAGCCGTACGACGTTGCGTGAATCCCGGTGCAGGAGGGTGCGATGTTCGTCCGGCCCGATCACGTCATACGGGGGCGCGACGACGGCCGCCAGGTCGTCGACCATCTCGCGGGAGTACCGAAGTGCGCGAAATGGGTGGATGGACGGCACGGGCCCCAATCGTACGATAGCCCGCGCTGTCGGCCGGGGGCTGCAAATCGACCGGGAGCCGCCGCGCAACTTCTCGGGGGGACGCGGCGTCGATGAGGCGGCCGCCGGCTCCCTGAGCCCGCGCGGCCACCACACCGCATCTCGAGGAGGACGAGTGCCGCGTCGGGCGCCCTGGCTACGGTTCCCCACCGCGGTCCGCGTCGTCGTGCGCCGGGCGAGCGTTCTCGTGGCCGCCATCGCCCTGGCAGCGGGACCGCTTGCGCTGACCGGCAGCGCGGCAGGGACGCTGACGATGAACGCGAAGCTCCTCCTCCAGGGCCACGCCCGGGCCGGTGCCTGGGCCGCCGTCGAGGTCGACCTCCAGAACGACGGACCCGCCATCTCCGGTGAGCTGCGGATGGACGGCGGCTCGCAGTCGAACGCCCGCTACGGGATGGCGGTGAACCTCCCGACCACCTCGCGCCAGACGTTCATCCTGCACGTCCAGCCGCCTGCCTTCGGCCGTACGGTCAAGGTCGACCTCGTCTCGGGCGACAAGGTCATCGACAGCGTCAGCGTGGCCTATCTCGTCCACGAATCGACGCAGCTCGTCGTGGGTGTCCTCGCGGAGCGTTCCCAGGCACTGATCGGCGAGATCGACCTGCCGCCGAATACGAACGGCGCCCGGGCGGCGATCGTTCCGCTGACGGTCGCCGACCTGCCGGATCGCGCCGAGGGTTGGTCCGTCCTGGACCGGCTCGTGTGGCAGGACGTGGACAGCAACCAGCTCTCCACCGAGCAGATCGGCGCGCTGCGCCATTGGCTCGCCGCCGGTGGCAGGCTCGTCATCGTCGGTGGCAGCGCCGGCATCAGCACGATGTCCGCCTTCCCCGACGACATCCTCCCCTACCGCCCGACCGCGACGCTGGACATCGATCCGACCAGCCTCGTCTCCCTGCTCGGGCCGCTGCCGGCGAATGCCAGCCAGCTTCCCGCGATGGCCGGCCCCGTCGCGCATGGCCGCGCCCTGGCCACGTCCGGTGATCAGGCCGTCGCGGCCGAGCTGACCTATGGCAGCGGCCGTGTGACGCTGCTCGGCTTCGATCCCACGACCAAGTGGCTGGCCGAGAGCAAGAGCGTCGAGGCGATGTGGCGTGCGGCCCTTCCTGCGCGCACGGCAGACGGGGCGCAGCTGATCGACGACACCCAGCTCGTCCAGTCCGTCTACCAGCTGCCCTCGCTCAGGCTGCCACCCACCTCGGGATTGCTGATCCTGATCGGCGCGTACATCGTGATCATCGGACCGATCAACTACTTCGTCCTCAAGCGCCTCGATCGGCGCGAGCTGGCCTGGATCACCATGCCGCTCCTCGTGCTCGCCTTCACCGCCGCGTCATTCGGCTACGGGTTCCTGCTGCGCGGCACCGATGTCCTGGTCAACGAGGTCGCACTGGTCCGGGGCGCGCCGGACGCGACCGAGGCGTCCGCACAGGTCTACTTCGGGGTGTTCTCGCCGACCCGTGCGACGTACCAGGTCTCGCTGCCCCAGGGCGCCCTCGTGGCCGCACCCATCGCCGATCCGCTCGGGCAGGGCGGGAGCACGCTCGACATCCTGCAGGGCACCGGGCAACAGCTGCCGTCCATGGTCCGCAACCTGTCGGTCGGGACGAGCTCGCTGCGTGTGGTGCGTGCCGAGCTGCCGGTCGAGGCGCCGCGCATGAAGGCCTCGCTGGCCCTCGACAACAACGAGCTCAAGGGCACGTTCGAGAATCTCTCCGACGAGAAGCTCGAGAGCGTGGCCGTCGTGCTGGGCAGCGCGGTCGCGGTGCTCGGGGACGTCGATGCCCACACCAGGGTGAGCGTTTCGTTCCCGGTCCGGGGCAACCCCTTCGGTGCGCCGCTCGCAGACCAGATCATCGGCCGGGCATTCGAGCAGACCACCGAGTCGGGTGTCCGCCGCGCGATCCGCTACGGAATGGTCAACCAGCTGACCTACGACCCCAGCCGGCAGTTCAGCAACGGCGTTCTGCCTGCCGACCAGGCGGTGATCCTCGCCTTCGACCGGCGGAACCTGCTCGACGTGCAGCTCGGTGGCCAGGAGCCCCGGCGAAGCGCGAACGTCATGTACTACGTGCCCGTCCCGGTCTCGATCCACGGCCCGGTGACGTTCTCTTCCGACCTGCTCCGCGCAACCGTGGTCGAGAGCGACGCCCAGTTCTTCGGCCAGGAAGGCACCTTCCTGAACATGGGGCTCGGCACCGCGACGCTGTCGTACCGGCCGATCCCCTACGACGGCACCTTCACCGTCTCGCAGATCCGGCTGTCCCTCGGCAACAACGCCAACGCGGTGCTCCCGAACGGCAAGGAGATCCGGCCCATGCCGAGCATCCCGGTCGCGTGCACCGACGTCGCGCATACGACGCCGAGGGGCTGCCAGGCCCCGCGCAACGACTTCCTGCCCGAGGTCGAGGTCTTCGACCGGAGCGGCGAGGGCACCTGGGTCCGACTGCCCCGACTCACCGCGGAGGCGGGCTACACGCTCGCTGACCCGAACCGCTATGTGGACCCGGCGACCGGCCAGGTGCTGGTCCGCTTCGTCAACGAGTCGCCGGACCCGGGCTCGGCGGTCGGGTTCAGCTTCCAGCTCGCGCTCGTGGGAGCGGTCGAGTGACCGCGATCATCGAGGCCCAGGGCCTGCTCAAGCGCTATGACGGAACGCTCGCCGTGGCGGGCGTTGACATGGCCATCGAGAAGGGCGAGATCTTCGGGCTGGTCGGTCCGAACGGCGCCGGCAAGACGACCATGCTGCGGATGCTGGCGACGCTGCTCGAGCCGACAAGCGGCGATGCCTCGATCGCCGGCGAGTCGATACGCAGGAACCCCCAGGCAGTACGTCGCGTCATCGGCTACATGCCCGACGCCTTTGGGGTCTATGACGACATGAAGGTCTGGGAGTACCTGGACTTCTTCGGTCGGTGCTACGGCCTCGGGCCTGCGCAGCGCAAGCGCATGATCGGCGACCTGCTCGAGCTCGTCGACCTCGCCTCGAAGCGCGATTCCTACGTCGTCGGCCTCTCCCGCGGCATGCAGCAACGGCTGTGCCTCGCCCACGCCCTCGTCCACGATCCGCAGGTGCTGCTCCTCGACGAGCCCGCCTCCGGCCTCGATCCCCGGGCGCGGGTCGAGCTCCGCGAGCTGCTCCGCGAGCTCAGGACGCTGGGCAAGACGATCGTGATCAGCAGCCACATCCTGCCCGAGCTCGAGGAGCTGTGCACCTCGGTGGCGATCGTCGACCGGGGACGCGTGCTCGCGGCAGGCACGATCTCCGAGATCGGCCAGCGACTGCGCGTCGGCGAGGTGCTGCGCGTCCGCGTCCTCGGCGGTGAGGACGGCGCCGAGTCCGCGCGGGCCTGGTTCGAGGCACGTCCAAACGTTGCCTCCGCGACGCGCGACGACTCGGGCGAGATCGAGATCGGCTTCCGCGGCGACGAGTCGGGCGCGGCGAAGCTGCTCGCGGCCGCAGTTCGCGCGAAGATCTCGGTCGTCAGCTACTCCCCCGCCGCCACTGACCTCCAGGAGCTGTTCCTGCAGGTCACGGATCGCGCCGATGTCGCCGAAGCAGGGGCGAGCGCGGAGGCAGCCCGGTGAGCGCGGTCGCAGGTCGGATCCAGCTCCGGCGCCCGCGCGTCCCCGCGTTTCGAGCGACGGCCGGGATCACGGCGATCATCGTCAAGGAGCTGCGCGGCCGGATGCGCGGCCGGCGTGCGTTCATCGTCCTGACGATCCATGTCCTGCTGCTGACCCTGCTGGCCTGGATGTTCCTGCGGCTCAACGAGGAGAGCCTCGCGAACCAGGGCTCGCTCGATGGTCAGGCGACGTATGCCTCGGCCTCTGTCGGCCGGGGCATCTTCATCGGGCTGATGATGCTGCAGACACTGATGGTCGCGGTCCTCGCGCCCGCGGCGACGGCCGGCGCGATCAGCAGCGAGCGCGAGCACCAGACGCTCGAGCTGCTCGCCGTGACGCCCATCTCGTCGCTCGCCATCGTCCTCGGCAAGCTGCTCAGCGCACTCGCCTGGTTGTTCGTGCTCATCCTCGCCTCGATCCCCGTGACGGCCCTGGTCTTCGTCTTCGGCGGGGTCGCCCCGGACGACATGCTGCGCGCGTACGTCGTGCTCTTCGCGACGGTCATCGGCCTCGGCTCGGTCGGCATCTTCTTCTCGACGCTGACCAGGCGGACGGGTGCCTCGACGGGCCTGACGTTCGTCGCCACGCTCGCGGTCATCGTCGGCTCGGTCTTCCTGTGGATCTTCCTGAGCAACACCTCGGAGGTCTCGTCCACGGGCCTGCGGCGGCAGCCGCCGGAGGCGCTGCTGTACCTCAACCCGTTCGTCGCCCAGGCCGACGTTGCGTGCGGCACGGAGGAAGGCGGCTTCGGCGGCTCGTGCAGCCTCATGTCGGGCATCCTCGGCACGCCCGACCGGGTGATCGAGCAGCCGTTCCCGCAGCCAGGTCCCGGCTTCGGCGTGGGCGGCGGGGTCGGCGTCAGCGGCGTGGGCGCCGATGGCACGTCGCGCATCGTCATCGCCAAGGGCGGCGGCGTTGTCGGCAACAACGTCGTCGGGGCGGCGATCCTCGACCCGTTCCGGGACCGGTTCTGGCCGAAGAGCGTGGCCAGCTTCCTGATCCTGGCGGCCGTGATGACGTTCCTGTCCGTCCAGTTCGTCTCGCCGACGCGTCGCTGGCGCCCCAGCCTGCCCGGCCGTCGCACGCGCACGAGGAGCGCCTGATGGCAGTCCGGCTCCGGGCAGCCTGGCGTCGTCGTCCACGAGCCGCGGAGGCACCGCGCCAGCTCGTGCCGCTCGATCCGCGACGGGCGCTGGCCGGCCCGCTCGATCCGGAGCTGCTCACGGTTCGCCGGCTGCTCCAGCCGCACCAGCGCCGACTCTGGCTTCGGCGCGTCGTGCGCCGTGCCTGGTTCGTGCTGGCAACCGTCGTGCTCGCCGAGCTGGCACTGTGGTCGCTGGCCCGCGTGGTCCCGATCGAGCTTGCACCGACGGTCGCGGCGACGATCCCGGTGATCGGGCTGATGATCCTGCTCGCGCTGGCCGTCCGTTCGCGACCCAGCATCGGCGAGACGGCGCTGGCCGTCGACCGTGAGGCCGGGCTCGGTGACCGCGCAGCGAGCGCGCTCGCCCTCGCCGTGGCGTTCCCGGATGCGGCCTGCGCCGAACCGACGCCGGGCGACGCCGCAGCCGCGGCGATAGATGCGGGCCTCGACGTCGATGCGGAACGGCGCGCCTTCGTCCGCCGCCAGCGCCGGGACACGGTTACCTCATTGCGCGCGGCACCCACGAACCTCTTCCGTCCGCGGTTCTCGAGGCGCCCTGCCGGGGCCGCGCTCGTTGCCCTGCTGCTCCTCGCGCCCGTGGTGCTGCTCCCGAACCCGCAGGATGTCGCGATCGCGCAGGCGCGCCAGGTCCGTGAGGAGGCCAAGGCGCAGGCTGATCGGCTGGAGAAGCTCGCCAACGACCTCCAGAAGAAGGGTGCGACCGCGGATGATCCTCGGACTCGCCTCGCCAGGGAGCTGCGCGACCTGGCAAAGCAGCTGCGCGAGCACCCCGACCAGCTCCAGGCGAACCTCGCCAAGCTCGGCTCGATCGAGTCTGCGTTGCGAACCCAGCTCGACCCGGCGAACGAGCAGCGCGCCGCTGCGCTCTCGGCCCTGAGCCGCGGCTTGTCACGAGCCTCGACGGCAAACGCAACCGCAAATCCCGACGGCAACCCGAAGCAGGCCGCGGAGGACCTCAAGGATGCCGCCGACAAGGTCGACCAGATGACGCCCGAGGAGCAGAAGGCGTTGGCGCGCAAGCTCACCGAGCTCGAGGGCGCGGCGAGCCAGGCCGGCGGCACTGCCAGCCAGGCGCTGCGCGACGCCGCGCAGAGCCTTGCCCAGGGCGACTCGGCGAGTGCCCGGTCGGCGCTCGACCGGCTCGCTGACGCGCTCGGCGCCGCCTCGGACCGCATCGCCACCAATCGAGACCTGATCTCAGCGGCCAACCAGCTCCAGGACGCCGGGCAGAACCTGGCCAATGCGGGGCAGCAACCGGGTCAGCAGGGTCAGGGCCAGCAGGGTCAGGGCCAGCCCGGCCAGAGCCCCGGCGCAGGCCCGGGTCAGGGCCAGCCCGGCCAGAGCCCCGGCGCAGGCCAGGGGCAGGGTCAAGGCCAGGGCCAGGGTCAAGGCCAGGGCCAGGGTCAGGGCCAGGGTCAGGGTCAGGGCCAGGGCCAGGGCCAAGGTCAGGGCCAAGGTCAGGGTCAAGGCCAAGGTCAGGGTCAAGGCCAAGGTCAGGGTCAAGGCCAAGGTCAGGGTCAAGGCCAAGGTCAGGGGTCGATCGGCGGCGGCGGCTCGAATGCCAACTACCTCGGCTCGGGATTCGGCGGCACGACCAACCTGGGTGGCCCGCTGAACCCGAACCGGCCCTCGCAGCTCGGCGGCGACCTGACGAACGTCTTCGCGCCGTTCGATCGGCTCGGGCGTCCCGGCAGCCCGTCGTACGTCTCGGGCACAGGTGGAGACGGGCAGACCTCGCAGGGCAACCAGCAGGGCGCGGGCGTCGATCCGGGCTCGTACGTCGGCTACCAGCAGGTCTTCGCCGACTTCTACAACTACGCGCTGACCTCATTGGACCGCGGCTACATCCCGCTGTCGGTGCGTGACTTCGTCAAGGACTACTTCAGCTCGCTCGATCCGAACCAATGACCACTCGCCGGTCGACGGAGGCAACCATGGACACCACCACGACGGCCGAGAAAGCCGTCCAGCACCTGGCGCCCGAGGCGTTTGCCGAGCGCGCGGCCGCGATCGAGCGTGAGGTCGGTAAGGTGATCGTCGGCCAGCGCGAGCTGGTGCGGCAGACCCTGACCGGGCTACTCGCGAACAGCCACGTCCTGCTCGAGGGCGTGCCGGGCCTGGGCAAGACGATGCTCGTGCGGACGATCGCCGAGGTGATCGACTGCACGTTCAACCGAATCCAGTTCACCCCGGACCTGATGCCCGCCGACATCACCGGCACCAACATCCTGGTCGAGGAGGAGGGCCGGCGCGTCTTCCGCTTCCAGCCCGGCCCGATCTTCGCCAACGCGGTGCTTGCCGACGAGATCAACCGAGCCACGCCGAAGACCCAGTCGAGCCTGCTGGAGGCGATGCAGGAGCACCAGGTCACCGTTGCCCGGAACCGGTATCCGCTCGCGGCGCCGTTCTTCGTCCTGGCCACCCAGAACCCGCTGGAGATGGAGGGCACCTATCCGCTGCCCGAGGCGCAGCTCGACCGCTTCCTGTTCAAGGTCATGGTGCCGTTCCCCTCGGAGGATGACCTCGTCGCGATCATCGATCGAACCACCGGGGCCGAGGCGCCGATCGCGGGCAAGGTGGCCAATGCCGCGGAGATCGTGGAGATGCAGCGGCTCGCCCGGGCCGTTCCGATCGCAGCCCACATCACCGCCTACGCGGTGAGCCTGCTCGCGGCGACCCATCCGGACCAGCCGCGCGCCCCTGAGCTGGTGCGCGAGTACGTCCGGTATGGCGGCTCGCCACGCGGCGCCCAGGCGCTCGTGACCGCAGGCAAGATCTACGCCCTGCTCGACGGCCGGTTCAACGTCTCCATCGACGACATCCGCGCGGTGGCGATGCCCGCGCTGCGGCACCGGGTGATCCTGAACTTCGAGGGTGAGGCGGAGGGCATCACGCCGGAGGCCATCGTCCGCTCGATCCTGGACATCGTCACGCCGCCCAGCGTCGAATAGCGTCGGGCAGCCTCGCGAAGGGCGACACGGCACACCGCTGACCCATGACCGAGCAGGCACCTGCTGCAGGCACGACCGAGCGCGCTGCCAAGCCGACGCTCCTGCCCTCGGATATCGACCCGACGGTGTTCGACGAGGCCTTCCTGCGCCAGCTCGAGCGGCTTCTGCTGATCATGAACCGGCCCGTGCGCGGCGGGCTCAAGGGCGGTCGGCGCTCGGTCAAGCGCGGCCAATCGGTGGAGTTCGCCGACTTCCGCGACTACTCGCTCGGCGACGACCTGCGCCTGCTCGACTGGAACGTGCTGGCCCGCCTCGAGAAGCTGTTCATCAAGCTGTACGTCGAGGAAGAGGACGTCACGATCCACCTCCTGCTCGACGCGTCGGCGTCGATGGCCGCCGGCAAGCCGCCCAAGCTCCTCTTCGCCAAGCGCGCGGCTGCCGCGCTCGGGTACATCGGGCTCGCCTCCGAGGACCGCGTCGCGGTCACCGCACTCGCCGCGCGGGCCGGGCGCCGGCAGGTCGCGCTGCGCGGCTCGGGGCGGGTCTTCCGGCTGCTGGCCGCGCTGTCGGCGATCGGAACCGCCGACGGACCGACCGACCTCGTCGCCTCGGTCCGGCATGCCGCGGCGCAGCTGACCGGCCGCGGCGTGATCGTCCTCCTGTCTGACCTGCTCGATCCGGCGGCTGACAAGGTGATTCGCGAGCTCGCTGCTACGGGCTCCGAGCTGATCGTGCTGCACATCCTCTCGCCCGACGAGCTGGACCCGTCGATGGAGGGCGACGTGCGCCTCGTTGACGTGGAGACCGGTGCCGGCCTGGACGTCACGATCGACCTGGCGACGCTCGACGACTACAAGGCGCGGCTCGCCGCGTGGCAGCACGGCTTTGCCGACCTTGCCGGCCGGCGCGGCGCGACGTACGTGCCCATCTCGACCGACCTGCCGCTCGCCGACCTCGTCTTCGCCGAATTGCGTCGCAGGCGAGTGCTGGGATGAGCTTCCTCTCGCCACTCGCCCTGCTCGGCCTGCTGTTCGTGCCGGTTGTCCTGGCGATGTACCTGCTCAAGCTGCGCCGGGATGAGCGGATCGTGCCTTCGACGCTGCTCTGGCAGCGGCTGCTCAGCGACGTCGAGGCGAACGCACCGTGGCAGCGTTTGCGCCGGAGCCTGCTGCTGCTCCTGCAGCTGCTCCTCGTCGCCCTCCTGGCGATCCTCGCCGCCCGGCCGTTCCTCGAGCGCCCTGCGGGCCTGGCCGGCGACGTCGTGGTCGTCCTCGACACGTCGGCGAGCATGGGTGCGACGGACATCCCGCCGGATCGCCTGACCGAGGCAAAGGCGCAGGTCCTCCAGCGGCTGCACGACCTGCCGGCGGACGGCACGGTCAGCGTCATCGCCGCCGGCCGTACCGCGCGGGTCGTCGTCAACGGAACCAACGACATCGGGCGCGTGCGGGCCGCGATCGACGGGATCACCGTCTCGTCGGCAACCGGCGACCTCGGCGACGCCCTGAACCTCGCCAACGCGCTTGCGGCACGCGCCGGCGACGCCGAGATCCTGGTCGCCACGGACGCCGCCCTCGCGATCAAGCCGAGCGCGCGGCTCGACCACAAGGTCAGCGTGATCCAGGTCGGTCGCGAGCGGAAGAACCAGGCGATCGTCGCGCTCGCCGTGCGGCCGGCACCATCCGGCGTGACCCGCTCGGTCTTCGTGAGCATCGCGAACCTCGACATCGAGCCGGCACGGCGCGCAGTCCAGCTGTACGTCGACGGGGTCCTGCGCGAGGCGCGCGAGCCGATGACCCTCGACCCGCAGACCCGCACCGAGGTCATCGTCGACGACGTGCCACGCACGGCGTCGGTGATCGAGGTCCGGCTGGTGAACGAGGCGGGCAAGGAGGGCGGCGATTCCCTCGGCGTCGACGATCGGGCGTGGGCCGTCGTCCCGCCGGATCGGCTGCGCCGGATCCTGCTCGTGGGCCCGGGCGACCCGTACCTCGAGACGGCGCTCACCTTCCTGCCGAGCACCGAGCTGTACGGCGTGACCCCGGACAAGTACGGGCCGGACACGCACCCCGAGCTCTTCGACCTGGTCATCTTCGAGAGCTTCCTGCCGCCGCAGCTTCCCGGCGCGGCGGTGCTGGCGATCGCGCCCCCGGCGACGAGTGATCTCGGAGAGGTCATCGGGACGCTGACCGACCCGGGCATCGCCACGCTGCCCACCGACGACCCGATCCTCAGGTACGTCGACCTGTCGAGCGTGCACATCGGCAAGGCCACCGAGCTCGCACTGCCGGCTTGGGCACGATCGGTGATTCCCGGGCCCCGCGGCGTTCCGCTGCTGTACCTGGGGGAGCACGGCGGGCGACGCGCGGCGGTCATGGCATTCCTGCCGCGGAACTCCGACCTCCCGCTGCAGGTCGCGTTCCCGGTGCTCATGTCGAACCTTCTGGGGGAGCTGCTCGGCGGCTCAGCGGCGCCGACGCAGGCGCTGAGCCCGGGTGATCCAGTGACCATCCCGGTCCCGGCGGGCGCGACCTCGGTCAAGGTGACGCGTCCCGATGGGTCCGTGGTCGAGCTGGCCCCGGCGACCGCGGACGCACCGGCGGTCTCGTTCAGCCAGACCGACCAGCTGGGCGTCTACACATCGACGCCGGTGTTCGCCGCGGCGACTCCGGGCCCCACCGGCGGCGCAACCCTGGCGCCGATCGCGACGGCGACACCCGGCAGCTCGGTGCCACCGGCGAGCCTCGCGCCCGGCGCGGCGGCGACGCCGGTGCCCACCGCGCCACCCGCCGATCCGAACGCTCCCGTGCGATTCGCCGTGGACCTCTTCGATCCGAGCGAGAGCGACATCGCGCCCGGCTCGCCGACGTCGATCACGTTGCTCGGGCGCCAGTCTGGCGCGCCCGCCACGCCCGGCGCCTCCGCCGGCGCGAGCCCGGCTGCGTCGCCCACGCCGTCAGCATCGGCTCCCGCAGGCGGCGCCGGCGGAGGCATCACGCAGGAGCGGCCGGCGGCCCGCGACGAGCTGTGGGACGTGGTCGTGCTCGTCGTCATCGGGGTGCTCCTCGTCGAATGGCTCGTCTACCACCGCGATGCGGTCACCCGGCTCTGGCGCGGGCTCCGGAGGCGCCCGCCCGAAGCGGCCCCTGGCACGTCCAGGGCGAGCCGCTGATGGGCCTCCGCTTCGAGGCGCCGATCTGGCTGCTGCTCCTGATCCCGGCACTGGTCATCACGTTCGTGCCGTACCTTGCCGCGCGACGGCGCGTGGGCGCCAAGCGCCGGCGCGCCGCCCTCGCCATCCGCACGGTCATCTTGTCGGCGCTGGTCCTCGCGCTCAGCGGCGTCCAGCTCGTGCTGCCGGTCGATCGCCTCGCCACGGTGTTCGTGGTCGACCTGTCAGACAGCATCGGCGAGAGCGGGCGCGAGGATGCATTGGCGTTCATGCGCGAGACCCTCGACGTCATGCCCGAGGGCGACCAGGCGGGCATCGTGGCGTTCGGCAAGGACGCACTGGTCGAGCGGCTGCCCGAGGAGCTGCGCGCCATCGACCGCCTGCGCAGCACGCCGGTGAAGGCCGCGACCGACATCGGCGGGGCATTGCGTCTCGCCGCCGCCCTCTTCCCCGATGCGGCGCAGAAGCGAATCGTCCTGATCTCCGACGGCAACGACACCACCGGCCGGGGCCAGCGTGAGGCGGCGTTCGCCGCGGCCCGCGGGATCCAGGTCGAGACGCGCGTCGTCGGGCTCGTCGATCGCGACGAGGTGCTCGTCGACCGGCTGGCCACGCCCTCCACTGCGCGCCTCGGCGAGGAGATCGAGGCCGTCGCCGAGATCAGCTCGAGCGTCGCCCAGCCGGCCACGGTGCGCCTCTTCGCCGACGGTGGACTCGTGGAGACGGTCCGCGTCGACCTGAAGGAGGGCTCGAACAGGGTCGTGTTCAGGGTCAAGCCGACCGAGCCCGGGTTCCACACGTTCCGGGCCGTGGTCGAAGCGGCCCACGACACATTCAGCCAGAACGACCGCGCCGACTCGAACACGATCGTCAAGGGCGAGCCGCGAACGCTCGTGCTGGCAGGCAACGAGGCGATCGCCGTTGAGCTCGTCAAGGCGCTCAGGACCGAGGGCCAGCTCGTCGATTCGGTGGTGCCGGAGGCGCTCCCGACCGACTTCTCCTCGCTGCTCACCTACGACAGCATCGTCGTGGTCGACGTTCCGAGGCTGCGCTTCACCGACAAGCAGCTGCTGGCACTGCAGACCTACGTTCGTGACCTCGGCAGGGGCCTGGTCATGGTCGGCGGCCCCGATGCGTACGGCGCCGGCGGCTACACGAAGACGCCGATGGAGGAGACGCTGCCGGTCGACATGGGGGTCCGCAACCGGCAGAAGGAGCCGGACATCGCGCTCGTCGTGGTCATCGACAAGTCGGGCTCGATGGACGCCTGTCACTGCAACTCGTTCAACGGCGGCATGGGCGGGGGCGGCCAGCTGCAGGGCGTGCGCAAGGTCGACATCGGCAAGGAGGCGATCCTCCGCGCGGCGGCGGCGCTGACCGCGCGTGATGAGCTGGGCGTCGTCGCCTTCGACGAGTCCGCCCACTGGGTCGTCCAGACCACGCCGCTCGGCGACATCGGCGACCTGCAGGGCCAGATCGCCGGCATCAACCCGCTCGGGACGACGAACATCTACTCCGGCCTGGACCAGGCCGTGCAGTCGCTCGAGAAGACGACCGCAACCCGCCGCCACATCATCCTGCTGACCGACGGCTGGTCCCGTTCCGGCGAGTACGACCAGATCCTGCAGCGCATGAAGGCCGCGGGGATCACGCTCTCGACCGTGGGTGCGGGCGGCGGTGCCAACCCGTTCCTCGAGCAGCTGGCGAAGCAGGGCGGCGGCCGTTTCTACGCGGCCCAGAACGTGGCCTCGATCCCGGACATCTTCCTCAAGGAGACGCAGCAGGTCGCGGGCCAGCAGATCGTCGAGGAGCCGTTCTTCCCGATCCAGACGAGCACCTCGCCGATCCTGCGCGGCCTCGAGAGCGGGCTCCCGAAGCTGCTCGGCTACAACGGGACGACCATCAAATCGGCCGCGCAGCAGGTCCTCGTCTCGGCGCGCGACGACCCGATCCTCGCCCAATGGCAGTACGGCCTCGGCCGGGCTGTCGCCTGGACCTCCGACTCGACCGGTCGCTGGGCCAGGAACTGGGTCGGCTGGAACGGGTTCGGCAGGTTCTTCAGCCAGCTCGTCGGCTGGACGTTCCCGGGCGAGGAGTCGGGCGGCATCGAGGCCTCGTTCGAGACCCTCGCTGGACGCACCCGGCTCCACGTCGAGAGCGTCGAGACCGACGGGTCGCCGCGCGACTTCTACCGGACGATGGCAGTGGTCGTGGGGCCGGACCTGGCGCCGCACGAGGTCTCGCTCGACCAGGTCGCGCCGGGCGTCTACGAGACCGACCTGGGCGAGATCGAGTCGGGCGCCTACGCGGTTCGGATCAGCCAGATGCGACCGGGCGCGCCGGCGCTCGGTCGGACGGTCGGGCTCGTGGAGCCGGTCGCGGCCGAGTACCGCCTGCTGGGCGTGAACCAGCCGCTCCTGGCGGCGCTGCGGGCCGCGACGGGCGGCGGCGAGATCGCGCTGCCGACCGACCCGTGGCGCCATGACCTCAAGGTCACGTCCTCGTTCACCGAGCTCTGGCCGTGGCTGCTGATCCTCGCGCTCCTGCTGTGGCCGCTCGACATCGCGCTCCGACGCGTCTCGATCGGGCGGCGCGAGCTCGCGGACGCTCGGGCGGCCGTGGCCCGGCGCTGGCGATCGCGCAGGAAGGCGGCACCGCGCACCGCAACAGCCGAGGGCATGCTGGCATCGCGCGAACGCGCCGCGGGGGGCGCGGCGCGGGCTGCCCTGCTCCGCGGGCCCGCCGCCGAGCCCGCTGCCCCGACCGACGCCACCTCGCGATCGGGCGCCGCGACCGCGAGCGCGGCCGGACCGGCGACACGACCACCTGCGCCCGTGCCGAAGGTCAAATCGACGGACACCGGTGAGCCGGAGGCGATCGACACGCTGGCGCGCCTCCGCGAGGCAAAGCGCCGGGCTCGCGGCGGGTAGGAAGTTCGGAGCGTCGACGTGGCGTTCAGCGCCTGACCCGAGCCGGGTCGCGCCGCTCCGAACTCGACCGCGCTACCGTGCTGGCGTGACGGGCACGGAGACCAACGGCCAGGACGCTGCGCCGCGGGTGCTCTGGACGCCCCCGCCCGACGTCCTCGAGACGTCGCGGATCGGGCGATACCTCCGCTGGCTCGCCCGGAGCGGCGGCCCGCGCTTCGAGACCTACGACGACCTGTGGCGCTGGTCGGTGGGGCAGCCCGGAGCCTTCTGGCGCTCGATCTGGGATCACTTCGACGTCATGGCCCACGACCAGCCGACCGCGGATCTCGCCGACGCGCGGATGCCGGGCGCCCGCTGGTTCCCGGGCGCCACGTTGAACTACGCGGAGCACGCACTCCGCCTCCCGGGACAGGCCGCCGGCGACGTGGTCATCGTCGGGCGCTCGCAGACGCGAGGGCCGGTCGACCTGACGTCCGCGGACCTGCGCGACCAGGTTGCGCGCTGCCGGCGCGGCCTGGAGCGACTCGGCGTTCGCCGCGGGGACCGGGTCGCGGCCTACCTGCCGAACGTGCCCGAGGCCATCGTCGCGCTCCTGGCGACCGCGAGTCTTGGCGCGATCTGGTCGTCGTGCGCTCCAGAGTTCGGGACGCGGGCCGTGGTCGACCGGTTCGGGCAGATCGAGCCGCGCGTCCTCCTCGCCATCGACGGCTACCGCTACGGCGACCGCGACGTCGATCGTCGCGAGGCGCTTGGCCAGATCCGGGCCGGGCTGCCCTCGCTGGAGTCGACCGTCGTGCTCCCCTACCTCGACCCGTCCGCGACGGTCGGCGACGCCATGCGCTGGGACGACCTGCTCGCCAGGTCCGGCGGTCTCGACTTCGAGCCGGTGCCGTTCGACCACCCCCTGTACATCCTGTACTCATCCGGGACGACCGGCCTGCCGAAGCCCATCGTCCACGGGCACGGCGGGATCCTGCTCGAGCACTGCAAGGCGCTCGCCCTCCATACCGATCTCGGCCCGAACGACCGGTTCTTCTGGTTCACCACGACCGGCTGGATGATGTGGAACTACCTCGTGTCGGGCCTGCTCGTGGGCAGCGCCGTGGTGACCTACGACGGCAACCCCGCCCACCCGGACCTGTCGACGCTGTGGCGCGTGGCGGCGGAGACTCGGAGCACCTACCTCGGCGCGAGCGCGCCATACCTCATGGCCTGTCGGAGGGCGGGCCTGCAACCGGGTCGCGATCTCGACCTCGGCGCGCTGCGCGGGATCGGCTCGACGGGCTCCCCGTTGCCGGTCGCCGGGTTCGACTGGATCGCCGAGGCGGTCGCGGCCGGGGCCCAGACCGGCTCGCTGAGCGGCGGCACGGACGTGTGCACCGGGTTCCTCGGCCCGAGCCCGCTCGTGCCCGTGTGGGCCGGCGAGATCTCGTGCCGGATGCTGGGGGCGAAGGTCGAGGCGTTCGACGAGGACGGCCGATCAGTGATCGGGCGGGAAGGCGAGCTCGTGATCACCGCGCCGATGCCGTCGATGCCGGTCGGGTTCTGGAACGACCCGGACGGCGCTCGCCTGCGCGAGGCGTATTTCTCGACCTATCCGGGCGTGTGGCGGCACGGCGACTGGCTGACCATCACCGAGCGCGGCTCGTGCGTCGTCACCGGCCGCAGCGACGCGACATTGAAGCGCGGCGGGGTGCGCATCGGCACGGCGGAGTTCTACGGCATCGTCGAGGCGTTGCCCGAGATCGCGGACAGTCTCGTCGTCCACCTCGAGGACGACGCCGGCGGGCCGGGCGAGCTGCTGCTGTTCGTGGTGACCCGGGATGGCGCGGACCTCGGCGACGACCTGCGCGGCCGCATCGCCCTGGCGCTGCGGACCGACCTCTCGCCACGCCACGTCCCCGACCGCATCCAGGCAGTGCCGGCGATTCCGCGCACGCTGTCCGGCAAGAAGCTCGAGGTGCCCGTCAAGCGCATCCTGCTCGGCGCGCCCGCCGACGTGGCCGCCGCGCGCGACTCCCTCGCCGACCCGCGGGCCCTCCAGCCGTTCGAGGCGCTCGCGCGAGCCCGCCTTGCCACGCCGACGCGCTGAACGCCGGCGCGGGCTCGCGCTCGTGCTGCTGGGGCCGCTCGCGCTGGCCCACGCCGGCTGCAGCGCGATCCTCGAATCGCCCGGCCCGCCCGACCCCGAGCCCTTCCCGGGCATCGCCGGCCAGCTCGGGCGCCTCGGCATCGACGTCCAGACCTGGACCTCGGGCGACTCCGGCTGCGACGACTCGACCCTGAACCCCACGGCGATCCGGTTCACTGCCGTTGGCCTGGACCAGACGTCGCCGCTGACCCTTCGGATCTACATCTTCGGCAACCGCGCGGCCTGGGATCGGCGGCTCGCCGACGTCGACACCTGCGTCGGCAAGTGGGCCACCGATCCGGCGACCTTCGAGATCGTGCAGACGTCGCCGTACGTCGTCGCCGGACAGGGACCCTGGCCGGCGGGCTTCGCGGATGCGCTGCGCAAGGCGCTCACGGCCTCGGCCGGCAACGGCGGGCAGGGCGGCGGCGAGGTCGATGCCCCATGAGCGGAGCGGCCGGCGCAGGCTGAGCTGACCGGCCCGGACTGCGGGGTGGTGCGCCCACGCGCCAGTCCTTCGTCCGGGTCCTGAGCGCCGGACCGTACCCCGGACCGTTCCTTCGCGCCATGGTGCGCGGGACCACCGTCTAGCGGTCAGCGGAGCGTTCGCACAGGACGCTCCGGCCATGACCCGATCCACAACGCGCTCCGGCTGGTCTCGCGCCGGCGCCCTGTTCCTCGCCCTGGCCTTCGCCACGGGCTGGGCGCCCTCCGGCCTCGCCTTCTCCACCGTCGAGTCGGGCGGCCAGCCAGCGGCCGCTCCCTTCCTGGCCGATCCGCTCGTCGAGAGCGTTGCCCCGGTTGCCAGCACCGCCTGGCTCGCGGCGCTCCACGACCGGCGCGAGGACCTGCGCGCCGCTGCGGCTGCGTCGGTCGAGACCAAGCCTGCCGTCAAGCCGGTGGCGGTCAAGGCCAAGGTCCACGCGGCACCCGCGAAGGCGCCCGCTCCAAAGCCGACTTACTCGGGCACGGATCGCTTCTGGATCCCCTCGCTCGGGATGAACGACAAGGTCCACTGGTTCTCGTGCACGCGCTCGCGCGACCCGGACAACTACATCTACCGCTGGGGCTGCGCGGGCTCGAACAACGTGTACATCCTCGGGCACGCCTACGGCGTCATGAAGCCGCTGCACGACCTGTACGTTCGCGGTGGCCTCCGCAGGGGCATGGTCGCGATCTACGCCGACAGCGCCGGCCGCGTCCACTGGTACAAGGTCGTGTCCTGGCAGGTCGTCGACCCGAGCCAGGTCACCTGGGCGATCGCGAGCCAGCCCGTCCCGAGCATGACCCTCCAGACGTGTGTGGGGAAGAACAGCCAGTACCGGCTCAACGTCCGCCTGGTGCAGTACAAGGTCACCTGATCATCGCCCTGGCGGGGTCGGTCGCGCCCAGCCTGGGTGGCGCGACCGACCTCAGCCGCTCCTAGCCGATGCGGAGGCCGAGGATCTTGCGGGCGATGACAAGCCGCTGGACCTGGCTCGTGCCCTCTCCGATCTCGGTCAGCTTCGCGTCCCGCAGGTAGCGCTCGACGGGATACTCGGTCACGTAGCCGTAGCCGCCGTGGACCTGGATGGCGGCGTTCGTCACGCGTGAGCTGACCTCGGAGGCAAAGAGCTTGGCCTGGGCTGCCGTCAGCGAGTAGTCGCGTTCCTGGTCCTTGAGCCAGGCGGCCTTCCACACGAGTGCGCGAGCCGCCTCGATCTCGGTCGCCATGTCGGCGATCATGAACGCGACTCCCTGAAAGCTGCCGATCGGCTTCCCGAACTGCTGGCGGGTCTGGGCATAGGGCACGGAGGCGTCGTACGCGCCCTGCGCGATGCCGACCGCGAGGGCGCCGATGCTGATCCGGCCGCCGTCGAGGATCTTCAGGAACATCCGGAAGCCGTCGCCCCGCTCGCCGAGGAGGTTCTCGGCTGGGACGCGGCAGCGGTCGAAGGCGAGCTCACCGGTCGCCGAGGCGTGCAGCCCGAGCTTGTCCTCGATGCGGACGACGCGGAAGCCGGACGTCTCGGCGGGCAGGATGAATGCCGAGATCTCAGCGGCACCGTCGTCGCGTGAGCCGGTTCGCGCGGTGATGATGTAGGTGCCGGCCTGGCCGGCGTTGGTGATGAAGCGCTTGCCGCCGTCGATCACCCATTCGCCGCCGTTCCCGGCGTCGTCGGCGCCCTCCAGTCGGGCCGTCGTGCGGGTGCCGCCGGCGTCGGAGCCGGCACCCGGCTCGGTCAGCCCATACGCGCCGATGACCGCCCCGCTCGCCATCGGCACGAGGTAGCGGTCCTTCTGCTCCTTCGACCCGGCGAGGTGCAGCGGCCCGCAGCCGAGGGAGGTGTGCGCGGCGACGATCAGCCCGAGCGAGCCCCACACCCGGCCGATCTCCTCGACCGCGATCGCGTAGGCGAGCGTGTCCATGCCCGCGCCGCCCTCGTCCTCCGGAATCGGGATGCCCAGCCAGCCCATCTCGCCGAGCCGCCTGACGACATCGACCGGGAAACGGTGCT
>DATJGH010000092.1:0-3089 GCA_035495215.1 Patescibacteria group bacterium
GACGACCGACGAGGACGCGCTGGGCCGGCCGCGTCTTGCCCGGGCGCTGATCCGGTGCGGCTACGCGACGAGCGTCGAGGACGCGTTCCGGCAACACCTCTCGCGCGGCCGGCCGGCGTACGTGCCGCGCCAGGGCCTCGGGCCGACCGAGGCGATCAAGGCGATCCGCGCCGCGGGCGGCCTCACCTCGCTCGCGCACTACGCGGAGGCGCCGGATCACCTGCTGTGGCTGCGCGCGCTCGTGGACATGGGCCTCAACGGCCTCGAGGTCTACTACCGCGCCTACGACCAGGAGACGGTCGCGACGCTCCGCGGCATCGCCGAGGACCTGCGCCTGGTCACGACCGGCGGCACGGACTACCACGGCGACCGCGAGACCTATGCCGAGGCGCACGCCGACCTGTGGGTCCCGCCGGAGGTCGAAACGGGCGTGCGGGCGGGGCTCGCGGCGAGCCGGGTCGGGGAGGGGAGCGCCGCCTAGCGGCCGGCGCAGCCTGCCTTACCGCGGGCTCGAGCGAATGTCACTCGTCTGCAGCGTCCGCCTGCCGACAACCGCGAGGACCAGACTGATCGGGAGCCCGATCAGGAGGAACGGCAGCGCGAAGCCGAGTGCGAGCGCCATGGTCGGCACGAAGGTGGCGAAGCTCAGCCGCAGCCCGCGGCGATCTCCGCGCCAGATCCAGGCTCCGGCGACGATGTTGAGCAGGGACGACACGACGAGCCCGACGCCGAGCGCGGAGAACGCGTCGCTCCCGAAACGCTCGAACGGGCCGCTCAAGGCCCGGAAACCCCATGGCGTCATGGGCAGCTCGCCGGTCCGGCGAAGGTGCACCGTCGCCCACAGCGCACCGATCCCAAATCCGGCCCCGAGCAGCGCATGACCAGCTCCTGCGAGGCGTGTCACGAGGCGCTTCTCGTTCATGGATTGGGCTCAGTCAGCGTCGGTTAATGTCACGTGGCTGGCTGGAGCTCTTGCGCAAGCCCGATCAGCAGCCCTTCGGGTCCGCGGATGTAGCACAGGCGGTACGCATCCTCGTACTGGACGACTTCGCTGCCGACCATTTCCGCGCCGCGCTTCCCTACTCGAGCGAGCGTGTCGTCGATGTCGTCGACGGCGAACATCACCCGCAGATAGCCCAAGGCGTTCACCGGGGCAGAACGGTGGTCCTCGACGACGGGCGGCGCCAGGAACCGCGAGAGCTCGAGCTGGCTGTGACCGTCGGGCGTTCGCATCATCGCGACCTCGACCCGCTGGTCGCCCAGCCCGGTCACTCGTCCGGCCCACTTGCCCTCGACCATGGCTCGCCCTACTAGCTCGAGACCGAGGTCACGAAAGAATGCGATCGTCGCATCGAGGTCCTCAACGACGATGCCGACGTTGTCCATCCTCTTGATTGCCATCGGCCGATTCTGACGCCTGATCGCTTCGCGGTCGCGGCGCGCCGATCGTCAGTCAGCGTTGCCGAATGTCACGCGCCGCGGGACGGCGCATCGACCAGGATCCGGAGCCTTCCATCGGGCCCGCGTCGATGGATGACCACGTACTTCCCGCGACCGTTGTCGTTGATCAGGTAACCGATATCGACCACGAGGTCGCCGCTCGCGAAGGTCTGGGCCGTTTCGAACTTCGTCGAGACCGGACCGTCCGCGAGCCACTCTCGAACGAACGTTTCGACCGCAGCTCGACCCTGCATGCCAGGCTGGCCGTTGAGCAGAAGCCAAGCGTCGTCGGCGTATAGCCCGAGCAGGGTCTCAACGTCCTGCTCCATCAAGGCTCGCTCGAATGCGTCATTGAATGCGCGGACCTCGTCTTCGATCGACATCTCGCCCTCAGTCAGCGCGACATCAGTCGACCATGACCTGGTCGAACCGGGCGTACAGGTCGGCCCAGTCTTCATTGGACATCTGGCGGCCTGTGGCGCCGATCTCGGCGAGCGCCTCGAAGTAGCCCTCGCGCGCGATACCGGGCGAGAACAGGATGAGGAAGGTCGCCGGCGCCGGGCTGTCGTTGCGGAAGCCGTGGATGCCGCCGCGGGGCACGTACAGGAAGAACCCCGGCTCGGCCTGCTTCCATGTCTCGCCATCGAAGAAGCTCGGGCTGCCTTCGAGGACGTAGAACGACTCGGAGAACGTCCGGTGGAAGTGGCCCGTTGCGCCGCCGGTGACCGGCGGCATCTCCCAGCGGTACAGGCCGAAGTCGCCGCGGGTGGCAGTCCCGGTCGCGACGAATCGCGCGACCGTGCCGGACTTCATCGCCAGGCTCCGCATGTCGGCCTGCGAGACGCCCGTCGCGCTGATCTCGCCGAGGTCGCCGGCGTACGACACCACTGCCTCCGAACGGGATTTGCCACTAGCATGGCACGGCCATGTCGACCGGGCGCCTGCTGCCGATGCTCGAGATCGCGCCCCCGCCGGCCTCCGCGGAGCGCCGGTCGGCCGAGGCCGACGACGCCCGACTGACCGAGTTCCGGCCCGAATCGCGCGCCCTGCCGAGCTTCTACGTGTGGACCCTCGGCTGCCAGATGAACCGCAGCGATTCCGAGGAGATGGCCGGCCGGCTGCTCGCGGCCGGTTGCGCCGAGTCGGCGGCGATGGACGGCGCGGACCTCATCGTCATCAACACCTGCGCGATCCGTGAGGCCGCCGAGGCCAAGGTCATCGGACGCCAGGGCGAGCTGGCCCGCCTGAAGTCCGTCAACCCCTCCCTGCGCGTGGTCATGACCGGCTGCGCCGTCCGGGAGATGGACTTCGATCGCCTCGATCGGCGCTTCCCGGCGGTCGACCTGTTCCTGCGGCCGGACCAGGAGCCCGAGCTGGTCGATCGACTGGGCCTCGCGTCCGCCCAGGGACCCGTCGGGCTGATGGGCAGCGCCACGGGCGCCACCACCGTCGTGGGTCGGACCGTCGTCGGGGTCGCCGATCACCTTTCGACCACGCGTGCCGCGGCAATCGCGGGCGGGGCCGTGCACCGGCACTCCAGCGTGAGCGCGTGGCTGCCGATCATCTACGGCTGCGACAAGACATGCACCTACTGCATCGTGCCGTTCAGCCGCGGACCCGAGCGGTCGCGGCCCTTCGACGAGATCGTC
>DATJGH010000093.1:0-12505 GCA_035495215.1 Patescibacteria group bacterium
CTGGCGCCAGAGCCGCTCGCTGACGACGATCGGCGTCGAGATCTCCTGGTAGTCGCGCCGCGCCTGCAGCTCGCGCATGGCGCCCTCGAGCGTGCGCCAGATGCGCTGGCCCTTCGGGTGCCAGAAGGCCATCGCCGGGCCGACGTCGTGGAAGCTGAACAGGTCGAGCTGGACGCCGAGCCGGCGGTGGTCGCGCTTCTTCGCCTCCTCGCGCCGCCACAGGAAGTCGGCCAGCTCCTTGTCCGTCGGCCAGACCGTGCCGTAGATCCGCTGGAGCATCGGCCGCTGCTCGTCACCGCGCCAGTACGCGGCGGCGATCGAGAGCAGCTTGAATGGGCCGATCTTCCCGGTCGAGGCGACGTGGGGCCCGCGGCACAGGTCGCTGAACGGTCCGTGCTCGTAGAAGCTCACCGACGGGAGCGGCTCCCCGGCGGCCCCGGCCTTCGCGGCGAGGTCGTCGAGGATCTCGACCTTGAACGTCTGCCCCGCGCCCTCCTCCGCGGACCGAGCGTCGTCGAACGGCACTTCCTTGCGGGCGAAGCGGTGGTCGGCCGCAACGCTGTCGCGCATCCGCGCCTCGATCGCCGCAAGGTCGTCGGGGGCCAGCGGCCGCGGCAGGTCGAAGTCGTAGTAGAAGCCGTCCGCCACGGCCGGGCCGATACCCAGCTTCGCGCCGGGGAAGAGATCGAGGACGGCTTCGGCCATGACGTGCGCGGTCGAGTGGCGCATCGCGTCGAGCTCGTCATGTGCGCCGGCATCGAGCAGCTCGTCCACCGAGCCGCGCTCGGGGGCGGCGAGCACCTCGGCGTCGGCGGCGTCCGCCGCCACGCCCGCGGCGTCGCGTGACTCCCCTGCCGGTGCTGCCGCTGCCTTGTCGTCCTGGTCCGCCATGGCTGCCTCCGAGAATCGAAACGACCCCTCGTCCCGACAGGACGAGAGGTCGACCGTTTCGAACTCCCGCGGTTCCACCCGCCTTCACGAACCGTCCCACCGTGGTGGCGGCGGCCCGTGCGCTCATGCCGCGCTAACGGGCGGACCCGGGCCGGTTCACCGGCCGCTCACGGGCGGTGCGCTCGGGGCTCGATCACCGGGCTTGCAGCCGTGGCCCGGCTCTCTGGGGATCTCCCCGCCGATCGCGTATCCCGATCGATGCGTTGGGCCGGACTCTAGCCGTCCGGCCCGTCGATGTCGAGTTGGGCCGCCTCGCGCGGCTACAGGTGAACGATGCCGAGCAGCAGCAGCAGGATGATGATCAGCCCCGGCACGCCGAGGATCCAGAGCAGAAGAGGAACCATCGTCGCCTCCTTTCGGCGGGGAACGATGCGGTCTGGCCGATCACAGCCACAGCGGGGCGCCGGCGGGCGGTGTGTCGTCGGGCTCGCGGAAGTGTCGAGCGCGCATAACAGTGCGGTCGAGGACGAGTCCGGCTACGGCGCCCCGAACTGGAACTGGGCCACGACCTCGTCCGCGGCCTTCGGCCAGTCAGCGAAGTCGCTTCCACCCTTCGCGTCAGCGATCTCGATCGCAACGATCCTGTCTGCGTTGCGCAGCAGGTACAGCCGCAGGAAGTACCCGGGATTGACGCCGTGAAGGAGGTCGGACGGCAACTTCCCCACGTACACATCGGCGTATGGCCCGTCGGGGCAGCCGTCGCCGGGTCCAGCCTTCATCGTGACGTCGACCTTCACGCCCGGGAGGCCGCCCACCGTGACGTCCTGCGGGTCCGTGACCTGCAGCGCCTTGTTCGCGGTCAGCCAGGCCACGTAGGCGTCGAATGACAGGTCGACGTTCTCCGCCACGCGTCCGGTGCACTTGCCGGGCTGGGCGACGGACGCGTAGACACCGAGGTAGTCGCTCGTTCCCGGGTTGACGCCGACGAGCGATGCACCGGGAGGCAGGAGCAGGAAGTTCCCGGGCAGGTCCTCCCAGTTCGCCCACCCGTCGGCGACCGTGTAGGTCAGCGGCGGCTCGAGCTCGTAGGTCGTGTAGGTACCCGAGTGCAGGGGCCCGCGGCATCGATTGGCGCCCGCGCCGCCCTCGGCGTGCGTGCACAGGTTGGCCGATGGACCGGGAGTCCGCGAAGGGGCCGCAGTTCCGGTTGCGATCGTGGTCGCTGCCGTGGTCGGGCCGGCGGTTGGCTGGACTGAAGTCGACTGTCCGCCACAGCCGGAAAGCACCAGGCCGATCACGATGAAGGCGATGCGTCGCACGCGCGCAGCGTAGTCGTCCGGCTGCCGTGATTTCCATGCATTCACGCGCGCCGGGGCCCTCTCGTGCCAGCCGACCTGACGCTCGCCCGAGGCACACTTCGCCCATGGCACGACGGCGGATCCTGGCGATCGATGGAGGCGGCGTGCGCGGGATCATCCCGGCGCTCGCGCTGGAGGCCCTCGAGGAGGCGACGGGCCGGCCGGCGCGCGAGAGCTTCGACTTCGTCGCGGGAACGTCGACGGGGGCGGTGATCGCTGCGGCCGTCGGAGCGGGGATCCCGGCGGAGCGCATCGTCTCCCTCTATCGCCGCCGCGGCCCGGAGCTGTTCCGCCGGATCCCGGTCGTGACGCTGCTGCGCCGGATCATCTTCGGCAACCAGTACGAGGTTGCGACACTCCGGCGGATGATCGGCGAGGAGCTCGGTGACCTGGCCGCCTGGACGATCAACGACGTGCCCCGGGACGTGATGATCACGGCCAAGGGCCTCGATGACGGCCATCCGTGGTACTTCGTGAAGGACCGGCGGAGCGAGACCGGGCGCCGGACGGGCGTGCTCCTCCTGGCCGACTGCGTCACGGCCTCGGCCGCCGCCCCGACCTACTTCGCGCCATGGCCGGTCGAGGGGATCGGGCTGCTCGTCGATGGCGGCGTCGGCGTCGCGGGCAATCCCGTGTACCAGGCCTGCGTCGAAGCCTTCGAATACTCGGACTACGAGGCGTCGAAGACGGTCGTCGTCTCGCTCGGCACCGGCCGCTACCTTGATCGGCGTCGGCCGACGTGGCTGTGGTCGTGGGTCGAATGGGTGCTCGGCGAGATGTTCCGCTCCCCCGGCGAGCAGCAGACCGAGCTCGTCCAGCGCCACTACGGGGCGGCGACGCTGTACCGGATCGACGCGCGACTGCCGCGCGACTTCCCGCTCGACACGGTCGGCGCCGGCCTGGATGAGCTCGAGGGCATCGGCCGCGGGCTCGCGGCGCTGATCGACTGGCCGGCCGTGCTCGATGGCCGGGACGAGGAGTTCCTCGTCGGCCACCCGCGCGAGGCGCAGCCGGAGGCCTATTGCCGGGTCGTGGCCTGAGCTGCCGGCCCTTCCAGTCGACTCACGGAAACGGAACCGGCCCGGGGATGCCCAGGAGCTGGCCGATGGTCACGAAGGTGTAGCCGCGCTTCCGGTAGTGGGCCACGATCTGGGACAGCGCATGCGTCGTCGCAAGGCGAGTGGTGTGCATCAGGATGATGGCGCCCGGCCCCGCACCGATGGCGCGACCGGCGATCGTGACTCCCGTGATGCCGGTCCAATCGAGCGTGTCGACGTTCCAGAGGACGACATATCCCTCACCCGCCGCCGCGGCGGCAAGCTGCGTGTTGCGGTCGAAGTCCTCGAAAGGTGGCCGCATGAAGCCCTGCAGCGTCAGGCCCTGCGCGGCGACAACGCTCTTTGCCTTCTCCAGCTCGGCGAGCTGCTTGTCGAAGCACTGCTTCGCCAGCGACGCGTGGTGGTACGTGTGGTTGGCGATGGGGA
Organism: Patescibacteria group bacterium; assembly: GCA_035495215.1. Classification (GTDB taxonomy): domain Bacteria; phylum Chloroflexota; class Limnocylindria; order Limnocylindrales; family CSP1-4; genus UBA5189. The sequence goes on from DATJGH010000093.1 coordinate 3,734, forward strand.
AACCAGCCTCTGCGATGCGCTGCCAGGTCTCCGGCGCGAGCTCGACGGCCCGCGCGGTCGGGAAGAACGTCGCGTTGACGCGGTAGCGGACGAGGAACTGGCGGATGAGCGCGACGTTCCCGGCGTTGTTGCCATCGTCGAAGGTCAGCGCGACGACCTTGGCCGTTCCGTGGGCGTGGGAGACCACGGTCGCTGGCTGGAGGTCCGCAGGTGGGGGAAGGCACCCGTCGGGACCCCTCGTCGGCTCCGGGCTTGGAGGTGGAACGCTGGGCGTGAGGCTCGTTCCAGGGGTCGATGTCGGCGTGACGGCGACGGCGTTCGTCGGGGTCGCGCCGGGTCCCGGGGTCGCGGTCGCCTTCACGTTCGAGAACGCAGGCAGCGTCCAACCGGAGGCAAGGACGGACCCGGCGACGAGGACGGCGGCGATTCCGGCGACCGCGCGGAACATGCGCCGTCGCCGCAGTCGATTGGGCTCGAGGATCACCCAGCGATCATGCGCGCACGAACGACAAGCGTCAGCAGCCTCGTTGGGGGGATATGGATGGGAGTTGCGTCGGGTGCCTCAATCGAGGTGTCCGATCGTCGACCAGGAGTTGGTGGGCGACACTGGACTCGAACCAGTGACCTCTTGCATGTCAAGCAAGTGCTCTAACCAGCTGAGCTAGCCGCCCGAGCAAATGCGACGTGAGTTCCGTCACGCCGCCGCGGCATTCTAGCGCAGGACCTGGCGGACTCGATCGGGATGACGATGTTCTTGGCCCGTGCCGGTCTACGTCGCTAGCGTGATTTCACGCATCCCGGGGTTTGCCAACACCGCCCGACCACGCGGCCCGACAGTCGACGCGGCGCAGAGCCGCGGCCGCCGTCTGTGCGGTACCAAATCAGCTTCCGAAGTGCAGCTGGGTCACGATCGCCGAATAGGTATCCGAGTGCGTGCCGCCAGAGTTATCGCCGAGCTCGATGGCCAGTGTCCTGCCTGAGAAGTCCGCCAGATAGAGCCGCATCATGAAGCCCGGACCAATCGGATGGTCAACCCCGGAGGAGTTCCCAACGCCCCTGAGCACCGGCACGACCGGATCCCCACCTGAGTAGAAGCAAGGCTTCTTCCAGCCATCGGCCAGGCGCATGTCGAGGACCACGCCTTGCAGTCCCCCGACCGAAACGGGCTTGGGGGTCGTCGTCGTCAGTCCGCGGCGTTGGGCGAACTCAGCGGCCAGCGCGGCGGCGGTTTGCACCACGCCCGGTTGCTCGGATTCAGAGCAGTCGGTGTTCGCAGCGACAACGCTCGAGTAGATTCCGATGTAGTCGCTGCCTCCTTCGTCGACACCGGCGAGGTCGAACCCAGGCGGGCCGAGCAAGAAGAGGCCAGGCAGGTCCTCCCAGTTCGTCCAACCGCCGGCGGGGACGGTGTACGTGATCCGCGGCACGAACTCGACGGTGGTGTACGTTCCGGCGGCAAGCGGTCCGAGACACGAGCCCCCGCGATTGGGCACCGGGCAGCGGGGGCGCGGTGTAGCGGTCGGTGACGTGGATTCAGACGGGGTGGTGCTCGGAGGCGCCGACGCCGGCTCGGACGCTCCACCGCCAGAGGTCGTCGATGGCGACGCGGTTGCGCATCCGCTGACAGCGAACAGAAATGCCGTACAAGCCACTGCCCCGACGAGAATGTCGCTCGCCCTTTTCGATCCGATCACGAGGCCCTCCCACGAATTGGACGTTTCACGACCCTTTGCCCGGAACGTAGAGCTCCACCAATGCGCTGTCGCTGCCGCCAATCACCAGCACCGTGCCATTGGGCAGGAGCGTGGCGGTATGACCGGTGCGGGCCGCCAGCATCCCTGCCGTTAACGCCCAGGATCCGGTGGTGGGGTCGTAGAGCTCAGCTGAGGCCAGTAGCCTGGTGCCACTGGTGTCATTGCTATGGCCCCCCGCGACCAGCACCGTGCCATCTGCCAGGAGCGTGGCGGTGTAACCGAGGCGGGCCTCGGTCATGCTCCCGGTGACTGTCCACGTTCCAGTGCGCGGGTCGTAGAGCTCGGCGGAGGCCAGGGTGAGGGCGCCTGGGGCCGGCCCCCCTATATCGGGCTCCACGACCTTGGTCGCGCTGGCGCCACCCGCGACCAGCACCTTGCCGTCGGGGAGCAGCGTGGCCCTGCCGGCGTGGGCCCCGCTCAAGCTTCCGGTGACGCTCCAAGTTCCAGTGGGCGGGTCGTACAGCTCGGCATAGGCCAGCTCACGACCGTCTATGCCTCCGACCGTCAGCACGGTCCCGTCGAGCAGTAACGTGGCTGTTTCGGGTGAGAAGGCCCCACGCATGCGTCCGGTGGCGGTCCAGGACCCGGTGCGCGGATCGTACAGTTCGGCCGAGGGGAACACGCGGTTGTTGCGGACCTCGCCGCCCGCTACCAGGACCGTGCCATCGGGCAGCAACGTGGCCGTGTGGTAGAAGCGGACCCCGTCCATCGACCCAGTGGCAGTCCATTTGCCGCTGTTGGGGTCGTACACCTCGGCCGACGCAAGACCGCCGCGGTCATAGCCGCCCACCACAAGCACCTTGCCATCGGGCAGCAGCGTTGCCGTGTAACCCTCGCCCCTGGCTTCGAGCATCGCTCCGGTGCTGGTCCAGGCACCGGTTGCCGGGTCGTACAACTCGGCAGAGGCCACGGCTTCGCCGCCGTCGATTGAGCCGCCACCTGCGACGAGAACCTTGCCATTGGCCAGCAGCGTTGCCGTGTAACGGGAGCGAGTCTCGATCATGCTCCCGGTCGCGGTCCAGGTTGGCGCTGTCGCCACCAGCGGCGTCAGCGCGGGAGTCGCCAAGTTCGCCGGCGTTGAGGGCATGGACGTGGTCTCAACCAAGAGTGGCAGCCTGATGGTGCGCGACCCGATGAGCGCCACCGCGCCGGCGAGCAGGGCGAGCAGCAGTACTACCGTTATGAACACCCACTGATTCAGGCGTACAGCGCGCGGTTGTGTGACCGCGGCCCTGCGCTCTGCCTCGTGCCAGAGCTCAGGCGCGTGGAGCTCATCGAAGGTCCGGAATCGTGTCCGCAGATCGGTCATCGCTCGTCACCCAGGAGGACGCGCAGGCGCTTCCGGCCACGGCTGAGGTGGGCCCGGACGGCGAGGGAGTTGATGCCCGTACGGCGCGAGATCTCGCGCACCGGGCAATCCACGTAGTAATGCAGGACGATCACGGCGCGCTGCTGCGGCGTTAGGCATTGGAGTGCGGCGAGCAGCTCCTCATCGGGATGGGCATCGTGGAATGCGCCCTCTGGCATGAGCCCGAAGCGCATGCTTGACTGGCGCTTGAGATCGCCTTTGGCGAGGCGAAACGCAGATCGCCACACCCAGCTACGGACGTCCTTGATCGCCGATCCCCGGCGCAGCGCCTGGGCGAACGCCTCGGCTACCGCATCAGAAGCGACGCTTTCGTCGCCGGAAAAGGCGAGCAGTGCCCGCCAGAGGCGATCGCCGTCGTCGCGGTAGACCACCTCGACTTCGCTCATCGCTTCGATTTGCGCCACTGCCACTGTCACGACTGCATAGGGATCGAATGGGCCCAAAAGGTGACAGGCACCTCATCTATCGCCCCGAAGACGCGCGCCTCTCGTCGAGCCCAAGCGAGAGTGTGACTGCGTGCAGGCAGCCGTCATGACCTTGGCTCGTCGATGTCATGCGGGCGCGCTCGCGCTAGCGACGTGAGTTCCGTCACGCCGCCGCGGAATGATCGTGCTCCCGGGCTGGCTGCCTGCATCGCTCGTCGGCGGGACGCATGTCAAGCAAGTGGTCTCAGATCTTGCGTGCGAGCGCGCCCGAGTCATCGCGGTGTTCGCGATCTGCGGTAACGCCAAAGCGTCGCCTGGCATCACGCGTGCCATCCCATTCAGGCGCTGGGACCAGTCCCGCCGGCTGCTGGCGTATCAGGCCATTCGTATAGGGGATCCCGGCACTTCGGCTCTCCGGGCCGCGACGCAGAGTGGCTACGTTCTGCTGCAGACGCAGGAGAGGGACGAACCGATGCGCAACAAGGCGTCGGAAATGGAAATGCTGGCCGGGGACTGGATGACAATCATGCCTGTCGTCATCGGCCCCGATGCTCGCATCGAGGAAGCCGAGCGAATGCTGGAGCTTCACGAGGTGACCGGCCTGCCCGTCGTGGACGCCGACGGGAAGCTCGTCGGCGTCATCAGCCAGACCGACCTCCTCCGCGGCAGCGGAGACGTGCACAGCGCCGTGCGGCGACGCTACACGGGCTTGCGCGTCGCTGACCTCATGAGCTCTCCGGCGATAACGGTCGACATATCGACGCCGCTGCGGGAGGCCGCGCGCTTGATGCGTGACGAGAAGATCCACCGCCTCGTCGTCGTCGACGTGGCGGAGCGGCCGCTTGGCGTCCTCACGTCGATGGACTTCGTGACGCTCTACGCCGACGGTTGACGGATCGGGCTCACCGGCGCGCGGCCGAATGGCACGGGCAAAGCACCCGTTCGGCACTCGCTGATGCTCCGGTGCGGGCCTAGCGTTCGTTCGGAGGTAGTCGATGGCGATCGCCGTCCACCCATCACGGTCCGGCGTGCGCGCCGTGGACATCTTTGCGCCGCTGGACGTCGCCGTCGATCGATGCAAGGGCTGCAGCCTGTGCGTCACCGCCTGCCCCAAGGGCATCCTCGAGCTCGACCTCGCCGTGGTGAACGCCCTCGGGTACCACCCGGTCCGGCTGATCAACACCGCCGCGTGCACGAGCTGTGCGTTGTGCGCACGGGTCTGCCCCGACGCCGTGTTCGGCGTGTTCGCACGGCCGAGGGCGACCTGACGTGCCTGCGCTTGCCGCCGCGAAGGGTGGTCCCGGTCAGGCGGAAGCCGGCGTCCGGCCCATGCTCATGAAAGGCAATGAGGCGATGGCCGAGGCGGCCATCCAGGCGGGCTGCGATGCGTACTTCGGCTATCCCATCACCCCCCAGGCCGAGCTGCTCGAGTGGATGGCCCGCCGCATGCCCGAGCTGGGCAGGGTCTTCGTGCAGGCGGAGAGCGAGCTCGGCGCGATCAACATGGCCCTCGGGGCGGCCGCGACCGGTGCGCGCGTCCTGGTGTCGTCCTCGAGCCCGGGCATCAGCCTGATGGCCGAGGGGATGAGCTACCTGGCGGGTTCGGAGGTTCCGATCGTCCTCATCAACGTCATGCGCGGGGGCCCCGGGCTTGGCAGCATCGGGGCCTCGCAGTCGGACTACTTCCAGGCGACGAAGGGGCACGGCCATGGTGACTACCGCGTCCCGGTGCTCGCCCCGTCATCGATCGCTGAGGCCGTCGCCCTGACCGCTGACGCCTTCGAGCTCGCGGAGCGCTACCGGACGCCGGTGATGATCCTCGCGGACGGCGTCATGGGCCAGGCGATGGAGCCGGTCGTTCCGGTCTACCGGATGCCCGCCCGTACGAACGCCGGCTGGGAGCTCGCAGGTGCCGCCGATCGCGCGCCGCGCGTCGTCCGGTCGCTCCACCTCCGGCCGGAGGACCTCGAGGCCCACAACCGGCGGTTGCAGGCCAAGTTCGCCTCCATCACCGAGCGGGAGACTCGCTGGGCGGGCGAGGATCTCGAGGACGCCGAGATCGTCATCGTCGCCTACGGCACGGCGGCGCGAGTCGCGCGGACCGCCATCGAGCGGGCGCGCGAACAGGGTCTGCGCGCCGGTCTCTTCCGACCGATCAGCCTGTGGCCGTTTCCATCGAGCGCGCTGGCGACCATCGCTCCGGATCTGCGGGCCATCGTCGTCGTCGAGATGTCGGCGGGGCAGATGGTCGAGGACGTTCGCCTGGCCGTCGAGGGCCGAACGCCGGTCTTCTTCCACGGTCGAACCGGCGGCATGGTGCCGACACCGGGCGAGGTCGTCGATGCGCTGAACCGAGCATGGGCGCTCACCGCGCCAGCAGAGGGACGGTGATCCGGGTGCAGACGCTGGCGCCTTCTCCTCGACGGGTCATCTACCGACGCCCGGACCTCCTGACCGACACGTCGACGCATTACTGCCCGGGCTGTGGCCACGGCATCATCCACCGCCTCGTCGCGGAGCTGCTCGACGAGATGCAGCTGGGGCCGACCACCATCGGCGTGGCCTCGGTCGGGTGCAGCGTCTTCGCCTACGACTACCTCGCGGTCGACTTCGTCGAGGCGCCGCACGGCCGCGCCCCGGCCGTGGCGACCGGCGTGCGTCGAGCTCGCCCGGACGCCTTCGTGTTCACCTACCAGGGCGACGGCGACCTGGCCGCGATCGGGACGGCCGAAATCGTCCACGCAGGGGCCCGCGGCGAGCGGATCAGCGTGATCTTCGTCAACAACGGCATCTATGGCATGACCGGCGGCCAGATGGCGCCGACGTCGCTGCTCGGCCAGCGCACGACGTCGAGCCCGGGCGGGCGCGAGGCGCTGACCGCCGGCTACCCGATCCCGATCACCGAGATGCTTGCGCTCCTGCCCGGCGTGTCGTATGCGGCTCGTGGCTCCATCGCTGACCCGCAGCTCATCGGGCGGACGAAGGCGATGGTGCGGCGCGCCTTCGAGACCCAGCTGAGCGGCAGCGGCCTGTCGATCGTCGAGATCCTCTCGACCTGCCCGGTGGGCTGGGGAATGACCCCGAGCGAGTCGATGGAGCACCTGGCCCGGGACGTCGTCCAGACCTATCCGCTGGGCGTGATCGTGGATCGGGCGAAGAGCCCGAGCGCGCAGGGAAAGGGCTGAGATGCAGCACGCGACGGTGTTCGGCGGCTTCGGCGGACAGGGACTGCTCTTCGCCGGTCACGTGCTCGCCCAGGCCGCCGTCATCGAGGGCCGGACGGTGTCATGGATGCCCTCCTATGGGCCCGAGATGCGCGGCGGGACGGCATCGTGCACCGTCATCATCGCGGACGACCGGATCGGGTCGCCCATCGTCGACATGGCCGACAGCGTGGTGGCCCTCAACCCGCCGTCACTCGCGAAGTTCGAGTCGCTGCTCGTCCCGGGCGGCCTGCTGATCGTCAATGCCACGCTCATCGAGGCGGAGCCCCTGCGGACGGACGTCGAGATCGCGGCCATTCCCTGCACCGCGCTCGCGCGCGAGTGCGGCGAGGATCGGTTCGTCAGCGTCGTCGCCCTCGGCGCTCTGATCGCACGCCGGCCGATCGTCGGCCGCGAGGCGCTCCGGCAAGCCCTTGTCGACGTGCTGGGCGACCGGCGGCCGGAGATGATCGAAGCGAATCTCGCGGCGTTCGGCAGCGGTTACCGAGCGGCCGCCGAGGCCGCAGAAGGGGTTGAGCCCGGCTCCGGAGAGAGCGCTGCGCTCGAGGACCGGGCCGCAGCAGGTCGCTGACGAGCGCGATTCAGGCCCTTCGGCACTACCTGTTTCGGACAGTCAGTGCCATGATCAATGTTGACCCGGAGAGGTCAGCACCGAACCACCCAGAGATCGCATCAACGGATGGAGCGTCCCGGAGATCGCATCAAGGGACGGCACGTCGGAGATTGCATCAACGACGGATGGCAAGGTCCCTCCGGGTCGTTCGTCGTCCCCGGCACCTCGCTCGGGGCGGCACCGGGTCGGCAAGGTCCAAGGCCCGGCGGACATCGTTCGCTGCGGTTCGGGCCGTTGGACACGCGCGAGTGCACCCAATGGCCGATGCGAATCGCCCTCCTTCAGACCAAGGTCTGCGTGTTGGACACGGCAAAGGAGGTCAATGCCGATGAACGCAGGGACGACGCTCGACCGACCCTACCAACCACTCCTCGACTGGCTCGCGCGCGAGGACGTCGAGTACGAGATCCATCCACACGATCCGAGCTTCACGGCCCGCGCGACGGCAACCGCAGAAGGTGTCGATCCCCGAACGTTTGCCAAGGTCCTGGCCGTCGCGTCTCACGACGGCCCCGATGCCTTCGTCGTTCTCGACGCAACTGATCACGTCGACCTGCGCAAGGCCCGGGACGTCTTCGGCGGGGGCGTCGTACGACTGCTGACCGAGCCCGAGCTCTCTGTATTGGCGCCCGGGTGCGAGCTGGGTGCCCTGCCGGCCGTCGGCGCTCTGTTCGGGCTCGCGACCTACGCGGACTACGCAGTCCGGGACGAGCCCGAGATCAGCTTCAACGCCGGCAGCCATCGGTTCAGCGTTCGCGTGGACCGCACGCGCTGGGAGCGTGCCTGTAACGTCACCTACGCTGACCTGGCCGAGGAGACCGTTTCTGGTCCGGTATGGGCGCGCGCATGACAACGACATGTCGCCCGGTCCGGACTGAAAAGGAAGAGTCTCGAGCCGCCACGCTCGTGTGGATCGACGCGGAGCAGGCGCTGATCGTCCCCCTGCGTGGCGGCGAGGCTCGACTCGAACGAGTCGAGTCGGAAGTGCCGCCGCACCATCGGGCAACCGGCCACGTACGACACGACCCCGCCGTGCGTCATGGCGGCGGCGGCAGCCCGCAGAGTGCAGGTGAGCCGCACCGGATCGAACACCTGAAGCGGTTCGTGGGCGACGTCGCGAACCGGTTGTCGCCGCGCGACGACCTGCTGATTCTCGGTCCCGGGACCGTCCACGAGCGCCTGGCGGAAGAGCTCTCCGAAAGCGATGCGCACGCAGGACGGCATCGCAATATCGCTTCCAATGCGTCGGGCGCGCTGACCGATCGCCAGCTCATCGCGCGCGTCCGGCGCTTCGCCGGCGCCGAACCGCGACGGCGCACGGTCGGGGCCTATCGCTGGAGCCTGCCGCCCACCCACCGCCCGTCCGGCGAGCCGGATCTGCTGCCGC
>DATJGH010000094.1:0-12123 GCA_035495215.1 Patescibacteria group bacterium
AGACCGCCTGGAGCGACGTGATCGAGCCCTTCGTCGTGGAGGTGATCCGCTCCTGGAGGGCGGCCATCTCGGTCGCGAGGTTCGGCTGGTAGCCGACCGCCGACGGCATCCGGCCGAGGAGCGCCGAGACCTCGGAGCCCGCCTGGGTGAACCGGAAGATGTTGTCGATGAACAGGAGGACGTCGCGGCCCTCCTCGTCGCGGAAGTACTCGGCCATGGTCAGGCCGGTCAGGCCCACGCGCTGGCGCGCGCCGGGTGGCTCGTTCATCTGGCCGAACACGAACGCTGTCTTGGCGATGACCCCCGAGTCGGTCATCTCCTTGATCAGGTCGTTGCCCTCGCGGCTGCGCTCGCCGACGCCGGCGAACACGGAGACGCCGGCGTGCTCCTGGGCGACGTTCCGGATCAGCTCCTGGATGATGACCGTCTTGCCGACGCCGGCGCCGCCGAAGATGCCGACCTTGCCACCCTTCTTGAATGGGCAGATCAGGTCGATGATCTTGAGCCCGGTCTCGAAGACCTCGACCTCGGTGGTCTGGTCGTCGAACGCGGGTGGCTCGCGGTGGATCGGCAGGTGCACCTTGGCCGAGACCGGCCCCTTCAGGTCGATTGGGCGGCCGAGGACGTCGAAGACGCGGCCGAGCGTGGCCTCGCCCACGGGGACGGTGATCGGGTCGCCCGTGTCGACCGCCCGCGTGCCGCGGGCGAGGCCGTCGGTCGTGGTCATGGCCACGCTGCGCACCCAGTTGTTGCCGAGGTGCTGGGCGACCTCGCACACGAGCGGGTCCTGGTCCCCGCGATCGATCTCGACCGCGTTCAGGATCGCCGGCAGCTCGCCGGCCGGGAACTCGATGTCGACCACCGGTCCGGTGATCTGGATGACCCGTCCCTCGGCCCTGGCCGGTGCAGCGCTCGCCATGGTTGTCTCGTCCTCCTGGGTTCGGCCTAGCGCGCTCGCGCGCCGGTCGCGATCTCGATCATCTCGCGAGTGATGTTGGACTGGCGGACCTTGTTGTACGCCAGGGTCAGGTCGTCGATGAGGTCTTCGGCATTCTCGGTCGCGTTCTTCATGGCGACCATCCGACTCGATTCCTCGCTGGCCTTGGCCTCGAGGACCGCGTGGAACAGGCGCGTTGCGACGTAGCGCGGGAGGAGCTGCTCCAGCACCGCGGCCGGGCTGGGCTCGAAGATGAACTGGTTGCCGGGAATGCCCTCGGTGTCCTGCGTCGGCTCGATCGGCAGCACCTGGACCAGCACGGGCCGCTGCGCGAGGGTGGAGATGAACCGGCTGTAGACCAGGTCGATCCGGCCGTACTCGCCCGACAGGAAGTCCTCGGTGATGAGGCGGGCCAGGGGCAGCACGTCGGCGAAGGTCGGCTTGTCGCCGAAGCCCGCGAAGTGCGCCTCGATCGGGACGCGCGCCCGGCGCATCGCGTCGCGGCCCTTGCGCCCGACGCTGACCACGGCCATGTCGCCGCCGTGCTCCGTGATCTCGCGCGAGATGTAGCGGATCGTGTTCGTGTTCAGCGGGCCGGCGAGGCCACGATCCGTGGTGATCAGGATCAGCAGGCGCTTGCTCCCGGGCGGGTCGGCGAGGAGGGGATGGTCCTCACCGCCGAGCACGGCGGCGAGATCGGCGAGGACCTCGTCGATCTTCTCGCTGTACGGGCGCGCCGCCAGCGTCGACTCCTGGGCGCGGCGCAGCTTCGAGGCCGCGACGAACTGCATCGCCCTCGTGATCTGCTTGATGTTGCGAGCGGCGGTGATCCGCCGCCGGATATCGCGCTGGCTAGCCATGCGCCGCGGTTTCCGACCTGGAAGCTGCTGCCGTCACCGTTGCGCCCGATGCACCAAACGGCGGAGGAAGAACCCGGGTCGCACCACGAATTGTCGATCCGGCGTCCGTTGTGGCGCCCGATGCACCAGGCGTCGAAGCAGGTGCGGTCCATGGCAGCACGAGGCCGCCTCGTGCGTCGGTTGGTGCGCCGCAGCCCACAGGAAGCCTGGTCACGATCAAGCCAGGAACGACTTGCGGAATTCGTCGAGGGCCTCGGTCAGGGCCGCGGCGATCTCGTCCGTCAGGTTCTTGCCCTCGGCGAGCTCGGTGAGCACCTTGGGCCGCTCGGATTCGAGGAAGCGGTAGAAGCCGGTCTCGAACTCCTTGACCCGCGGCGTCGGGACGTCGTCGAGCTTGCCCGTGGTGGCCGCGTGCAGGATGGCGACCTGCTTCTCGACCGGGAGCGGCTGGTACTGCGGCTGCTTGATGACCTCGGACAGCTTCTCGCCGCGCGTCAGCTGGTCGCGCGTCGCCTTGTCCAGGTCGGACGCGAACTGGGCGAATGCCGCCAGCGCGCGGTACTGCGCGAGGTCCAGCTTGAGCGGGCCGGCGACCTTCTTCATCGCCTTGGTCTGCGCCGCCGAGCCGACGCGGGACACCGAGATGCCGATGTTCAGCGCGGGCCGCTGGCCGGCGTTGAACAGGTCGGTCTCGAGGAAGATCTGGCCGTCCGTGATCGAGATCACGTTCGTCGGGATGTAGGCGGACACGTCGCCGGCCTGCGTCTCGATCATCGGCAGCGCGGTGAGCGAGCCGCCGCCGTTCTCCTCGTTGAGGCGCGCGGCGCGCTCGAGGAGCCGCGAGTGCAGGTAGAAGACGTCGCCCGGGTAGGCCTCGCGGCCCGGCGGGCGCCGCAGCAGCAGGGCCATCTCGCGATACGCCCAGGCATGCTTCGACAGGTCGTCGTACACGCACAGGGCGTCCTTGACCGTCGTCCCGTCGATCTCGACGCCCACCTCCATGACCTCCTCGCCGAAGGCGGCGCCGGCGTACGGCGCGAGGTACTGGAGCGGGGCGGGATCCTCGGCGCCGGCGACGACGACGATCGTGTGGTCCATCGCGCCGTACTTCTCGAGGGTCGCCACGGTCTGGGCGACGGTCGAGAGCTTCTGGCCGATGGCCACGTAGATGCAGACCAGGCCCTGGCCCTTCTGGTTGATGATCGTGTCGACGGCGATCGCCGTCTTGCCGGTCTGGCGGTCGCCGATGATCAGCTCGCGCTGACCGCGGCCGATGGGGATGAGCGCGTCGATGGCCTTGATCCCGGTCTGGACGGGCGTGTCGTCGCCCTGGCGGACGATGACCCCCGGGGCGATGCGCTCGACCGGGCGGGTCTTCGTGGTCTTGATCGGGCCCTTGTCGTCGAGCGGCTTGCCGAGCGGGTCGACCACGCGGCCGAGGAGGGCCTGGCCGACGGGCACCTCGACGACGCGGCCGGTCGTCTTGACCGTGTCGCCTTCCTTGATCCCGGAGGCGTCGCCGAGGATGACCGCGCCGACGGTCTCCTCCTCGAGGTTGAGCGCCATGCCCATGATCCCGCCCGGGAACTCGAGCAGCTCCTGGGAGAGCGCGCCCTCGAGGCCGTAGATCTGGGCGATCCCGTCGCCGACCTCGACGACCGTGCCGACGTTGCGCGTCTCGGCGTCGGCATCGAACGTGTCGATCGCGGACTTGATGATGTTGACGATCTCGTCGGACTTGATGGCCATCGGGTACTCCTGGGCTTGCTTGGCGGGCGCGGGCGCTACGCGGCGCCCGCCACGAGGCGTTCGCGGAGGCGCTCGAGGCGGCCCCGGACGCTGGCGTCATAGAGGGTGTCGCCGACGCGGACCGTGAGCCCGCCGATCAGCGATTCGTCGACCTCGACCCGGAGGTCGACGGTTCGACCGGTCATCTCGGCCACCTTGCGCTGCAGGGCGGCCGTCTCGTCGCCGGTGAGCGGCAGGGCGGTCCTCGCGAAGGCCTGGACCACGCCCCGCTCCGCGTTCAGCAGGCGGTGGTACTCGGCCGCGACGCCGGGGAGGCGGTCCACCCTGCCTCGCTCGACGAGGAGGCCCACGAGCTTGCGCACCGGCTCGGGCACGCGGGTCGCCAGCATCCCGTCCACGAACTCGAGCCGCTCGCGAAGCGGTCGCGCCGGGTTCCGAACGATGTCGCGGGCCTGTTCACCCGCCAGCATCTGCTCGGCGAGGTCGAGGCCATCCGCGTAGGCGTCGAGCGCGTCATCGCGAGTGGCCAGCTGGAATGCGGCCTCCGCGTAGCGGCGCCCGGCGGTCTCGGATGCCTTGGCCATGGGCTTGCGGCCTACTTCGCCGTGCCCGAGGTCGGCTCGGCGAGGAACTCCTCGACGAGGCGGCGCTGGCGCTGGTCGGTCATGGTCTCGCGGACGACGCGGCCGGCCGCCTGGAGGGCGAGCTCGGCCACCTCGCCACGCAGCTCCGCGAGCGCGCGGCCCTTCTCGGCCTCGATCTCGTCCGTGGCCCGGACGCGCATCCGCTCGAGCTCCTCGCGCGTCGCCGCGATGTCGGCGTCGCGCGTCTCCTGGGCCACCTTCTGGGCGCGGGCCAGGATGTCGTTCGCCTCGCGGCGTGCCTCAGCCAGTGTCGTCAGGCGCTCCTGCTCCGCGTTCTCGCGGTCCTGGCGCGCCTGCTCGGCGTCCCGGAGGCCCTGCTCGATCCGCTCCCGGCGGGAAGCGAGCATGGCGCTCACCTGCTTGCCGAAGGCGAGGTACAGGATCGTGGCGAACACCAGGAAGTTCGCCGAGGCCACGGCGATCCAGAAGAAGTTGATCACCAGGCCGCCGCTCTCTGCAGCCTGCGGCCCGACGGCGCCACCCGCCGCGAGTGGCGCGGCCAGCGCGAACAGGTTCATGGCCGGTTGCTCCGGTTGTCCGCCCGCCTCACGCGGCCGGCTGCAGGACGATGGCCAGGATCGCGACGACGATCGCGAGGACGCCGAGGCCCTCTGCGAACGCGGCGCCGAGGATGAACTGGGCCCGGATCTGCGGGGTCGCGTCCGGGTTGCGCCCGATCGCCGTCGCCGCGAGGCCGGTCAGGATCCCGATGCCGATGCCCGGGCCGATGACGCCCAGCGCCGCGAGGCCGGCTCCGATGAATTCCACGGTTGTGTCCCTCCATTCCGCGCCGCGGGTCCGTCCCGCGGTCGCCAGTAGGTCTTGACTTCCCTCAGTGACTCCCTGCGCCCACGCTCAGCGGTGGCGCCATCCCGCCCTCGGGCACGTCGGCGACGCCTTCGTGCTCCTCGGTGTGGTGAGCCTCCACCGCGATGATCGTGTACATGAGCATGAGCGTCGAGAAGATCAGCGCCTGCACGAAGTTGAGCAGGCCCTCGAGCAGCAGCATCCCGGCCGGGATCAGCGCGATCGTGAGCGCCGTGATGACGCCGAGCGCGACCTCACCGCCGAAGATGTTGCCGAAGAGTCGCATCGACAGCGTGACTGGCTTGATGAACTCGAGCAGGAACTCGATCAGGCCCACGAACAGGTCGATCACCCCGCTCGCCGGACCCTGCTTGAAGCCGCTGAACACGAAGAACTTGCCCAGGTAGCCACGCACGCCGAGGCGGCGGAAGCCCTGGAAGTGGAAGTACAGGAACGCGACCAGCGCCAGCCCGATCGTCACGTTGACGTCGCTCGTGGGGGCGCGCAGGAACTCGAGCTTGCCGACGAACGGCAGCAGGCCGCTCCAGTTCGAGAACAGGATGAACAGGAAGAACGCCGCGAACAGTGGGACGTGGATGCGGGCATCCGGGCCGCCGAGGGACACCGCCCAGTTCTCGAGGCTCTCCCAGGCGAACTCGACCGCGTTCTGGAGGCGCCCCGGGACGTCCTTGAGCATCCGACCGGCGACGATGAACACGAGGAGCAGGACGCCCATCACCAGCCACATCGTCAGCAGGCTGTTGGTGATGCTCACGCTCGCCCCGACGATCGGCAGCTTCTGGTGCGCCTCGCTGGCCGGCCAGACGACCTCCGGCTGCGGGAACTCGAGGTTGGCGAGGATCAGGTCCCCAATGCCGCTGATCGGCTTGCCCGGCTCGCCCTTCGGGAAGGGCGGCACGATGATGGCCGCCGCGACATCCAGCGCGATCACGGCGACCACGAGCAGGAGGATGTTGCGACGACGGTTCGACCGCCCCGCGGGCGCGGGCGCGGCCTCGGTCGCGGCTGGCTCGCCGGCCGTGTCGGCCGGTCGCGGGTCAGTCGTCACCCTTCCTCCGGATCGGGAGCACCGGCGTTGGCCGGGCTCGGGTCGGTGTCAGTCCTTGATCGTTGCCAGGAACCGGTTGATCAGGCGCCGGACGCCCACCGCGCCACCCGCCATGCCGAGCATGAGACCGGCCAGCAGGAGGATCGGGAACCTGAAGCCGAGCTGCAGGTCCAGCCAGTGTCCGCCGAGCGCGCCAGCCAGGGTCGACACGAGGAGGATGAACCCGATCTCTGTGAAGAGGGCGAGATAGGCCCCAGTCCTCCCGGGCTCAATCACGCGCCACCTGGCAAAGCCCCGGGAGTATAGCAGCGGGTCCTGGCGGCGGCCGCCCGAAGGCCCTGGGTCAGGTCGCCGAGACGGTCACCGTGTGCTCGACGAAATCGGTCCCGCCAGGCCCCGTGACGGTCAGGCGGACGACGTATTCCTTTGCGTCCACGTAGGTGTGCTCCGGGTTCTGCTGCGAGGACGTGCTGCCGTCCCCGAAGTCCCACGTCCAGTCGGTCTCGCCGCTGGACGCGTTCGTGAACGAGATCATGAGCGGCAGCGACTGCGACCAGCTGAACGCGGCGATCGGCGGGGCGGGCGTGGGTTCGGGGGTGATCTCGGGCGTGGGCTCGGGCGTTGGCGGCGCGCTGGGCTTCGGCGTCGGTGGCACCGGCGTCGGCGTCGGCCGGGGCCTGGGCGTCGCGCCCGGGTGCGTGGGCGCGGCAGTCCCGGTTGGGGGCTGCGTGATGTGGGGCCCGGTCGTCTGCGCGGCCGCGGGGCTGCGGGTCGGCACGAGCGCGGGCCCGGTCGTGGGGCCACCTGACGGCGCGGCGCTCGCACCACCCGCCACGACGCCCGTGGGGATCGGCGTGGGCGACGCGCCCGCGGAACCGACGAGCTCCGGAATGAGCACGTTCGCCCCGAGGAGCACGACGAGCAGGAGGCTGAGGATCAGGGAGGTATCGCGCCACAGCTGGCGGCGTCGATCGAGCGCCTCCATGTCCAGCCGGGCGAGCTCGCGGCGTTCGAAGGACGGGCCCGCGACGACCCCGCGACCCGTGGCCACGACCTCTGTCTGGCCGGCCTCGGCAGCGCCGGCTTCGTCTTCCCAGGCTTCGGCCTCGTACCCGGGCGCGGGACCCGGGTCGGCCCCGGCGTCAGGCTCGGCTTCGGGTTCGGGTTCGGGTTCCCAGCGGAGCCGTCGGCTCAGGAAGCTCCCGTCGTCATCGACCATGGCTCACGAGGCCGCCTCGGACGGGCCGCGCCGCAGGACGAAGGCGACCACGCCGAGGACGACGAGGGCGCCGACGAACGCGATCACCCCGGTCGTGCTGGACACGAACAGCGACATCAGGCCCAGCGTGGCGCACACGACGTAGATGAGCAACACCGTCGAGCGGTGGGAGAGGCCCATGTCGAGCAGCAGGTGGTGGATGTGGCTCCGATCGGGCGTGAACGGCGAGCGGCCCGCGGAGACCCGGCGGACGATCACCCAGAACGTGTCGACGATCGGCACCGCCAGGACCAGGAGGGCGACCACGACCTTGGCCGAGCCCAGGATCGCCAGGACCGCGAGGGTGTAGCCCAGGAACATCACGCCGGCGGTGCCCTGGAAGATCACGGCGGGGAAGAAGTTCCAGCGCAGGAAGCCGAGCAGCCCGCCGGCGAGGACGAAGCAGAACGCGGCCACGAGCGGCTGGTTCACCTGCTGGGTCAGGCTGAGCACCCCGAGGGTCAGGGCGGCGATCAGGGCGATCCCGCTCGACAGGCCGTCGAGGCCGTCGATGAAGTTCAGGCTGTTGATCATGCCCACGATCCAGATCGCGGTGAAGCCGACCGCGATCGCGTCGGGAAAGTTGATATCGACCGGGCCGAACGGGTTGCCGATGTGTGACACGGTGACCCCCGCGAGGATCGCGATGGCGGCGAGCCCGAGCTGACCGATGAACTGCCACCGGGCGCGAAGGTCGAACCGGTCGTCCAGGGCGCCCAGGACGGTCGCCAGGACGGCGCCACCGAACAGACCGACCAGGTTCTCGACCGGCAGCGGCTTGGAGAGGGTGACGCCAGGCAGCGCGTCGCGGAACAGCGCCAGGCCGCCACCCACGACGAGAAATGCGATGACGACGGCCACGCCCCCGCCGCGCGGGAGCGGCTCCTTGTGGACCCGCCGTGCATCGGGGTGATCGAGGATCTTGTGGTCGCGCACGTACCTGCGGATCCACGGCGTCGCGATCAGCGCCACGATCGCCGCGACGAGGAACCCGCCGATGAGGACCGGGACCACCGGGACCGCCGTGATCGCCCAGCTCACCCGGCGTTCTCGGTGAACAGCCCCGGGACCGGGAACCGGGTGACGATGTCGGCGACCTCCTCGCGCAGCCGAGCCTTCGCGCCGGCGTCGTCACGACGCCGGATCGCATCGGTGATCATCCGCGCGATCGCACGCATCTCCTCGGGCCCGAAACCGCGGGTGGTTGTCGCCGGCGTACCCAGCCGGATCCCGGATGCAGTGTTCGGCGGCAGCGAGTCGAACGGGATCGCGTTCTTGTTGACCGTGATGCCGATCTCATCCAGGAGCGCCTCGGCCTCCTTGCCCGTGACCCCGAGCGGCGTCACGTCGACGAGCATCAGGTGGTTGTCGGTGCCGCCCGAGACCACGCGCGCGCCGCGCTCGGCCATCGCGTCGGCAAGCTCGGCGGCGTTCTCCACCGTTCGCTGCTGGTCGCGCCGGAACTCCTCGCCCGCCGCCAGCTTGAGCCCGACGGCCTTGCCGGCGACGACGTGCATGAGCGGGCCGCCCTGCACCCCGGGGAAGACGGTCTTGTCGATGCGTTCGCCGAGGGTGCCCTTGACCATCGGGAAGTCGGCCCTGTCGACTGCGTCCGGGAGCTCCTCGCGGCTGAAGATCAGGCCGCCACGCCCACCGCGGAGCGTCTTGTGCGTCGTCGTCGTGACGATGTCGGCGTGCGGGAACGGGCTCGGGTGGATGCCGGCGGCAACGAGCCCCGCGATGTGGGCCATGTCGACGAAGAGCAGCGCGCCGACACCGTGGGCGATCGCCGCCATCCGTTCGAAGTCCCACAGGCGCGGATACGCCGAGGCGCCGCCGACGATGAGCTTCGGCCGGACCTCTTTCGCGGTTGCCTCCAGGGCGTCGTAGTCGATGCGCTCGGACGCGCGCTCGACGCCATAGGCATGGACCTCGTACATGCGGCCCGAGAAGTTGACCGGCGAGCCGTGCGTGAGGTGGCCGCCGTGGGCCAGGTTCATGCCCAGGATCCGGTCGCCCGGGTTGAGCACCGCGAAGTAGGCCGCCATGTTGGCCTGCGCGCCGGAGTGGGGCTGGACGTTGACGTGCTCGGCGCCGGGGAACAGGTCGAGCGCACGCTGCTGGGCGAGCCGCTCGGCGATGTCCACGTACTCGCAGCCGCCGTAGTAGCGCTTGCCGGGCAGGCCCTCGGCGTACTTGTTGGTCAGCCAGGAGCCCTGGGCCTCCATGACCGCGGCGAACACGTAGTTCTCGCTCGCGATGAGCTCGATCTTGTCGTGCTGCCGGTGGCGCTCGAGGACCATGGCGTCCCACAGCTCGGGGTCGACGTCGGCCAGCCGAGCCCAGCCGAGCCCCGTCGGCGGCGCCTGCGTCATCCGTGGACCTCCCTGCCGCCGGCCTCCCGGCGCGCTGCTGGGTTGGTGACCGTTATCTTCCCACGCCCGGCAGGTCGGCCGAGGCCAGGCAGTCGTCGACGCGCTCGATCGAGATGGCGCCCTCGCGCAGGATCCGCAGCGGCTCGGTCGTGGTGTCGACGACGGTCGAGGCGGGCCCGCCGTGTGCGGGTCCTCCATCGAGGATGAGGTCCAGCGCCGCGCCCAGCTGCGCCTCGAGCTCGTCCGCGTCGCGTGCCTCCGGCTCGCCGGATCGATTGGCGGATGTGGTGGGCAGTGGCCCGACCGCCCGGGCCAGCGCCCGCGGCGTCGCGTGATCCGGGACGCGAACGCCCACCCTCGGATGCGCGACCGACGGGTCGCCGAGCAGCGCCGCCGGCAGCGACCGGTCCGCCCGGAGCGGGAGCACGAGCGTCAGGCCGCCGGGCCAGAACGCCGTCGCGAGCGCCGCTGCGGCCGCGTTCAGCTCGCCGAGCTCGGCCGCCTGCGCGGAATCCGCGACGAGCAGGGCGATCGCCTTGTCGAGCGGGCGTTGCTTCGCCGCGAAGAGACGCTCGATGCCCCCCGGCGTATGGAGGGCGACGGCGATCCCGTAGACCGTGTCGGTCGGGAAGGCGACGACCCCGCCGTCGGCCAGGACGCGCGCGGCCGCGGCGCGACCTTCGGGACCATCGGCCAGGCGGCGAGCCCCCACGGACGGACGCCCCTCAGGCGTGCCGGCGCAGGATCGCGACCCGGGGCAGCCCGCCGAGGTCCTTCTCGACCTCGCACGGCCAACCCGGCAGCCGCTCGCCAGCGAGCGCAAGCAGGTCCGGCTCCTGGTCCCCGCCGATCTCGAGGAGCGCGACGCCATCGTCGGCGAGCGCGTCGGCCAGCTGGTCGAGGAGGCGCCCGATCACGGCCAGGCCGTCCGGCCCGCCGTCGAGCGCCAGCCGCGGCTCGAAGGATGCGGCGACGGGCAGGCTCGCCATCGCCTCCGATCGGACGTATGGCAGGTTCGCGGCGACGACGTCCCAGGGCCGCGTCTCCGCGCCGGGCAGGAGGTCCGCGGACTCGAAGGTGATGCGGTCGCCGACCGCGTGCGCGACCGCGTTCTCGCGGGCGAGCTGGAGGGCGTCCTCGGATGCGTCGCTGGCGACCAGCTCCACCTCGTCGAGCATGCCCCGTCGCCGGAGCAGCACCGCGAGCGTGATCAGCACGGCGCCGCTCCCGGTGCCGACGTCGATCACCCGCAGCTTCGGCGCTCCGGCTGGTCGCGGCGCGCCGACCAGGCGGCGAACGATCTCCAGCTCGACGAGCTCGACGAGGCGCTCGGTCTCGGGTCGCGGGATGAGGGCCCTGCCGTCGACGCCGAAGGCGAGCCCGCGGAACTCCTTCACGCCCCGGATGTACGCCACCGGCTCCCCTGCCGCCCGCCGATCGAGGAAGCCCAGGAAGCGCTCGCCCGCCCCATCGCCGACCGGCGCGTCCGTGTGGGCGATCACGGCCGTGCGATCCGTGTTGAGGGCGTGGGCGAGCAGGAGCTCGGTATCGAGGCGGGCGGTCTCGGAGCCGGACGCACGCAGCCGGACGATCCCGGCCTCGAGCAGCTCGCGGACGGTCGCCATGGGTGTCGGCTCGAACTCAGTCCGGGCCGGCTTCGACGAGCACGGCGAGCCGCTCGGCCTGGTCCGTCGTGATCAGCGTGTCGATGAGCTTGTCGAGGTCGCCGCCCATCACCCGCGGCAGGTTGGACAGGTCCATCCCGACGCGGTGGTCAGTGACCCGGTCCTGCGGGTAGTTGTAGGTGCGGATCTTGTCCGCCCGATCTCCGGCGCCGACCATCGACCGGCGCGCCGCGGAATCGGCCTCGCGCTGCTTCTGCCGCTCGGCCTCCTGGAGCCGGGCTCGAAGGACAGCAAGCGCCTTGGCCTTGTTCTTGTGCTGGCTCTTCTCGTCCTGGATCTCGACGACCAGGCCCGTCGGCAGGTGGGTGATGCGCACGGCCGAATCGGTCGTGTTGACCGACTGGCCGCCCGGTCCCGACGAGCGCTTGACGTCGATGCGGAGATCCCGGTCCTCGTCGATCTCGATCTCGGTCTCCTCGACCTCGGGCATGACCACCACCGTGGCGGTCGAGGTGTGGATCCGGCCCGACGACTCCGTCTGGGGAACCCGCTGGACGCGATGCGTACCGCCCTCGAACTTGAGGCGGGAGTAGGCGCCATCGCCGGCGATCTCGACGATCGCCTCCTTGACCCCGTTGATGCCCGTCTCGTGCAGGCTCATCACGTCCGCCCGCCAGCCATGGTTGCGGGCGTAGCTGAGGTACATGCGCAGGAGCTCCGCGGCGAACAGGGCCGCCTCCTCGCCACCGGCGCCGGCCCGGATCTCGACGATGACGTTGCCGTCGTCGGCCGGGTCACG
>DATJGH010000095.1:0-8876 GCA_035495215.1 Patescibacteria group bacterium
GGGGAGGCCGAGAGCTTCGCCCGGATCCTGCGCGGACTGTCGCGGTCGGTCTCGGCCGACTCCATCGTCTCCGCGATCCTCGACGACCTGATCGATGCGACGGCCGCCGACCACGTCGTCCTCGTGCGCCGACGCCCGGAAGCGCGCTCGCTCGAGGCCAGGCTGGTCACGCGTCGGGCCGGTGTCCCGACGACGGCGACCATGCTGCCGGTCTCGTTGCTCGATCCCGTGCCTGGCGACGCGGGCGCCTCGGTGGGTGTCCCGGTCGGCCCGGGGCGGCCGGAGGACCGTGCCGAGGAGCGCCGACCGGCGCCGATCCCGTCACTCAGCCCAGAAGAACGGCTGCGACTGTACGCCCCGGCGGTAGCTGCAGCGTCCGCCGCCTCGGCCGGCGTGGTCGACGACGTGGATTCGGACCCCCAGGAGACTCCGCCGGGCGCGTCGGGCCAGGGGGACGGCGCCGAGCAGCTGACGCTCGACATCGAGACCGAGGAGGCGCCAACCGCGTCGCTGATGCCGAGCCTCCCGCGCGTCGCCCGCCGCGAGACCGACGCGGGTGGGAGTCGGACCTTCCTCCGCCGTGTCGCGGCGGAATCGCTCGCGCTCATCCAGGACATCGGCCTGCCTGCCCCTGACCTCTTCGGTGCCCGTGGTCGCGCCAGGCCGGTCGAGGTCCTCGCCCGCGGCTCCGAAGCCGTGTTGGTCGAGCGGCTGGCCGCCCGGGTGCAGTCGGTCTTCGGGCTGGCGCACACGCTCACCTCGCCCCTGCGCTCCGAGGGCGAGGTCATCGGCGCCATCGTCCTCTCGCGACGCTCGCAGCATGCCTGGTCCGAAAGCTCCCGCCGCCTCCTGCGAGGTGCGGCCCACGAGACCGCTGCCGCGCTCGTCCGCGCCGAGTCCTACCGGGAGGCAACGGCGGGAGCCGCCACGGACCCGCTGACCGGGCTGCCGAACCGACGCTATTTCGACGAGTTCGCGGGGCTGCTGGCCGGCGGCCGGCGGTCCGGTGACGGCGTGGCGGTCCTGATGGTCGACATCGACAAGTTCAAGGGTCTCAACGACACGTATGGCCACCCCGTCGGGGACCAGGTCCTGCGCGCGGTCGCCGAGGCGATCACCCGTGCCGTCCGCGACCAGGACGTGCCGGCACGGATCGGCGGCGAGGAGTTCGCCGTGCTGCTGCGCAACCCGGGGCCGGACGTCGCCATCGAGGTCGGCGAGCGGGTCCGGAACGCGGTCCGCGACCTCGACCTTCGAACGATGGGTGTGCCAGGCGTGAGCGTCTCCGTCGGTGTCGCCAACGCGACGGCTGCCGACGAGCCAATCCAGGCGGTCCTCGACCGTGCCGACCAGGCCCTCCTCCGCGCCAAGCGCGCCGGCCGCGACCGGGTGATCGCCGGCTAGGGATCTGCCTGCTCCCTACCATCGGCTCGATGCCGGACGAGCGAGCCACGACCGCTGCCGAAACGATCGGCACCGTACCCGCCGAGGTCGACCATGTCGTCGACGAGGAGGCGGAGGCCGAAGCGGCAGACGAGGAGCAGGCGGTCGAGGCGGGCGACGTCCCGCTCCTGAGCAACGGCCAGCTCGCGCAGGTGTTCCACGACATCGGCGACCTGCTCGAGGTCAAGGGCGAGCTCGTCTACAAGACCGTCGCGTACCACCGCGCGGCCGACGCCATCGGGCGCTCGCCGGTCGAGGTGGCGCGCGCGTACCGGGAGGGCAAGCCGCCGGACATCCCCGGAGTCGGCAAGGCCATCGCCGACAAGCTCCAGGAGCTCGCGACGACCGGGCGCAGCGAGTACCGCGACAAGCTCCTCGCCGAGTTCCCGACGACCCTGCTGGAGATGCTGCGGCTGCCCGGCGTCGGGCCGAAGACGGTCCGGCAGCTGTACCGCGAGCTGGGCGTCAAGACCGTCGACGAGCTGCGTGTCGCCGCCGAGACGCACCGCATCCGCGACCTGAAGGGCCTCTCGGAGCGAACCGAGCAGCTGATCCTCGAGGGCATCGCGAGGCTCGAGCGGCGCGAGGGCCGCCTCCTGCTCAACCAGGCGCGGGTGCTCGTGGACGAGATCAGTGACGGCCTCCTTGGCGTCCTCGACATCGAGCGGATCATGCCCGCCGGCTCGTACCGCCGGCGCAGGGAGACGATCGGCGACCTCGACCTGCTGGCGGAGACGGACAAGCCCGACGAGGTGGTCGAGACCTTCTGCGGGCTGCCCTCGGTGGAGGCGGTGCTCGGGCGTGGCCTGCACAAGGCGGCGGTTCGGCTCGGCGGGCGTGGGCCACAGGTCGACCTCATGGTCATGCGCCCGGGGCAGGCCGGGACCTACCTGATTCACTTCACCGGCTCGAAGGAGCACAACGTCCGGCTCCGGGCGATGGCCCGCGACCTCGGCTGGAGCCTGTCCGAGTACGGCTTCGCCCGGATCGACGAGGCCGGCGAGATCATCTCCGCCGCCGACGGCGGCGAGCTGCGCGTCTTCGCCACCGAGGCCGAGGCGTACGAGTTCCTCGGGCTGCCGTTCATCGAGCCGGAGCTGCGCGAGGACCGGGGCGAGATCGAGGCTGCCCTCGCCGGGACACTCCCGACACTGGTCACAGAGTCCGACCTCCAGGGCGACCTGCACTCCCACTCCGACTGGTCCGATGGCTCGATGCCGGTCGAGACGATGGCCGAGTTTGCCCGGGGCCGAGGCCACGCCTACCAGGTCATGACCGACCACTCGCAGTCGCTGGCCATCGCGCGCGGCCTCACGCCCGACCGGGTGGAGGAGGAGCGCGCGCTCATCCGGTCTCTCAACGAACGATTCGCGGCGGAGGAGCGCGACGGCGCGGCGCCGCCCGAGACCAACGCCGAGGGCTTCCGGCTGCTGCACGGTTGCGAGCTCGAGATCCGGGCGGACGGCCAGCTCGACTATCCGGACGAGCTGCTCGCGACCTTCGACCTGGTCGTCGCCTCGCTCCACGTCGCGCGGCGCCAGACACGGGCCGAGCTCACCCAGCGCGTGCTCAACGCGATCGAGAACCCGAACGTCGACGTCATCGCCCATCCATCGGGCCGGATGATCGGCACGCGCGACGACCTCGACCTCGACTGGGACACGGTCTACAAGGCCGCCTCGCGAACGGGCACCGTGCTCGAGATGAACGGCTCGCCCCATCGGCTTGACCTGTCGGTCGAACGGGCGCGACGCGCGCTCGAGCTGGGCTGCCTCCTGTCGATCGACTCGGACGCGCACCACACGCGCGAGTTCAGCTACCTCGGCTGGGGCATCTCCCAGGCTCGCCGCGCGTGGGTCGAGCCGTCGAACGTGCTGAACACCCGCTCCCGTGCCGACCTCCTGGCCTGGCTCGCGCTGCCCAAGCCGCGCCGAATCGAGCAGCTGGCGCCGCCCGCCCGCGTACCATCCCGCGGGTGAACGGGGAGAGCGGGGCCCGCGACCTCGCGATCGCCGTGGGCGTGATCGTCGCGCTCGCGAGATTCGCGCCGGACGGGTTCGTCTGGCCCATCGCCGTCGTCCTCCTCGCCGCGGTGTACCTCGGCGCGCTGCAGGTCCTGGGGGAGGCCGATCCGGCGGCGCAGAGCGCGGGCGTCCCGATCGAGTCCGTCGTCCTGCCCGCCGCCGCGGCCCTCGCGGCCCTCGGCGCCATCCGGCTCGTGCCCATCGGGGTCGTCCTGGCGCCCGCGATCGTGCTGGCAGGCGGGCTGGTCGGGCTGACCCTGGTCACCGAGCTCCGCATCGCCCGCGCGAGCGGCCCACCCTCGAGCACCGATCGGACCGCGATCCAGGTCGAGATCCTGCTCGTCGGCTTCCTCGGCTTCGCCGGGGTCGCGGCGCTCGTGCCCGGCGGCCTGCCCCAGCCCGGTGATGGAACCGGCGCCCTCGACCCGGTGCCCCTCGCCTGGGTCGCCCAGGCCGGCGGCGACGCTGTGATCGCCTTCCTGCTCGCCTATCGGGCCGCCGCGCTGCGCTCCTCGATCTTCCGTGACGTGGCCTGGTTCGCGGTCACCGGCGCGGTGGTCGTGGCGATTGCAGCGGTCGCCCTCCGCTCCATTGAGATCCCACGGATCCTCGGGCCGGCGCTGCTCGTGCTCGTGTTCTTCCTGTGGGATGCGATCCACAGCGGCGGCCGGTCGGTCCGCCGCCGGCGCGATCCGCGGCGGATCTGGGAGACGGCGCTGCTCGCAGCGCTCGCGATCGCGGTCATCGGCTGGACGCTCGGCCAGCGCGGCATCTAGCCGTCTGTCGCGTTCCTGGCGGACCGTCGGCTAGAATGCATCGCCCTGCAACACGATCCTCCATCGTCCGCTGCGACGGCGGATGCGCACCCGCGATCCCGAAAGGACCTGATCAGTGACCTTCCCTGAGACCGAGGCGACCAGCCCCGCCGCGACCACCCGCATCAAGCGGACGCTCGCCGAGCAGGCGATCGCCAGCGCGGCTGCCGGCAAGTGGTCCGAGGCGGCCGACATCAACCGGAGGCTGCTCGAGCTCGGGCCCGAGGCGGATGCCGAGAACCGGCTCGCCAAGGCGCTCTGGGAGCAGGGGGAGCTGGGCGCGGCGCGCGAGCACTACCAGGCGGCGCTCGCCCTCGATCCCACGAACCGCATCGCCGAGCGCAACATCGACCGCCTGCGCACGCTGCTCGTCGCCGCGGGCGAGAAGACGGTGCCGGCGATGGACGGCTCGAAGGCGCCGGTCCGGATCTTCGTCGAGGAGACCGGCAAGACCGGCTTCGCGCACCTCCTGGACCTGCCCGACGCGAAGAAGCTGGCCCAGGTCAACCCGGGCGACACCGTCGAGCTCAAGCCCGAGGCCAATCGCCTGATCGCGATCAGCAACGGGATGCGCATCGGCGTCGTCGAGCCCCGGGTCGCGGCGCGCCTGCTCAAGCTCCTTGCCGACGGCAACAAGTACCTCGCCGGCGTGACCTCGCTCGGTGCCCAGGACGTGCGGATCATCATCCGCGAGATCTACCAGGACCCGCGCAACTACGGGAAGGTCAGCTTCCCCACGGCCGCCAAGTCGACCGACCTTCGGCCGTACACGAAGGGCACGCTCCTGCGCGAGGACGAGGAGCTCGAGGAGGACCTCGAGGACGACGTCGAGGACGAGGAGATCACCGACCTCGAGAGTGTCATCCCGCCCGAGGACACGACCGAGGAAGCCTTCGAGGAGGAGGTCGAGGAGACCGAGGAGCAGTAGCTCCCCGCCCTCGGCGCGCCCCCCGCGCCCGCGGCTTAGCGCCGCCGGCTCCCCGCGCCGCGCTGGCGCCGCCGCCTCGCCGCGCCGCGGCTCAGCGCCGCCTGCTCCCCGCGCCGGGCTGGCGCAGCGCGCTCCCGCTCGCAAACCCTGGCGACTGGCCGTGTTTGCCTCATACGTTCACGCGGGGCACGTAATGCAAGCATTCCGGGCGCACCAGCGGTCATTCGTCGGCGCGCGGCGCCGTGGGAGGCCGCTGCTGAGATCAGGTTGCCCCACCGCGGCGGGCGATAGCGCGTGCCAGAGGCCAACAGATCCGCGTCACCTTGCATTACGTGCCCGGGGTGCGCATTTGAGGCAATCCCCGGCAAACGCAGCCCGTTACGGGCGCCTGGGCGACGACACCGCCCAACGGGAGCGCGGTCGCGCCTCCGAGGCCCAGCGGCGTGCAGTCAGGCTTCGGGCGACTGCGGGCCTCGCTCGCCCCTACCTGGTCGGCTCGGCCTCCGCGGCTTCGCGCACGCTCCGGCTTTCCCCGACGAGCGTCTTCGACATCCGCTCGAGGATCCGCCGGACCGCGGCTTCGGTACCGGCCGGCGCGGTCGGGAAGATCCGAGCCTCGAGACGGCCCCAGGTCGTGAACAGGTCGCGCACGATGCGCGCCGGCTCGGAGGGCTGGTAGCCCAGCCAGTCCAGGGTCTTGTCGACCTGGACGGTGTGCTCCCGGATGTGCGACGCCCACCGGCCGATCCGGAAATCGACATCGACCGGCACGCCGGACCAGACCGCAGAGGCGTCGAGCGCGTCCTGGTCGAGATCCGCGACGCGCAGCGCCCACTCGTCGAGCACCTCGTTCAGGCGAGCGCGAATGTCGCCGACCGAGCCGGCCGCTTCGGTGCTCTCTTCCGGCATCTCCCGATCCAGGGCGGCCGCGTCGGCATCCGTCAGCCGCGTCGGCCGACCGGCCCCCAGCGGTTGCAGCAGCCACCAGCGGGTGAACAGGCCATATCCCCGTTGCCCGCCGACGGTGTGGGCCAGGGTCTGCCGCAGCGGCCACTCACCGTCGCGCGGCACACGGTCCAGGATGGCGTCATCGAGCGGCGCGAGCCGGCCCTGCAGCGCCCAGCGCGCGATCGTCGCGGGAGCGCTCCGGATCGCGCCAGGCGCCCGTGCCGGCGCTCCCGCGAGCGCCGCCTCGAGCTCGGCGTCGGCAACCTCGATGGCCTCCGCGCCGCGATAGAGCCCGTAGCGGACACCGTCCTCGGGATCGACCCCCCGGAACAGCCAGACCTTGAGCAGCGCCGCCTCGGGGATCGCGAGGTAGTCCGCAGCCGCGGCCTCGAGCGCGGCGCGCGCGCGGAGCAGCGAGTCGGCGAGCCTGGGTGCGGCCGGCTGGGTCAGGGTGGCCGGGAGGGAGAGCGCAGTGGGCGCGGAAGTTCGATGGAGCATCGTCATTGATCGAGCGTAACGCTCATTCCTGACCGGAGCTGGCAGGAAATCCGGACCGGGATTTGCCGGGCGTGATCGCCATTTTCCACTCGCCGATAGGCCACAATCGCCGCGATGGTCGGGAGGCTGCTCCTCTCACGGGCGGAGCCCGGGTTCACACTCCCCGCGTACGAGCGGCTGTCGCCGCCGCCGCCGCCCGAGCTCGTCCACGCCCGGCTCGAGGCGAACTCGGCGCCCGGCGACATCGTCGCCGACCTGCACGGCCGCGGCGGCTGGGTCGCACGGGCGGCCATCGATCGCCAGCGCCGGGGCTTCACCATCGAGACGGGGCCCCTGACCCGACTCCTCGCCGAGGTCGTCCTTCGCCCGCCGGACCTGCGCCACCTCGATGCCGCGTTCTCGGCGCTCGGGACGTCGCCCCACGGCGACACGAGCCTGCGCCTGGCGATCTCCGACCTGTTCACGACACGCTGCGTCTCCTGCGGCCGCACGCTCCCGATCGACGAGGTGGAGTGGCAGGGCGACGAGCCGGCCCGGATCCACTATCGCTGCCAGCTCTGCCGCGACCAGCAGAACCGCCCCGAGCACCAGGCCGTCGAGCCCAGCCCTGCCGACGTCGAGCGCGCGCGGCGTGACGTGGGCGCCGCGGAGGTCCGCGGTCGGCTCTCGGAGCGCTTCCCACTCCCCGAGGGCGGCGCCTCGCTGGTCGACGCGATCCTGCGCCTGCATACCGACCGGCAGCTCGTGGGGCTCGCGGCGATCCTCACCCGGATCGAGGGCGAGCTTCGCGCGGCACCGATCGAATCGGCGCTGCGACTCGCGTTCCTCCATGCCGTGCTCCCCGCGAGCCGCCTCGGCCTGGCCGGGGCACGCATGCCTGCGCTGCGCATCGCGGGCGGTTCGGTCAAGACGCCGATCCCGGAGCGGTGGCGTGAACGCAACCCGTGGCTCGCGTTCGAGGACGGCTACCGGCACGTCCGGGGCTTCGTCCAGCGCCTCGAGAGCGGGCCGCTCGGGGCCCTGGATGCGCGATTCGGCTCGGACCTGCGAAGCCTCGTCGAGGGCGCGAACAACGCGATCGTGCGGGTGATGACCCCGGGCGCGCTGGAGCGACTCACGAGCGAGACGGGAGCCCCGCGCATCCGGCTCGTCCTCGGCCAGCCGCCGCCGCGGTTCAGCCAGGAGCGGCTGGGCATGGCCTACCACGGCACGGCCTGGGCCCTGGGTCGGGAGGCCGCCGCGCTGCTGCCGCTGGAGCCGCTGCTGGGCCCGGCGATCCGCGCGCCCTGGTCGTGGCAGGCAGCGGCGCTCCGTCGCTCCCTCGAGGCCGTCGCGCCGCACCTCGCGAAGGACGCCCGGGCCATCCTGCTCCTCGACCACGGCGGCGCTGAGGCGCTCGTCGCGGCGGTGCTGGGCGGGGTCGGCGCCGGCTACCGGCTCGTCGAGGCGCGGCTGAGCGATCCCGATGACGAGGTCGGGGGCGTGGTCGAGCTCGTCCCGCCCGGCGGGGTCCTCCCGCCCGGTCCCCGCACGCGCAGCAACCGCCCGCTCGAGGCCGCGCCCGGCGGCGCCGGTGACCCCGAGCTCGTCCCCGGACCCGGGCTGTTTGCGCCGCCGGAGCACGTCGAGGCCCGGCCGTTCTCGCCCCGCGAGGCTGCGGCGACGGTCATGGACACGGCCGTCGAGGTGCTTCGGGCGCGCGGCGAGCCGGCGCGCTACGAGCGGCTGCTCGGCGAGATCCTCGTGGGCCTCGATCGCACGGGTCAGCTCCGCCGGCTGCTGGCCACGGACATCGTCGACGAGCAGGGCGAGCCGCAGCCGGATGAGGGTCCGGCGTTCGAGGCCGGGCCCGGGATGCTCGGGGCTGCCACCGAAGCTGCGCTCGTCCACGACCCGACGACCGGCGCTGCCCGCGCCTTCACGCGGACGCGAACGTTCACGAAGCCGCGCCCGTCCCGCGACCCGGTCGAGCGCGTGATCGCGCTGGTCACGGACGAGCTCGGCAGGCCGGACCAGCGCCGCGTCGAGGAGATCGAGCCCGGCCGCTGGTGGCTCGGCGAGCGCGCGGATCGAGAGACGGCGTCCATCCCGCTCGCGGATCGCGTGGAATGGGCCGTGTACAGCCTCCTGTCGACCGCCGGCCCGATCGCCGAGACCGCGTTCTTCGAGCGTGTCGCCGCGCTCTTCCCGGGCCACGACCTGCCCGACGAGACGCTCGTC
>DATJGH010000096.1:0-43623 GCA_035495215.1 Patescibacteria group bacterium
AGCCCGCTGACCTGCTCGCCCCGCATCTCGACCTCGCCGAGGTGCAGTCCGGTCCGGACCCGCAGGCCCAGCTTCGCCACGTCGTCGCGCATCGCCACCGCGCAGCGCACCGCGTTGGCCGGGCGATCGAAGACCGCAAAGAATGCGTCGCCGGCCGTGTTGACCTCCCGGCCGCGGTGTCTCGCCAGATCCTGCCGGACGGACGACCGGTAGCGGTCCAGCAGCTCCCGCCAGTGCTCGTCGCCGAGGTCGACGATGGCCTGGGTCGACTCGACGATGTCGGTGAACAGCAACGAGAGCCTGCTGCGCGCCGGCAGCACGCGATCGACGAAGGGACGCAGCAACCGGCGCGCGGGGCCGAACGCGAGTCCCGCACCGAGACCCACGAATGCCGCGACAAGCTCGGAGCTCTGTCCGGCCACGGCGACGACCGCGCGCTGGGCCAGCAGGTCCAGCGCCCCGAAGACCACGAGCAGCAGGGCGCTGACGGCCGCGTACAGCACCGTGCGGTTGACGAGGAGGTCGAGGTCGTACAGCCGGTAGCGCAGCATCGCCACGGCAAAGCCGGCGGGCATCGCGATCCCGAAGCCGATGATGACCACGAACGTCGAGAGCGCGGGCACCTGCGGCTGCGGCAGCAGGGCAAGGGCGAGCGTCGTGGACACGATGTTGATGCCCACCGCGAACGCGACCGTGGACGCCACCCAGCGCAGCTGCAGGCGCTCTTCTCCCTCCGCCCGTCGCAGGCGCAGGACAACCGACAGGGCCGCAGCCCCGATGACCGCGAGGCCGGCCAGGAACAGGATGGAGCCGGGGGTGCCGGTGCTCGTCCCGGCGAAGGCCGCGACGCCGGTCGGATTCGGGATGATGGGCAGCCCCTCGAGCACGAGCGCGCCGGGGTCGAGGATGTCCAGGGCCAGGAGCGCGACCGTGACCGCGGCGCCCGCCCAGGCAACGAGGCGCCAGCGCGGCGACAGGAAGCGTCCGTTCGGGATCAGGAGCACCGCGAGCGTCGCCAGGCCGCCGGGGTACACGAGCGTGGACGACACATAGCCCAGCCACGGGATCCATGCCGTGAACGACGCCGATGTGTCCGTGAGCTGCGCGTAGCGCGTGTATTGCGTCGTCAGGCCGGGCACCGCGTTGATGAACGCGATGGCGAGGAACAACCAGCCCATCGCATTGTCTGGTCGCCGCGAGGCCACCAGCGCGCCGAGGATCGCATACCCGATCGGCAGGACGATCTCGATCGGGTTCGCCTCGAAGAGGCTCTGGATCGAGTCGCGATTCAGGATGACCAGGCCCGCCGTCGCGGCGACGACCACGAGCGCGGCGATGCACGCCGACCAGGCGAGCAGCCGCGGGCGCGCGGTCAAGGGCTGCTCGGACGGCGAACGCGCATCAGCCCATCTCGAAGGCTGCGCCTGACTCAGTCGTCGAGCCAGACCCGATCCTGGTTGTCCGGGTCGTCGATCGGCGACGAGATGAACAGGACCTGCGGCGCGTCCTCGAACTGGCCGCCGTGGGGCGTGTTCATCGGGATCACCCAGACATCGCCCTTCTTGACCGGGCGGGTCACGCCACCAACGGTCACCGAGCCGGTCCCGGCCAGCACGTAGCCGATCTCGTCGTGATCGACGTGGACGTGCTTCCGGAACGGGCCGGCGTGTCCCTGGAAGACGAACACGCTCGACTGCGAGCCGTGGCCGAGGTACGTGCGCTTGAACACGTCTGCCTCGGTCAGCTTGTCGGCCTCGACGGCCGCCTCGACGTCGACGACGTCGATCTTGGTGAGGTGACGCAGGTCGGTCACGATGGGTCCTCCTACTGCCGGCCGCGACGCGCGACCGTTGCCTCGAACAGGAAGTGGTAGACCTCGGCGTGGCGCTTCGCCTCGAGGACGTCGGCGCCCCAGATGTAGGCGCCGTGATCGCGCACCACGACGGCACGCGCGGCGCTGAAGCGCGGGTCGGCGAATACCGCCTCGAGGTCGCGGACGAGCTCGGGCTCGCGGGGCGTGTTCCGGATGACCGGCACGAGGTGGGTGTCCGTGTTCGCCACGCCCGGCAGGCCCTTGAGCATCTCGAGGTCGCGGATCTCGAGGTGATCGGCGCCGCCCGCCGCGGCGAGGTCTCCCGCGAGGACCGCCGACAGCGCGTGCGAGTGGACGACGCTCCATGCGCCGCGGGACCGGTGCGTCAGGCAGAAGATCGAGCTGCACTCGCTCGGGCGCAGGTCACGGCGATCGGGCGATCTGACGACACGCCCGTCTGCCGGGTCGACCGTGAAGAACTCCTCGGGGCGGACGCGTTCCTTGTGGACCCCGGTCGGGGCGAGCAGGAGCCCGCCGCCGTCGGCCGGGCCGCAGATCCCGCCGCCCGTGCCCGAGACCCAGCCGCGCCGATAGAACTCGCCGAGCAGCTCGACGAGCAGCTCGCGTGTCGCTCCCTCGGTCATCGCCGCCGGCCCGGACATCGAGTGCGAGGGTAGAGGGAGCGAGCGAGCCTGGTGGCGACCGGGCAGAGCACCGCGACGCGTGATGACTTGCGCCGCGATCTCGCCGCTCGCATGCTGCGCCAATGGGCGCGCCAGTCGAGCTCATCCTGATCCGGCATCTCGCCAGCCGCCTGGCGGTCCCCGTGTTCGTCGTGGATCGGGCCGGTGACCTCGTCTTCTTCAACGAGCCAGCCGAGGCCGTGCTGGGGCGCCGCTTCGAGGAGATCCGGTCCATGCCCTTCGACGACTGGACGATCGCCTTCCTGCCATCCGAGGGGGACCAGCCCCTCGCGGTGGAGGACCTGCCGCTCGTCGTGGCGCTCCGGCGGGGCATCCCCGCCCATCGAGCCTTCGGCATCCGGGCTGGCGACGGCGCCAGGCGGACGATCGAGGCGACCGCCTTCCCACTGCTCGCGACCGGCGGCGAGCTCGTCGGCGCCGTGGCCATGTTCTGGGAGATCGAAGGGGCGTGAGGGTCACCTTCTGGGGCACGCGCGGCTCGATCGCGACACCAGGCGCGGAGACGACCCGCTACGGCGGCGACACGTCATGCGTGTCGATCTCGGCCTCGGACCCGACCCACCTGCTCGTGCTCGATGCCGGCTCGGGAATCCGACGCCTGGGCCTGCGGATCGGCCAGGAGGTGACCAGGATCGACGTCATGCTCTCGCACCTGCACCTCGATCACATCGTCGGGCTGGGGTTCTTCGCGCCGCTCTTCCGACGCGACCTGTCGATCACGATCTGGGGCCCGCGGTCGTCGACGCCGCTGCTCGATCGCCTCGGGCGCTACCTGTCGCCACCGCTCTTCCCGGTTCGGCTGCGCGATCTCGAATCGGCGTACGAGCTGCGCGACGTGCCGGTCGGTGCCTTCGACGTTGGTCCGCTCACCGTCACGGCCGAGCCGGTGATCCACCCCGATCCCGCCGTCGGCTACCGGGTCGAGGGCGGCGGCGGCACCGTGGCGTACCTGCCGGACCACGAACCGGCGCTCGGGCCGGCCTTTCCCTCGGACCCCTGGTGGACGTCAGGCGCCGACGTGGCGGCCAGCGCGGACCTGCTGATCCACGACGCCCAGTACACCGGGCAGGAGTACGCCGAGCGCGTCGGCTGGGGCCACTCGTCCGTCGACGACGCGGTCGCGTTCGCCGACCTGGTCGGGGCGCGGGAGCTGGCTCTCTTTCACCACGATCCAAGCCGGACCGACGACCAGGTGGACGGCCTCCTCGCCGCCGCGCAGCGGGTGCGGTCAACCGTCGACGTCGTGGGCGCGCGCGAGGGCCTGTCCATCACCGTGTAGGCGTCACCTATCCTCGATCCGGATGCTGACGGACCCGCGCGTCGACGAGTACCTGGCTGGTGTGGCTGCCGACGAACGCCGGCTCCTCGAGCGCGTGCGCGGCGTGATCCGGCGTGCCGCTCCCGACGCCGTGGAGACCATCAGCTACGGGATGCCGGCGTTCAAGGGCCCGGGCCGGTTCTTCATCTCGTATGCCGCCTGGCAGCGGCACTGCAGCATCTATCCGCTGTCCGACGCGTTCCTCGCCGCGCACGTGCACGAGCTCGAGGGCTTCAACCGGACCAAGGGCAGCCTCCACTTCACGCCGGAGCGGCCGCTGCCGGACGACCTCCTCGAGGCGCTCGTGCTCGCCGAGGTGGCACGGAGCCGGGACACGGAATAGGTACTAATTCCGCGTTCCGCCGCCGGCCCTCGTGCGTATGCTGGCCACGTGGCCGGGGAGTCGTGGGACGAGGCGTAC
This sequence comes from Patescibacteria group bacterium, assembly GCA_035495215.1. Taxonomy (GTDB): domain Bacteria; phylum Chloroflexota; class Limnocylindria; order Limnocylindrales; family CSP1-4; genus UBA5189. The sequence continues at coordinate 4,257 of DATJGH010000096.1, forward strand.
CGGCAGAACGCCGTGCCGTGGGACATCGGCCGCCCGCAGCCGGCGATCCTGCGCATCGCCGAGTGGGGCGGTTTCGTCGAGCCCGTCCTGGACAGCGGCTGCGGCTCCGGCGAGCACGCTCTGCTCGCGGCGTCGATGGGCCTCCAGGTGAAGGGCGTCGACGTGTCCCAGACGGCAATCGAGCGGGCGCGGGCGAAAGCTCGGCAGCGCGGCCTGTCGGCCGAGTTCATCGTCGGCGACGTGCTCGCGCTCGACCAGATCGACCGGCTCGATCCACCGTTCCGGACCGTGGTCGACATCGGCTGCTTCCACACCTTCGCGAACGCCGACCGGCCGCTGTACGCGTCGAGCCTGGCGGCGGTGACCGACACCGGGTCGGTGCTCCACATCCTGTGCTTCTCGGAGCACACGCCCGGGACTGATGGCCCGCGGCGGGTGACCCAGGGCGAGATCCTGGCCACGTTCTCGCGGGAGTGGGAGGTCGAGAGCATCGAGCCGGACACGTTCGCGGTCTCGAACCTGTGGTCCGGGCCCACGCCGAGCGCGTGGCTCGCCCGGATCGTGCGTCGCTGAGGCACCGTTCGTCCCCGGGCTGCCATTTGATCGAAAGGACTATTTCCGGCAGCGCCTGAACGCGCGAGGCTGACCGGCACGATGAGTCTCGACCACTTGTCGGCGCACGAGCCCGCCGGTGCCCCGACCCGGACCCGGCCCATCCGCGTCGCGCTCGTCGACGATCACCAGTTCATCGCCGACATGCTGAGCCGCGCCTTCGAGCGCCAGCCCGGTCGGTTCGAGTTCCTCGGCAACGCGCCACGTCTCGCGGATGTCGGCGCCCTCCTGCGCCGCGAGCCGGCGGACGTCGTCCTGGTCGACTACTCGCTGCCCGACGGCCGCGGCTCGGACGTGCTCCGTCTCGTCCGCCGGCAGTGGCCCCGGGCGCGCATGGTCCTGTTCACCGGCCACACCGAGTCGGACATCCTGCACGAGGCCATCGCGGCCGGTGCCGACGGCGTGCTGACCAAGGACATGGGCGTGGACCACATCCTCGACGTGATCGAGCGCGCCCACCGTGGCGACGTCCTCCTGGACGCGGGCACGCTGCGCGACCTCATGACCCAGCCGGCAGCCGGTGCCTCGCGCCTCGCGGCCCTTGACCGCCTGACGCCACGCGAGCGCATCGTGCTCGAGGCGGTGCTCGCCGCGGGCACGACCGCGGAGGCCGCGCGCCGGATCCACATGGCGCCCGCCACGCTCCGCGTCCACCTCCACCGGGCGAGCCAGAAGCTCGGGGCAACGAGCCGCCTGGAGGCGATCAGCATGGCCCTCCGCGCCGGCCTGATCCGGGCGCCCACGGGGACGCCGCTGGTGAGCCCACCGGCCGGAGGCGCTGGCGGCGAGGGATAGAATCGGGCTCTTCCCGGTTCTGCGGCGATGCGCGGTGCTCGTGCATCGTGAGGGGCCGGCCTTCCTGAAGGAGGAGCCGATGCACGCCTTCATCGTCGACCTGACCAACAAGCCCGGCGAGCTCGCCCGCGTGACAGAGGCGATCGCCGAGAAGGGCATCAACATCGAGGCCTTCGCCGGCGCGACGGCCGGCGGCGCGGGCTCGGTCGTGCTCGCGACCAATGACGAGCCCGGAACTCGCCGCGCGCTCGCCGACGCGGGTTGCAGCTCGCGCGAGGTCGAGCTCGTGATGGCTTCACTCGACCACGTCCCGGGTGGCCTCGCCGCGGTGGCGAGGAAGCTCGCCGACGCCGGCATCAACATCGAGGCGGCAATGCCGACGGGCATGGCCGCCGCCGACAAGGTCATGGTCTCGTTCGCCACCGACAACCCGACGAAGGCGCGCGAGATCCTGGGCGCGTCCGCGCCGACCGGCATCGGCGTCGGTTGAAGGTCATCAGCGCGACACAGTCCCCGGGCAGAATTCCCAGCGTGAACACCACCGACCTCCAGGCTCGGCTGTCGAAGCTGAGCCCGCTCCAGTACGCCGTCACCCAGGAGGGCCAGACGGAGCGCGCCTTCACCGGGATCTACTGGGACAACCACGCCGAGGGCACGTACCGCTGCGTCGTGTGCGACACGCCGCTGTTCGACTCCGGCACGAAGTTCGAGTCCGGCACGGGCTGGCCGAGCTTCTTCGACGAGATCGAGCAGGGGCGCGTCGCCACGCACGAGGACAACTCGCTCTTCATGCGCCGCATCGAGGCGAACTGCGCCACCTGCGGCGCGCACCTCGGGCACATCTTTCCGGACGGGCCGCGCCCGACCGGCATGCGCTATTGCATGAACTCCGCGTCGCTCGCATTCGAGCCGCGGCCCGAGGGCGAGCCGGCCGTCGAGGCCGGCTGACCGAACCCGGCGGGCGGCCGCGCGCCGTTCGCCCTTGCGCCGTCCGTGCTCAGAACCAGGTCGAGCACCACGGCGCCGCGGCGGTCCACAGGATTGCGTCGGCCTCGGCCAGTGCGCCGGGCCGATGCTCGACCGTCGCGCTCGACCGGCTGGCGTCGACCAGGCGGGTTCCGCCGAGGATCGCGGCACCGAGCGTCCGGGCCTCGATCGTCAGGTCCGGCGCCGCGTCCGTGCGGACGCACTCGCCGGCCCCGCCACTGACGGCCAGCCGGTAGCGACCGGCTGCGGGGCCGGGCCTGCCATCGACCACGTCGGTGACCGCGATGACCAGCTCCCCGTCGCGGTCGTAGCGGCGCGAGCGCAGCAGGCGCTCCACGTCGAGCGGGCGCAGCCACAGGAAGTCGGACAGCGCCGTCACGCGCGCGGCCCGCGCGTCGCCGAGGTACCACTGGAGCGGCTCGTGCTCGCGGCGCGTCTCGGCGCGAATCGTGGCGGTGAGGTCCATCTGGAGCACGTAACGCCACAGCTCGAGCTCGGCGGCCAGGGTCACGCCGTGCAGCTCGTCGAGGAGGAGCACATTGTCCGGGATGCCCTCCGGCCAGACCTCCTCGCCTCGGTAGCGGGCGTACCCGTCCAGCTGGCCGGTGGTGTTGCGATGGACCGCGATCGAGCCACGCCAGCGAGGCCGGCCGGGGAGCTCGATCAGGCCGAGGTCGACGTCCCACTTCTCGTCCGGCCGGCTGAGCTCGCCGGGCTGGGCAGCTGCGTGGAGCTCGTACAGCTCCGGCAGGATCTCGCGCGCCTGGAGTGGCTGGAGGATCTCGACCGTGCCGCTCGGCTCGCCCGCCAGCTGCGCGGCGCGAACCCGCAGGGTCCACTGGGCGTGCCACGTGGCCGGCCCATAGCCGAAGCGGCCGTAGATCGGCCACTCCGCGCTGATCAGCACCGATGCCGCGTCGCCGCGCGCGACGCTCCTCGCCACGTCGTCGGCCATCAGCCGGGTGAGCGTGCCCCGCCGGCGATGGGTCGGGAGGACGCTCACGGCCGTGACCGAGCTCACCGGCACGCGCGCGCCGCCGGGCAGCGTCAGCTTCGCGCCGAAGGTGCGGAACGTGCCGACGATCCGGTCGCCATCGAACGCAGCGATCATCCGCTTCGGGTCGAAGTGGTGCCGTCGGACAGCCGCCAGTGCGTTCGGGTCGTGTTGCCAGATGTAGAACGCGGCGGCGAACGCCTGGAACCAGGCCGGCCGCTCGCTGGGCCGGATCGGCCGGATGGTCTGGGGCACCCGGGGACGATACGTGGATCATGGCCGCCGTGCAGAACCGGGCGGGCAACGCGAGAAGGCAAGCCGATGGCAACGTTTCGGCGAACCCGGGCGTAGGTACCCCGTGATCGAGAGCGAGCGGGACCGCGCCGCCGACCAGGCCTATCGCGACCACGCCAACGACGTGTACCGCGTCGCCTACGGCATCCTCCGCGATCCCGACGACGCGCTCGACGCGACCCACGAGACGTTCGCCCGGGCATGGGAGCGCTGGGACCAGTACGACCGCCAGCGGCCGCTCAAGGGCTGGCTGCACGGGATCGTCGTGCACCTCGCGCTGGACCAGCTGCGCCGCCGACGGGTGCGCCGGCTCGCGCTGCCGGTGCTCGGCCGCGCGGCGACGTCGCTCGAGCGGACCGGCCAGCCCGATCCCGCGGATGAGGTCACGCGGCGCCAGGCCGTCGAGCACGCGCTCGACGGGCTCCGGCCCGAGGTCCGGGCAACCCTGGTCCTGCGCCACTACTACGGCTACGACTACGCCCAGATCGGAACGTTCCTCGGGATCAGCAGCGGGACCGTCGGCTCGACCCTGTCGCGGGCCCACGCCGCGATCCGCCGGCGCCTCGAGGCCGACGACCCTGCCGTGGCCGCCCTCGACGCCGAGGGCGCGATGCCTTCCGCTGCCCCCGCAACGAGCGCGACGGCTGCTCGCCGCGGCACGTCGACCGAGCCGCCCGAGGTGCTCCCATGACCCGCGATCCGCACTCCGCCGGCTACGACGACGCGACGATCGAGCAGCTCGTCCGCGACGTGGCGGAGGAGTGGACCATGCCGCCGGTCCGGCTCGACGCTCCCGGCTGGCGTGCGCGCGTCCGCAGCTCCCGGACCCGGCGCCTGGTCGCGGCCGAGGCCTGGTTCGGGCGCCTCGGCCAGGCGGCGACGGCGGCAGTGGCGCTGACCGTGGTCGGGGCGCTCGTCGCGGTCCTCATCACCCGCCCACCCGAGCCGGGCAAGACGCCGGAGCCGTCCTCGGGCAGCGGCCCGAGCGCGAGCCCCGGCGCCCGGGCGACGTCGCTGCCCAAGCTCCTGGTCACGGGCGACGAGCCCGATCCGGCGATCGTCGTGATGCGCAGCGAGCGGGGCGACTTCGCCCGCGTCGACCTGACGACCGGCTCGATCAACGGGCCGCTGACGGGCAAGAGCTCGGCCAGCCAGCTGCGCGTCGCGGCCGATGGCTCGATGGTCTGCCTGTGCGTCGCCGAGTCCGGGAACATCGGAGGCCAGCCGACGGACGTGTCGGTCTCCCTCGAGCGCTACGACGCCCGGGGCAAGCTGGCCGGCAGCACGCCGATCGAGCAGTTCTCGGGCGAACCTGATCCACGCGATGCGTCGATCTTCGTGCCCGAGCGGCCGGCCCACGTCCTGACCGACGTCTCGTTCAGCGACGACGGCCGGTATGGCTTCGTCGGCTGGAGCCTGCGTGCCCACCCCGTGTGGCACAGCGGCGTGGTTGTCGTCGACCTCGCGGACGGGTCGATCGCGAGCCGGCTCGACCTGCCCGACGCGACCGACGGGGAAGGGGACACGCGGCGGGTGATCGAAGCGCCGCGCGTCGCGGGCATGATCCATACCGGCAGCGTGCTCATCGCGCGCGGCTTCTACGAGTGGAGCCCGCCCGCGTCGCAGGAACCGACCTACACCTTCGAGAACCACGTCTTCACCGCGTCGCTCGACGCGGGCCAGCTCGCCGACGCGAAGCTCGTGCCGACCGCGAGCGACTGCGGCGGCAGCGTCGTCCGGGCCGGACCCCTGCCCGAAGGCGCGTTCTGGGTCGCGTGCACGAGCGGTGGCGCCGAGCTCACGGTGATCCGCCGACTCGGGCCCGACAACTCGCTGCTCGGCGACGTCCGCATCTCGGGCAGCACGGGCATCGACACCGACCCCACGGCGGTGAGCGCCGACGGCTCGAAGCTGTACGTGTGGGATCCGTCGAGCGAGGTGCTGACGCGCGTCGACCTGGCGTCGGGTGACAAGACCTCGGGCAAGGGCATCGCCGCAGCCGATGCGGGGCCGCTCGCCGCCCTCGGCAACTGGCTCGCCCCGGCCGCGGCGGCAAAGTCGTGGCTGCGCGGGGCGCTCGCCGTGTCGCCCGATGGCTCGCGTGTCTACGCGATCGGCATCAGGGAGGGTGCGGACGAACGGGACGTGGCCGGCTCGACGGGCGTGTTCGTGTTCGACGCGACGACGCTCGAGCCGGCCACGGTCTGGCAGCCGACCGCGGATTACGTGTCGATCGCCGTCAGCGCCGACGGCAAGCTCGTCTTCGCCGCCGGCCTGCCGGGCGTCGACGCCGCGGGTCGCAACAGGATCGCGCAGCAGGCCTCGATCACCGTCTTCGACGCGAGCGACGGCTCGATCCGGCTGATCGCCGGCCAGCTCGGGGGCGACGCCCTGACCTTCCTCTCGGCCCGGCTTCGCTGAGGTCGCGCGCGCCGCTACCCTCCTGCGGTGCGGTTGGCGGCCAGGACCCGGATCGGCGCGATCGCCGCCGAGATCGACCGCTCGATCGCGGTCCTCGCCCTCCTGTCGTTCATCTCCAACGCGGGCGTGTCGATCATGCTCCCGCTGCTGCCGCTGTACGCGGTCGCCGTGGGCGCGACCCCGGCCGAGGTCGGGCTGATGGTCAGCGCCTTCTCGGTGACGTCCACCATCGGCCAGCTCGCCTCGGGCTTCCTGAGCTCGCGGATCTCGCCTCGTCGCCAGATGCCGCTCGGGCAGGCGATCTATGCGACCGGCAACTTCCTGATCGCGACCACCGCCGCGGCAATTCCGTTGATCGCGTTCCGGGCGTTCTCCGGGCTGGGCGGCGGGCTCACCATCATCGCCGAGCGGCTGTACATCGCCCGGGTCACGGTGCAGGCGCGGCTCGCGTTCACGAGCGGCGTCGTCTCGGCGGCGGGCTCGACGGGCTCGGTGCTGGGACCGCTGCTGGGCGCGATCCTCGCCGCGCGCGACCTGCACGTGCCGTTCTTCGTTGTCGGGTGCACGGCAACCGTGGCCGGCGTCGCGGCGTTCCTGCTCCTGCCCGCCGAGCGCGCGCCGAAGTCGGGCCCCGAGCCTGCGCTGGCCCTGCCCGAAGCCACCGAGCTTGCGCCAGAGGTCGCGACGGGGCCGGCCGCCATGGCCCCTGCGGAGCCCGAGGGCCGCTGGGCGAGCATCCGACCGCTCGTCCTGCTGGCCCTCTGGAGCCTCGCGTTCAACGGCTCGTACGGCAGCTGGATCACGACGTTCGCGCCGTACTCGACCCAGGTCCTCGGGCTGCCCCAGGTGTTCGTGCAGCTGTTCTTCGTGCCGTTCGGAATCGGCGCGATCGTGCTCGGGCCGTTGCTCGCCCGGTCGGCCGACCGGACCGGCCGCCGCCGGATGGTCGCCATCGGGAGCGCGCTCGTCCTGTCGAACACCGTCGCGCTGCTCCTCGGCGCTTCGGTGCCGATCCTGTTCGCCACGGCAGTGCTCGCCGGCGGCGGGCTGACGGCGTCGACGTCGTCATGGTTTGCGCTCCTCGCCGTGGCGACCGACTCGGGGCGGCGAGGCCGCTCCTTCGGCCTGGTCAGCGCCCTGTCGAACCTCGGGATCATCGCCGGCGCATCGATCGCGTCGACCGCCTGGGCCGCGATCGGCCTGCGGGCCGGGATCGTCAGCGCCGCCGCGTTCCTGGTGCTCGGCGTGGCCTCCCTCGCGCTCGTCCCCAGCGACCGCGCACGGCGATAGACTCGGGCGCAATCGACCCAGCAGGTGAGGTCGGGCACACGGGAGGTCCATCCGGGTGAGCCACCACGAGAAGGCCGGCGCGATGAAGAAGGCGGCCCCCGCCAAGAAGACCGCAGCGGCCAAGAAGACGACCAAGAAGTAGCGACGAGACCCTCGGCGACGAGGGTCGCTTCGTTTCTCGAAGGGGGCGCCCGGCGGGCCCCCTTCATCATTTCCCTGCGATTCCCCGCCTGTCGGTCGGGTCGTTCCAGCGCTCGATGGTCGGCTGCTCGCGCTCCCAGCCAAGGATCGAGATCGTGGCCGTGGCGAGCTCGAACAGGCGGCCGTCGCGAACCGGCAGCGCGAGCCAGCGGGCGGTGAGGGCGCGCAGGACGTGCCCGTGGGCGAACGCAAGCGTGTCGCCCTCGAGGGCGCGGGCGCGCGCGATCACGCGATCGACGCGAGCGCCCACGTGGCGGGCCGCCTCGCCGTCCTTTGGCCCGTCGGCCCAGATGGTCCAACCCGGACGCTCGGCCCGGATGTGTGCGGTGGTGCGGCCCTCGTCGGCGCCGTAGTCCCACTCGACGAGGTCGTCGCTGACCTCGACCCGGTCGCCGAAACCGGCCAGTCGCGCCGTATCGAGGGCGCGTTTCCTGGGGCTCGAGAGCACGAGGGTGAAACGCTCCCTCGCGAGGGCCTCGCCGAGCAGGCGAGCGTCGTCCCGGCCGGTCCTCGTCAGCGGGACGTCGGTCCGGCTCGTGTGCCGTCCAAGGCGAGCCCACGTCGTCTCGCCGTGCCGGACGATCCACAGGCGCGGCTGGTCCATCCCTCGGAGCGTACAGAAACGGCCGCGCCGGTTGGCGCGGCCGTCAGGTCAGGCCTGGGTCCGGAAGGCGTGGGTCGCCCAGCTACTCGACGTACTGGAGCGGCGTCGCCGGGATGCCGAAGTCGCTCGGCAGGCGGACCCCGGTGCTGTGGTTCGGGCAGTAGCCGCTGGGCACCTTGTCGAGGTACTGCTGGTGGTAGTCCTCGGCGAAGTAGAACATCGGCGCGGGCGGTCCGACGATCTCGGTCGTGATCTCGCCGTAGCCGGCGGCGGACAGCTGCGCCTGGTACATCGTCCTGGAGGCCTCGGCCGCCGCGCGCTGGGCGTCGTCGTGCACGAAGATCGCCGAGCGGTACTGCGTGCCCATGTCGTTGCCCTGGCGCATGCCCTGGGTCGGATCGTGGCTCTCCCAGAAGACCTTGAGCAGCTGCTCGTAGGTCGTCTTCGACGGGTCGAACACGACGCGCACGGACTCGGCGTGGCCGGTCTGCCCGGTGCACACCTCCCTGTACGTTGCGTTGGGCGTGTAGCCGCCCTGGTAGCCGACGGCGGTCGTCCAGACGCCGGGCTGTGCCCAGAACGTCTTCTCCTCGCCCCAGAAGCAGCCGAGCGCGAACTCGGCGATCTGGAAGCCGTCGGGATATGGGCCGGCGATGGGGGTGCCGAGGATGGCGTGGCGCCCGGGTTCGAGGATCGGCTCGGTACGGCCCGGAAGGGCGTCGGTCGCGGTGGGCATCCTGGGCTTGAGGAACGAGAACATGGGCGCGTGGATCTCCTCAGGTCGAGTCGGTGACGCGCCGAATCCTACCCGCAGGCCATGACGCAACCGTGTCGCGCCGATGTCGAGTCCGCGATGAGCCGGGCGTCAGCCCTTCCCGGATCGACTCAGGGCGCCGACGACGAGCACGGCGCCGAGCACGATCAGGATGCCCGGCAGCACGAGCGCCGAATTGATGTGCAGGTAGCGGTCGATGATGAACCAGCCGCCGAGCGCGATCAGGATCAGGCCGAACACGATGGCGCCGCCGCCGCCGCCGAGCCGTTGCGCGCGGGCCGCGCGGCGCGCCTGGCGACGGGCGTACCAGTCGGCATTGGGGTCCGCGGTGGAGCCCGCCGCCGCGGCGTCGGGACCGCTCGCGGCCGCGGCAGGGGCGCCGGAGCCGGGTGGCGGCGGAGCGCCGAGGTAGCCGATGGGCTCCTCCGGGATCACGATCGCCGCGACGATATAGAGCAGCAGGCCGACGCCGCCGGCGAGGATCAGCAGGGCCCACACCAGCCGGACGAGCGAGGGATCGAGGTCGAACCAGTCGGCCATGCCGCCGGCCACGCCGAAGATCATGCGGTCGGTTCGTGAGCGGTACAGGCGTTCACGCATGACAGGTGCCTCCGAATCGCAGCTCGAAGCTGCCCGCATTGGCGCTCGCGCGCAGCTCCGTATGAGGCTGGCTCTCGGCGAAGCTCGAGCTCGTCCACGTCGAATCGCCGGTCTGCGTCAAGCCCGCCGCCGAGAAGTTGTTGGAGCCGAGCGTCCCGGACCAGTTGACCCGGATGGGGGCGCCTGCCGGCAGGCAGACCTGCAGCGAGCCCGCGTTGAGCGACACGTTCACGTCGCGATCGTTCGCGTTGAGGCTGATCGCCGCCGCACCCGCGTTGACCGTGGCGGTGACGTCGCCGGCGCTGGCGACGGCGCTCAGGTCGATGTCCAGCTTGCCCGCGTTGAGGGTCATGTTCGCCGAGCCCAGCGTCGCGCCGCCCAGGTCGACGGTGCCGTCGCCGGCGTTCAGGGTCAGGGACAGGTCGACGATCGGGCCGCGAGGAATCGCCAGGTTCCAGCTCGATCGACCGGTGCCGGGAAACGAGGCGGTGTCATCGGGCTTGATCGACAGGTGCGAGCTCGTGCTCGTGATCCGTGGACCACGGGCATCGCGGTCGGTACCCGTGAGGCTCCAGGCCGTGCCATCGACCGCCGTCACCGCGAGCGAGCCGCAGTTGAAGTCGACGTCCACCTGGGCGCTCGACGTGAGGTCGCCGCTCCGAGCCTGGAACGCGGTCGTGGGCGCATCGCTCGTACAACCCGTGGCGAGCGGCAAGCCACGCCAGCCCGTGGCCAGGAGACCACCGCCCATGACGCCGAAGGTGATCGCGACGAGGGCGCCGCCCAGCCAGTCGACGGACGTGCTCCGCAGCAGGAGGCCGATGCCCCAGCCGATCAGGAGGAGCGGCCAGAGCTGGCCCCACTGGCTGACGAGGGACTCGTCCAGCAGCCCGGCCCGGACCGCAAGCGGGATGCCCCCGACGAGAATGAAGAATGCTCCCCAGCCAAGGAGTCGCCGATCGATGTGCATGAGCGCGCCCTCCACCCGCCCCGCGACGCCCGGGCGTGTGCCAACCATAGCGAGGCAGGTGCCCGGGGTGGAGTGCCGATTGGCACGGTGTGCTACCGCCCAGCGGCGCCGACGGTTCCCTGCGCGGTGGTTCGCGCGGGGGCTCGGATGCTAGGCTCCCGCTCGGTGGGAGGGGAGAACCGGTGAGCGAGGTCACGCTCGATCGCGCGATGGGCGGCACGGACGCGACCGCCGGCGCCACAACGCCCGCCGCCACGGATCCGATCGTCGAAGCGACCCGGCGCGGCGCGCTGGATGCGCATGTGGACCTGGCGCCGAACAGCCCGCGCCGGCGCCGGCACATGGACGAAGCGACCGCCATCCGCAACCTGCCGCGCGGCGACCTCTCCGAGTTCCAGCGCGCGTTCCGGCACTGGTTCTCGCGCTGGCTCGCGTCGACGGTCATGAAGACGTGGTTCCGCATCTCCGTGGTCAACCCCGAGCGGTTCCTGCATGAGCCGGCCCTGTACGTCTTCAACCACCTCAGCTGGATGGACACGCTCCTCGTCATCGCGGCCTTCCCGAAGCGGCCACGCCTGTACATGTTCGGGCCGAAGCAGGCGGACATCCGCCAGGGCGGCCGTAACCGGTTCATGTGGTGGACCGGCATCCCGGTGCCGTTCAGCCCGAACAAGGACGACATGCTCACGTCGGTGAAGCGGGCCCAGGCCGTGTTCGACTCGGGCGGGGTGCTCGCGATCGCCGGGGAGGGTGCGATCCACGTCCATGAAGGCGACCTTCTGCCATTCGAGGAGGGCGCCGCATACCTGGCGCTGCGGGCCGGCGTCCCGATCGTGCCCCTCGCGATCACGGGCACGTCGTGGGCTCACTTCCGGGGCCGCGTGCTGCTCCGAATCGGCGAGCCCATCCCGACCGGCGAGCGGCCGACACGCGAGGTCGTGGCGCGCTACACGGCTCGTGCCTGGCATGCCGTCCGCGCGATGGTCGCCGAGGACCGCGACCTGCCGCGACCCGGCCCGATCGGCCGCAGGCTCACGGACATGTTCAACGACTGGGGTCCCGGTGGCCGCGACGCCGCGTCGCTGGTCCATGGACCGGACCCGTCGGAGGTCCCCTTCGGGCCCTCCGGGACGTCCGGGGCTGCCGCCGGCTAGGGACGTCCGGCTGGGGCGCGGTCGCGCCGCCTCGGTTGGGGCCCGTGCGTTTCCGTTGGGGCTCGTGCTGCCTCCTGGCGGGCTCGTGGCCCCACCGCTGCGGGCTCGCGCTCGCCCGCGGACCCTCTGGCATACTCGGCCGCGATGAGCGGCACCGGGCTCTCGGCGGACCCAAGGCAGTACCGGGCGCGCCTGCGCGACCAGTCCGATGACCAGATCGACGCCTGGGTGTCCGAGCTCATGCGCGATGTCGTCAAGCGGCGGGGGATCGTGAAGGTCGTCGACGACTTCCGGTCCGCGGCGAAGCTCAGCGAGGCAGAATTCGAACGGGTGTTCGCTTTCGGCGGCGGCGCACCGCGCACGCTCGGGCGCGACGCGGCTGGTCACCTGATCGTGCCGACGATCAGCCTGTGGGCGCTCGTGCCGGGCATCCGCGGGCTCGTGTCCGACAGCCGCGGCCGGCTGATCGACTACCTGGTCGCGAACTTCGACGAGCTGGTCTACGTCTGAGCCGGCCTCCTGGCCGGGACCGCTTCGTCTCGCAGTCGGGCTGGTCCGACTCAGCCACGCCTTTCCGTCACTGCTGAACGCCGTCGCGACGGCCGGGATCGCGCTGGTCGCCGGTGGCGACCCGGTGACGGCGGCCCGTCTGGGCCTGTCGATGCTGTGCATGCAGCTGTCGATCGGCGCCGTGAACGACGTTGCCGACGTCGAGCTCGACCAAGTGGCCAAGCCGGGAAAGCCGATCCCGGCCGGCCTGCTGTCGATGCGCGTTGCGCGGGGTTGGGCAGTCGTGACGGCCGGGCTCGCGCTGGCGCTGGCGGCGCCTTCCGGAATCGGCGCGATCGCCGTGGCCACGGCGGCGATGGGCCTCGGCTACCTGTACGACCTCCGCCTCTCGCGAACGGCACTGTCCTGGCTGCCGCTCTCGCTCGCGCTCCCGCTGGTGCCGATCTTCGGCTGGCTCGGCGTGGCCGGCGGCGTTCCCGCCACGCTCCTTGCCATCGTCCCTGCCGCCGTGCTGGCCGGTGCCGCGTTGATCCTTGGGAATGGCCTCGTCGACCTGGAGCGGGACAAGCTCGCGGGCAAGGGGACGCTGCCGGTCCGGCTGGGTCGCAATTCGGCGTGGGCCACGCATGCGGTGCTCTTCGGCGCCGCGGTCGCGGTGGCGTTCGTGTCGGCCCCTGGCCCCGCAGCCCTCGACGCGACCGATGGTCCGCCTGGCATCCTCGGCATCATCCGAATGCTCGGCCTGCCGCTCGGCGCGCTGCTGGTCGCCGCGGGGACGGCGCTGGTGGCTGCAGCCGGACCGGGAACGCGCGAGCGCGGCTGGGAGCTCGAAGGCGTTGGAACCCTCGTCCTGGGCGTCTGCTGGCTGGCCGGTGTCGCGGTCGCCTCGGGTTGGGGAGCGGTGGGCTGATGTCGCCGCCGGCGCTGCTCGCCGCGCGTGCTCTCCGACGGCCCGGCGAGGCCGGCCAGGGTGCTGCAGTCGCGCACCGGACCAAAGTACCGGGGTCCGGATGACCCCCTAACAATGGCTGCGAGAGGGCGTTATGGTCCGTGTCAGGTATTTCGCTCAGGGGTACGCCATCGTGACCAAGATGATCCACCGGCTTCGCGGTTTCCTGATCGCCTTCGCGGCCATCGCCCTCTCGGCGAGCCTCGCGTTCGGAGCCCAGCCGACCTCGACCGGCCTCGCCAACGCCGCGGCCCATTCGGGCAAGACCGTGCCCGTCGGGGCTGCTGATGACCAGACGACCGCCGACGAGACCACGGACGAGACCACGGATGAGAGCACGGACGAGAATGCCGCGCCCGACGAGAACACTGACACGGCTGACAACTGCACGACCGACCCGACCACGCTGACGCCAGAGGACCTGGCGCTGATGCGCCATGGTTCGATCGTGTGCTGGGCGGCGCAGCAGACGACGTGGCCCGAGTGGTTCTCGAACCATGGCTCGTTCGTGAAGTGCTGGGCGCACCAGGGCAAGCCTGATGCCCAGTCGTGCACCGAAGACCCGGCCGCCCAGGCGCCGACAGCCGCGGGCGCCTCGACGGGACACGGCAAGAGCGACGGGAAAGGCAAAGGCCAGGGCCACAGCCAGTAGCCGGCCCACATCCGGGCGCTCGCCGGTCCGGAAGGCCGAGCGACACGAAGAGAGTCTCGCCGGGTAACCCCGGCGAGGCTCTTCGTTTTCCGAACCGTTGGCGCCGTGGGCGGACGGCAGCGTTCGCTGCGTGCTGTGCCTAGGCGCCTTCGCTGCGAACGACTGCGATCGCGTTCTCGAGGCGGAGCTTGGCGATCATCAGGTACTTGGCAAGGTTGGCCCGGTCCACCGAGCTGATGTCGTGGACCACCCCCGGTGCGCGAAGCACGTCCATGAACGCCTCGACCGCGTCGGCCAGCTGCGTCTTGGCCGAGACGAGGGCATCATCGGTCAGGTCGGCCCGGCCGACATCGTGTGCCTTCCCGGTCCAGGCAGCCTCGGCCTCGTCACTCATGTCGTCGTGGACGGGCTCGAGCTCCGCATCTTCGATCGGCGGGCCGGACGGCGCGGAACGGGTTGGCCGTCCCTCGATACGGTCGCGCAGCTTGATGAGCGTGAGCTCGCCCCGGGCGACCTGGGCTGCGAGTCGCTTGCGTTTCTTCGGGTCGTCGACCTTCAGCAGCTCGTAGGCATGGGACAGGGTGTCTTTGCGCAAGGACACCAGCTCCCGAATCTCTTCCGGCGCGTCGGCAAGCCGGAGCCGGTTCTCGAGGTAGCCCTTGTCCTTACCCAGCTTCTGGGCGAGTCGACGCACCGAATAGCCGTGGTCGCGGACCATCCGGTCGTACATCGCGGCTTCGTCGAGCGGCGTCAAATCCTCGCGTTGGAGGTTCTCGATGAGCGAGATCTCCAGCGCCGTGTCGTCGTCGATCTCCTCGACCAGGGCGGGGATGGTGCTGAGGCCGGCAGCTCTCGAGGCACGCCAGCGCCGTTCGCCGGCGATGAGCTGGTAGTCACCACCGTCGAGCGGGCGGACGAGGATGGGCTGGAGGACGCCGTGCTCGCGGATCGACGCGGCCAGCTCGTCGAGCGAGGTCTGGTCGAAGGCGAGTCGGGGCTGCTCGGGGTTCGGCGTGATCCGATCGATGTCGACGTTGCGGACGCCGCCGCGGGGTCGGCCCTGGCGGTCATTCGAGAGGAGGCTGACGATCGCGGGGGAGAGCTCGCGCTCTTCCGAGAGGCGCCGCGCGGCTGCGGCGCGGAAATCCGTTCTAGCCAAGGTCGACAACCTCCCGCGCGAGCTCGCGGTATGTCCGTGCCGCGTCCGAGCTACCAGCGTATGTCGTGATCGGACGCCCAACGAGCGGTGCTTCGCCGAGCTTCACCGTGCTTCGGATGATCGCGTTGAAGACGTGGTGGTCGCCGACGACGCGCAGCTCGTCGAGCATGTCGCGTGCGAGGTTCGTCCGCCCGTCGAAGAAGGTCGGCAGCAGGCCGAGAATCTTCAGCTTCCGATTGAGCTTGAGCCGGATCGTGTTGATGACCTTGACCAGGTTGGTCAGGCCCTTCATCGCGTAGTACTGCGTCTGGACCGGGATGATCACGCCGTCCGCGGCGACGAGGCCGTTGACCGTCAGGAGCCCGAGGTTCGGTGGGCAGTCGATCAACGCGTAGTCGTACCGCTTGCGCAGCCGGCCCTCGAGCGCGTCGCGCAGCAGCGATTCGCGGCCGAGCATGGTGAACAGCTCGCCCTCCGTTGCCGCGAGATCGATGTGTGCCGGGGCGATGTCGATGCCCTCGGTCTCCGTCGGGCGGATGATCTCGTCGATCGTCGCGCGTCCGACCAGCACGTCGGCCATCGAGGCCTCGACGGTGTTCAGGTTGATGCCGAGGCCGGCGGTGAGATTCGCCTGCGGGTCCATGTCGATGCACAGGACCCTGAGCCCATCCTCGGTCAGGGCGCCGGCCAGGTTGATGGCCGTGGTCGTCTTGCCGACACCGCCCTTCTGATTGGCGATCGCGATCACGTTTGTCACCGGGCGTTCACCTCGTTCTCTCGCGAAGGTGCGTGTACACGGGTGCCGGTCGGGGGATGCCGGCAGCGAATCCAGATGGCCGTGGCGCAGGCCCGGACGCCGGTCTGGATGCTAGCGCAGCGAGGGCCTTCCGGTGGCCTCGACTTATCCACAGGATGGGCGAGTTGTGCACCGAAGTGTGGATAGTCGGGGCGCATTGCTGGTCTCGTTTCGCGACGAGCTGCCCGCCGATTCGGCGCGACTATCATGACTCGCGAGCCTTCCCCGCCACTGTCCTTGCACAAAGACACGGGAGATTCCGCGGTGCCCACAAACGATGAGCGACTCGCGCAGCTCGAGGCACTTCGCGCCGAATCGTTGCTCGGCGGGGGAGCGGACCGCGTGGAGAAACAACACAACGCCGGCAAGCTGACTGCGCGCGAGCGCCTCGAGCTCTTGCTCGACGCCGATTCGTTCGTCGAGCTCGACCGATTTGTCGTCCACCGATCGACGGAGTCAGACATCGCGGACAACCACCCGCTCGGCGACGGCGTCGTCACGGGCCATGGCCGCATCGACGGTCGAACCGTCTACGTCTTCAGCCAGGACTTCACAGTCTTCGGTGGCTCACTGTCGGAGGCATACGCCGAGAAGATCTGCAAGGTGATGGACCTGGCGTTGAAGGTCGGCGCGCCAGTCATCGGCCTCAATGATTCGGGCGGGGCACGAATCCAGGAGGGCGTCGCATCGCTCGGCGGCTATGCCGAGATCTTCCTGCGGAATGTCCTCGCCTCCGGGGTCGTGCCGCAGATCTCGGTCGTCCTCGGCCCGTGCGCCGGTGGCGCGGTGTACTCGCCGGCAATGACCGACTTCACGGTGATGGTCGAGGGCACGAGCTACATGTTCGTGACCGGGCCGAACGTCGTGAGGACCGTTACCCACGAAGAGGTCGATGCCGAGTATCTCGGAGGCGCGACGACGCACACGACGCGCAGCGGGGTCGCGCACCTCGCAGCCCCCGACGAGGCGAGCGCCCTGGTGGCAGCTCGGCAGCTGCTTGGGTACCTGCCATCGAACAATCTCGACCGACCGCCGATGCTCGAGTCGGACGATCCGGTTGATCGCATGGACGCGGCGCTCGATTCGATCGTGCCCGACGAGCCCCAGGCGCCCTACGACATGCACGGGGTGATCCGCGGCGTCATCGATCGCGATTCGTGGCTCGAGATCCAACCGGGATGGGCCCAGAACATCATCGTCGGCTTTGCCCGCCTGGGCGGACAAAGCGTGGGCATCGTCGCCCAGCAGCCATCGGTGCTCGCGGGCGCCCTCGACATCGACGCCTCCGTGAAGGCAGCGCGATTCGTCAGGACGTGCGATGCCTTCAATGTGCCGCTGATCACGTTCGTCGACGTGCCCGGGTTCCTGCCCGGGGTTGGCCAGGAGCACGGCGGGATCATCCGCCACGGCGCGAAGCTGCTGTACGCCTACTGCGAGGCGACCGTGCCGAAGCTCACCGTCATCACCCGCAAGGCCTACGGCGGCGCCTACGACGTCATGAGCAGCAAACACATCCGCGGCGATCTGAATCTCGCGTGGCCGTCCGCGGAGATCGCGGTGATGGGTCCGGCTGGTGCCGTTGCGATCATCTTCAAGGACGCGCTCGCGCGCGCGGACGACCAGGACGCGGAGCGCGCGCGGCTGGTCTCGGAGTACGAGACACGATTCGCCAATCCCTACATTGCCGCGGGCCGCGGTTACGTCGACGATGTCATCCGACCGTCGGAGACCCGGCCGAGACTCATCGCGGGCCTCGAGGCGCTCGCCGGGAAGCGCGACACGAATCCGCGGAAGAAGCATGGGAACATCCCGCTCTAGCTGGGGCGGAACCCCTGATTCGGTGCCGCAGGTGACCCAGGCTTCGAGACGCAGGCAGCCGGCCGACACCGTGTCTTTGCGCAAAGACGGCTCCGCCGCTGGTGAGCTGGACGCCCGGGAGGAGCTGCCGTTTCGTCGGGTCCTCATCGCCAACCGCGGTGAGATCGCAGTGCGGATCATCCGGGCCTGCCGTGCGCTTGGCCTCGAGACCGTCGCGGTGTTCAGCGATGCCGACGCCCGGGCGGCGCATGTCCGGCTCGCCGATGCGGCGGTCCGAATCGGGCCACCACCGCCGACAGAGAGCTACCTGAGCATCGCGGCGATCCTGTCCGCGGCGGCGACGACGAGGGCTGACGCCATCCATCCGGGCTACGGCTTCCTCGCGGAGCGGGCCGCCTTCGCCCGCGCGGCGCTCGCCGCCGGCATCGTCTTCATCGGCCCGACGCCAGACGCCATCGAGGCGCTGGGCGACAAGCTCCGGGCGCGACGGCTGGCCCGGGACGCGGGCGTGCCCATCGTGCCCGGAACCCTCGAGGCGGCTGCGATTGACCGCGCCGACGACCTGCCGCCACTCCTGGCAGAGGCCCGGGCAATCGGATTCCCGCTCCTGGTGAAGGCAGCCGCCGGCGGCGGCGGGCGGGGCATGCGTCGTGTCGCGACGGCGGGGGAGCTTCCGGTCGCCCTGGTGGAGGGGTCCCGGGAGGCGGCCAGCGCCTTCGGCGACGGCCGGGTGTACCTCGAGCGCGAGATCCTGCCGGCGCGCCACGTCGAGGTGCAGCTGCTTGGCGACACATCCGGTCGGGTCATCGCGCTGGGGGAGCGCGACTGTTCGATCCAGCGGCGCCATCAGAAGCTCGTCGAGGAGGCGCCCGCACCGGGCCTCTCGGATGACGAGCGGCGGATGCTCCACGGCCTGGCGGTCTCGGTGGGGAAGGCGGCGGGCCTGACCAACGCCGCGACCGCCGAGTTCCTGCGCGCCCCCGACGGCTCGTACCACTTCCTCGAGGTGAACACGCGCCTCCAGGTGGAGCACGGGGTGACCGAGCTGGTCACCGGCGTCGACATCGTGCGGGAGCAGCTCCGCCTCGCCGCCGGCTGGCCCCTCTCCGACGCGGCCATGCTGGCCGCCGAACGGCCCGTGACCGGCCACGCGATCGAGGTCCGGCTCTCGGCCGAGGATCCCGGACGCGACTTCACCCCGACGCCCGGGCTCATCCGCCACTGGTCGATGCCCGTGGGGGAGGGGATCAGGGTCGATACCGCCGCGGTGGCAGGCGACCGGGTTCCACCCGAGTACGACAACCTGCTCGCCAAGGTGATGGTCCATGCGCCGGACCGGGCCGCGGCGATCGATCGCCTGAGCGATGCCCTGGCGGGCACCGAGGTCGCCGGGATCCAGACCACCCTGCCGTTTCATCGGTTCGTCGCTGGCCACGCGGGGTTCCGGGCCGGCAACGTCTCGACGAGCTGGGTCGCCGAGCACTGGGACGGGCCGGCCGCAGTTGCCGAGGCGGCGCCACTGGCACGGCTGGCCGCCGGCCTGTCGGTTGCCGGGGACGGCAAGCGGGCGGTCGAACCCGTTGAGGGCGGCGGCACCTCCGCCTGGGCCGACGCCGCGCTCGAGGCGATGGTGGATCGATGGCCCGCGACCTAGGCGGGCCCGGCAGCCGCGACGGGCGCGAGACCCGCGACGGGCGCGAGACCCACGACGAGCGCGAGACCCACGACGGGCGCCCAACCGATGTCCCCGCCCATCGACCCCCGGCCGAAATGCGTGTGGCCTTCGCGCCGGGAAGCGGTCGGGACGAGGCCCCGGCGGTCATTCGAGTGGAAGCCGGAGCGTCCAGCGCGGTCGACCTGAGCGGCCGGTGGGCATCGCTCACGCTCGGCGAGGCGCCCCGAGCCCGGCTCACGGCCGCGGATGGCAGCCACGCGCTCCTCCTGGGTCCGCTGCCGGATGCCCGGCGCGCGGCGGCGGGCATCGCGCGAGTCGAGGTCGTGGTCGACGGCTGGCGGTTCGAGCTGGACGTCGAATCGGAGGCCCACGCGCGCCTGCGCGAGCGGGCCACGAGCGCGCGGGCCGTTGGCGGGCACGGCGGGCCCTCGGAGGTGCGTGCGATCATCCCCGGACGGGTCGTCACGGTCGACGTCGTCGAAGGCGACGCCGTGGAGGCGGGAGGGCGCCTGTTGGTCCTCGAGGCGATGAAGATGCAGAACGAAGTACGGGCGCCCCGCGGCGGGACCGTGGCGCGGGTGGGAGTCGGGCCAGGCCAGACCGTCGAGCTCGGCGACGTCCTGCTCGTGATCGAATGACCGACGGGTCGCGGCCGGAACGGGGACAGGCTGGGGGACAGGCAGCGGATCCCGCGCTCGAGCGATGGCGCGCAACCACCCGGCGCAAGGCAGTCGAAGGCACGCCCGAGCGTCGCGACCGGTTCGAGACGTCGTCGGGCATCGAGATCCGGGAGCTGTACACGCCGGCGGACACCTCGGGGCTGGACGAGGCCGCGGACCTCGGTTTCCCGGGTGAGCCGCCGTTCACCCGCGGCGTCCAGGCGACGATGTACCGCAGCCGGCTCTGGACGATGCGCCAGTATGCGGGCTTCTCGACGGCGGAGGAAACGAACCGCCGCTTCCGCTACCTCCTCGAGCAGGGCCAGACGGGCCTGTCGGTCGCCTTCGACCTGCCGACGCAGATGGGCTACGACTCCGACGCACCCGAGGCGGAGGGAGAGGTGGGCCGGGTGGGCGTCCCGATCTCGAGCCTCGCCGACATGGAGACCCTCGTCGACGGCATCCCGCTCGGCGAGGTCTCGACCTCGATGACGATCAACGCCACCGCGGCGACCCTCGTCGCACTGTACGTGGCGGCGGCCGAGAAGCAGGGCGTCGAGCGGGCGAAGGTCGCCGGCACCGTCCAGAACGACATCCTGAAGGAGTACATCGCCCGGGGGACGTGGATCTACCCGCCCGGGCCGTCGATGCGCCTGGTGACCGACGTCTTCGAGTTCGGCGCCCGCGAGCTGCCGAAATGGAACACGATCTCGATCTCGGGCTATCACATGCGCGAGGCCGGCGCGACCGCGGCGCAGGAGCTGGCGTTCACCCTCGCCGATGCGATCGCGTACGTCGATGCGGCGATCGCGAGAGGCATGGCGATCGACGACTTCGCCCCGCGACTCAGCTTCTTCTTCGCTGCCTGGTCGGAGCTGTTCGAGGAGGTCGCCAAGTTCCGGGCGGCGCGGCGGATGTGGGCGCGGATCGTCAGGGAGCGCTTCGGCTCATCGAACGCGCGTTCGATGGCGTGCCGCTTCCACGTCCAGACCGCGGGCTCGTCGCTCACCGCGCAGTCGGTCGACAACAACGTGGTCCGGACGACCATGCAGGCGCTCGCCGCGATCCTCGGCGGCGCGCAGAGCCTGCACACGAACTCGCGCGACGAGGCGCTGGCGCTGCCGACCGAGGAGAGCGTGCGGCTCGCCTTGCGGACGCAGCAGATCCTGGCCTACGAGGCAGGGGTCGCCGAGACGCCTGACCCGCTCGCCGGCTCGTACTTCGTCGAGACGCTCACCGACCAGCTCGAGGCGGCCGCGCAGGGCTACCTCGACGACATCGACGCGATGGGCGGCACCCTCCGGGCGCTCGATGCCGGGTTCCAGCAGCGCTCGATCCAGGAATCGGCGTACCGCGTCCAGCGCGCGATCGACTCCGGCGACCAGGTCGTCGTCGGTGTCAACCGCTTCCGCGACGAGTCCCCCGGCGCGGCGCCGGCGATCCAGCGCATCGATCCGGAGGCCGAGCGACGCCAGGTCGCGGGCCTGCGGCGGGTACGTGCCGAGCGCGACCCGGCGACCTGGGCGGCGGCGATGCGCCGGCTCGACGAGGCGGCTCGCGGCACCGACAACCTGGTGCCGCCACTGATCGAGGCGGTCAAGGCGTATGCCACGGTCGGCGAGATCGCCAACTCGCTCCGTGCGGCATGGGGAGTCCACCGCGAGCTGATCACGGTCTGAGGGCGATTCGCCGGAGCGTCCAGAAGGGAGGAGATCGATGCCGAGCAGCACGCGCCTGCCGCCGGGGCGCATCCATCACGTGGCGATCGTCGTTCGGTCGCTCGAGGACGCGCTGCCGATGTACCGCGACCTCCTCGGCCTGCCGCTCGAGACGATCATGGACATCGAGTCCGACCAGGTGCGCATCGCGTTCCTGGGGGTCGGCGAATCGAAGGTCGAGCTCGTCCAGCCGACCGACGACACGACAGGGGTCGCCCGCTTTCTGGCCAACAAGGGCGAGGGCTTCCACCACGTCTGCTTCGAGGTCGCGAACCTGACCGAGGAGCTGACCCGCCTCGGCATCGACGGTGTCGAGCTCATCGACACCGCCCCGCGCAAGGGTGCCGAGGGGCCGGTGGCGTTCCTGCACCCGCGGAGCTGCCACGGCGTGCTCGTCGAGCTCATCGAGGCCCCGGGCGGACCTGCGTGGAGGAGCCTCGGCTACCCGACCCGCTGAGCGCCGGGCCGGCCGCGGCGACCGAACCGGACGAGCCAAAATCCAATGACGGTCACGAGGCCGAGGAATCCCTGGCGCCACAGCCACGCCCGGCCGCCCGGATCGTCCGGGCTCGCGGCGATCGGGCCATCGACCGGGTCGAGACGGATGAGCGGCACGCCCTCGAGCTGGGCGAGGATCCGATCGTCCGGCGCGGTCCACGGGTTGCAGCCGATGAGCAGCCCGGGGAGCCCGGTGGCCCGCACCAGGCCCGGCGCGAACGTCCTGCGCAGCTCCGGCGCATCGATCTCGGTCGCGACGCAGCGCACGCTTCGGCCGGGCAGCCGGACCTCCACCTCGGGGCTGGCAATCAGGTTCCGGTACCACTGCGTGGCGGGGCCGAAGCCGGCCAGCACCCAGATCGACCCATCCGCGATGCGGTAGGACAGTGGCGCCTGGCGCGGCAGCCCCGTCCGGCGGCCGCGGGTCTGGAGCAGCAGGAGGTAGCCGCCGGCAGGCGTGGCGACCCACGGCCCAAGCCCTCGCCGCAGTGCCGGCACCATCAGCCAGCGATTGAGCCTGTTGATGCTGAACCGAAGGGTCAGCAGGATGGCCGCGAGGACCGGCCCGACGTGCGCGACGGGACCGTCGAGGCCGGCGCCGCGCTGCGCAGTCGCCATGGACGTCACGGCGCCATGCTCCGGCTGATCCGAGGCTCCCGCGAGAGCCGGTTGGGGCAGAAGATCGGGCGCTCTGACCTCAGAGCGACCAGGCCAGGATCACCGACGGAGCGTGATCGGCAGCGCGGGCGAACTCGACGATCTGTGTCGCGAACTTGCGGACCGAAGGCTTCTCCTCCCGGGCGAGCTCCCCAAGCTCGTCCTCGAGGAGATCGATCCAGCGCCCGACGACGGCATCGAGCTGGTGGTCGTCGAGCATGGCCACCGCGGTGATCCACTCCGGGTCGATCCGCTCGACGGTGCGCTCGGCGGCCTCGCCGGGGCCCTCGAGCTCGCTCCGGGCCTCGAGGAAATCGGTTGGGACCTCGAGGCCGGTGACGGCGCGGGCGGCCTGGCTGAACAGGTCCAGCCAGGTCGGGTCGACGGCGCCGCCGAATGAGATGTGCGCCGCGAATCGGGCCGGATCGTCGAACGCGGCGAGGTCGTCGACCGCGACGGCAAGCAGGATCTTGCGGTCGTCGCCCGCGACGAGGTCCATCACCAGGCCCATGCGCGCCGCCCTCCTTTCCTCGGTGCCGTGCGCATCATGCCGCCGCGCCGACCGCGCCGATGAACCGCTCGATCAGCTTCCGGCGCCAGAACGTGCGCATGATCGGTACCCAGAGGAGCGCGGCCCCGAGCGCCAGCGCCGTCTCGCGCGGCCCGGGCACCGCGAAGGCAAAGAAGTCACGGGCGGCAGGCACCACGAGCGTGGCTGTGTAGCCCAGCGCGAGCACGGCGGCCAGCAGGGTCGGTCGTCGATCCGCGGTCCGCGGCTCGATCACGGCAAGCCACTCGATCGGCGGCTCCACGAAGACGACGAGGAACAGGCCGGCGAAGACCAGGAACGAGGTGAACGCCGTTCGCGCCTCCGCGCCGGCGACCTCGACCCCTGCCGGGTCGTGGGCCCCGGCCATGGCGACCGAGCCATAGAACACGACCAGGCCGAGCAGGCTCGAGACGACGGCCGCCGGCACGACGAACGTCGCCAGCGTCCGCGCCAGCGAATCCTGGTGGCGCCGGCCGGGAGCGGCCCACACGGCCAGGAGGGTGCTCGGGATGCCGACCGTGAAGATCGTCAGCGCGGAGGCGTTGCGCAGGTCGATGGGGAAGGCGCCGACGACGAGCGAGCTGATCACGACCAGCCCGACCGTCGCCACCCGCGTCAGGAACAGCTTGAGGATGTCCTGCATGCCGTTGACGATCCGCTGGCCTTCCTCGACGGCTCGGGCGACGGCACCGAAGGTGTCCTCGATCAGGACCATGTCCGCCACGCCGCGGGTCGCCTGGCTGCCGCTGCCCATGGCGATCGCGAGGTTCGCCTTCTTGAGCGACAGCACGTCGTTCACGCCATCGCCGATCATCGCCACGTAGTGGCCGTCTCGCCGGAGGGCGTCGACGAGTCGTTCCTTCTGGGCCGGCGTGATGCGCCCGAAGATCGTCGTCTCGCTCGCGATCCTGCCGAGGCGGTCGTCGTCGGCGTCGTCCAGGTCCCGGCCCGAGACCGCGCGCAGCTCGCCCGTGAGGCCCGCCTGCCGGGCGAGGCTGACCACGGTGTCCGGGTCGTCGCCCGAGATCACCTTGACCGCGACGCCGGCATTGACGAACCGGGCAAGGGTGTCCGCGGCATCGGCGCGAAGCTCGTCGCGGAGGGCCACGAGGCCGAGCGCGCGCATGCCGTCGGGCAGCGTCGCCTCCGCGTCGTCGGTCCCGGGTCGGAGACCCGCCGGATCTGGGTGCGTCGACACGAGCAGCACCCGGAGCCCACGCGCCGTCCAGCCGCCCGCCGCCGCCTCGAGCTCGGCCCAGCCGGCCGGTTGATCATCGGCATCACGGGCCAGGTACGGCCGCAGGAACGGAGCGGCACCAAGGGCGACCACACCGGACGGCCCGCCGCCGGGCGCCCCGTCCTCGATCCCGAATGCCGCCGCGCTCCACTTCCGCACCGAGGAGAACGGCGCCTCGGCCACGAGCGGGCGGGGATTCGCGGGCCAGCGGGCGGCGATCGCCTCGCTCGTCCGGTTGTGCGCCGTCGCGCTGCCGGCAAGCGCGGCGAGCGCCGCGACGACGGCTTCCTCGTCCGCGTCGCCGAGGCTTGTCACGGCCTCCACCTCGAGGTGGTTCGCGGTCAACGTGCCGGTCTTGTCGAGGCACAGCACGTCGACATGGCTCAGTGACTCCACCGCGTTGGCCTGCTGCACCAGCGCTCCGAAACGCAGGATCCGAATCGCCGCCACCGCATAGGCGACCGCGATGGACACGAACAGGCCATTCGGGACGAGCCCGGCCAGGAGCGTGGCGTCGGAGACCAGGGCGCCGACGGCAACGCCCCGCAGGGCGCCCCGGATGAGCAGCAGGACCTCGAGGTAGACGACGATCCCCAGCACGACCCGGATGACCAGGTTGATCTCCTGCTGGAGCGGGGTCAGGACGCGGCGGAACGTGCGGGCCCCGGCCGTGATCTGGTTCGCCAGGCTCGCG
Source organism: Patescibacteria group bacterium (assembly GCA_035495215.1). Taxonomy (GTDB): domain Bacteria; phylum Chloroflexota; class Limnocylindria; order Limnocylindrales; family CSP1-4; genus UBA5189. The sequence goes on from DATJGH010000096.1 coordinate 29,526, forward strand.
TTCTGGACCTTCTCGGCCACGTAGCGGCCGCCGCCGGTCGTGGCGAAGCTGCCGGAGAAGACCTCGTCCCCCGGCTGCTTGCGGACCACGTCCGACTCGCCGGTGAGCAGCGACTCGTCCATGCCCAGGGCTCCTGAGGCGAGCCGCCCGTCGAGCACGACCTGGTCGCCGGCGCGCATCTCCACGAGGTCCCCGACGACGAGCTCCTCCATCGCGACCGCGCGGATGGCGCCGGCACGGACGACATTGGCGGTGGGCCTGGTCAGGAGGGCGATGCGGTCGAGGGTTCGCTTCGCCCGCACCTCCTGGACGATGCCGACCACCACGTTCGTGGCGATGACGGCCACCGAGACGAGGGCATCCATCGGCCGGCCGACGGCGATGAGCCCGATCGCGAGCGCGATCAGGATGTTGTTGATGAAGGTGAAGACGTTCTCCACCACGATCTGGCGATAGCTCCGGGTCGTCGCCGGGGGTGCCGTGTTGCCGAGCCCGTTCGCGCGGCGGCGCTCGGCCTCGGCGTCGGTGAGGCCATCGGGCGGCGTGGCCGGGAGGTCGGGTCCGGCGGGGTTCGGCGCGGCGACGGCAGCAGCGCCGGGACCGTTGGTGGTCGTTCCGCCCAGGGTCGCGGCCGGGTCCTCGACGGAGACGGCACGCACGTCCTCGCGGCGCTGGTCCGCGACGAGGTCAGTCACCGGGCCATCGATCGGTCGGCCGGTCAGGCGCGCGTGGCTGTCGGGAGGAACCTCCGGAGGATGCCGCCCGGCCGCTCGTCGAATGCGGCGAAGTCGTCCACTGCGACGGCGCCTGGGAGCAGGACCTCGCGGCTGCCGCCCGCAACGAGATCCATGACCATGCTCATTGCCCTGTCCTGCCCTCGCTGCGTCGGGCGCTGAGCAGGAACATGGGGTAGGGACGCCCCTCCTCGTCGATCGGATGGCCGTCGCCGACGCGGACGTTCGTGAAGCCTGCGTCTCGGGCGAGCTCGGCAAGCCGCGCTCGGTCGAAACCGTGGTGGTGGACGCCTTCCGCCTCGGGCGAGTGGAACGAGCCATCTTCGGTGTCGAGGTCGATCGCCGCGATCTGCCCGCCGGGAGCCAGGAGCCGATGCATTCCCGCCAGCGCGGCGCGCGTGTCCTTCACGTGATGCAGCAGCAGCAGCGACACCACGAGGTCAAACGGGGGACCCGGAGGCGGGGCGTCGGTCGCCACGTCGAAGTGCACGGTACGGACGCCATCGAGGCGTCCGTCCCGGATCTTCCGATCGGCCTCTGCGAGCATGCCGTCGGACGTGTCGGCCAGGACGAGGGGTCCGAGCCGGGGCCGCAGCGCCAGACCAAGGAGGCCGGTCCCGGCCCCGACCTCGATCGTGCGACAGCCGGGCGGGATGTCGATTGCCGCCGCGATCGTCTCGGCCGCCTCCGCCGCCCGGACGATGCGACGTGGGGTGTCCCAGTCCGGCGCCCGATCGTCGAACGTGCGCACGAGTGTTCGGCGGCTCAGGAGCGGTAGCCGGCTTGGCGCAGGAGTGCAGGCAGCTCCGTGGGCGATCCGGCGACCCGGAACCCGGCGGCCTCGAGCGCCGCGACCTTCCCGGCGGCCGTCCCGGCGCCGCCCGAGATGATCGCTCCGGCATGGCCCATGCGCTTGCCTTCGGGCGCCGTGCGGCCGGCGATGAACGCGGCCTTGGGCACGCCCGCGAGATTCGTCGTGGCCCAGGCGGCGGCCTCCTCCTCGGCCGCGCCGCCGATCTCGCCGATGAGCACGATCGCGCTGGTCTCCGGATCCCCGGCGAACAGCTGCAGGATCTCGAGGAAGGTGGTGCCGATGATGGGGTCCCCGCCGATGCCGACGCAGGTCGACTGGCCGATCCCGGCATCGGTCATCGCCTGGACGGCCTCGTACGTCAGCGTCCCCGAGCGGGACACGACGCCGACGGAGCCTTCGCGATGGATCGAGCCCGGGATGATCCCGACCTTGGCCTGGCCGGGCGACGTCGCGCCCGGGCAGTTCGGCCCGATCAGGCGCGCCCCGGCCCGCGAGACCGCGGCCACGACCGGCACCATGTCCAGCGCGGGGATGCCCTCGGTGATGCAGAAGATCGTGCCGATCCCCGCGGCTGCCGCCTCGAGGATCGCGTCGGGCGCCCCCGCCGCGGGCACGAAGATGCAGGACGTGTTCGCGCCGGTCTCGCGGACGACCTCGGACATCGTGTCGAACACGGGGACGGTGTCGTCGAGCGCTTTCTGGCCACCCTTGCCGGGCGTCATCCCGGCGACGATGTTCGTGCCATAGGCCTGCATCGCCCGCGCGTGGAACTCGCCCTCGCGCCCGGTGATGCCCTGGACGACGAGGCGCGTCTCGCGCCCGATGAGGATGCTCACGCCGCTGCCCCGTGGGCGCGCGCGGCGGCAACGGCCTTCTGGGCTGCCTCGTCCAGGCTCGCCGCCGTCTCGAAGTGCGCCTCCTCGAGCAGTCTGGCCGCCTCGGCGGCATTCGTGCCGACGATGCGCACGACCATCGGGACGTCGCGCGACTGCTGCTTGCGGGCCTCGATGAGCCCGAGCGCGACCTCGTCGCCCCGCGTGATCCCGCCGAAGATATTGACGAGGATCGCCTCGACCTTCGGCTCGGCGAGGATGAGCCGCATCGCGGCCGCGACCCGGTCCGCCTTGGCGCCCCCGCCGATGTCCAGGAAGTTGGCCGGCTCGCCGCCCGCGCGCTTCACGAGGTCCATCGTGGTCATGGCCAGCCCGGCGCCGTTGACCATGCACCCGATCGTCCCGTCGAGATGGATGAAGCTGATGTCGTGCCGCCGCGCCTCGGCGTCCGCGGGGGCCTCCTCGTCGGGGTCGCGCAGCGCCTCGTGGTCCGGGTGGCGAAACAGGGCCGAATCGTCGAGGGTGATCTTGGCGTCGAGGCAGACCAGGCGCTCCTCGCCCACGCCGGCGCCCTCGCGCACGATCGCGAGCGGGTTGATCTCGACGAGGTCGGCGTCGTTGGCGAGCATCGTGCGCACCAGGCCCTTGGCGATCGCGACCGTCGCCTTGAGGTGCGCCCCGAGGCCGAGCCGGAACGCCAGCTCGCGCGCCTGCCAGTCGCGCAGCCCGAGCAGCGGGTCGGCGTGGATCCGGACGATCGCGGCCGGGTTCGTCGCGGCGACCTGCTCGATCTCGACCCCGCCCTCGGCCGAGCCCATGAGCAGGATCCGGCGTGCCGCCCGGTCGAGGACCGCGGCGAGATAGAGCTCCCTGACGATGTCCGCGGCGGGCGCGACGAGGACCTTGCGCACGGTGATGCCCTTGATCGACATGCCCAGGATGTCGTCGGCCACGTGCTCGGCCTCGTCGTCCGAGGCCGCGAGTCGCACGCCCCCGGCCTTGCCTCGACCGCCCACGAGGACCTGGGCCTTGATGACGACCTGGCGTGAGTGACCGGCGCCGTGGAGCAGGCGCGACGCCGCGGCGCGGGCCTCGGCCGGCGAGCGCGCGACCTCGTACGCGGGAACCGGCAGGCCCTCGGCGAGCAGGAGCTTCTTGGCGTCGGCTTCCTGGATCTTCACGGGACGTCGATGGTACGCGGCGCCCGGTGGAGCGGCGCCGCCCGATGGACGAGCGACCGGTGGCTCAGCCTCGGGAGCGGTGCAGCTCGCGCGCCTCGGCGATCGTCTCGAGCGCCGCCGGAGTGCTCGCCAGCGACCACACGACCGCGTCGGCGAAGCCGGCCGCGGAGAGCTCGTCGAGGAAGTCGGCGAGCCCGGCGGCGCCCGCGTCGGTCCCGGAGGTGTCGTCGGCGCCCTCGCCTGGCGGGTGCAGCCGGATGCCGACCGTCCGGCGGATGGACGCCGGGTCACGACCTGTCGCCGCGCAGGCCTCGTCGAGATCAGCGAGCCGCGTTCGGAGGCGGTCGTCGACCCGGCCGAACCAGGCGGTGTTCCAGGCGTCGGCCCACGTCGCCGTGAGCCGGAGCATGCGCGGGCCCTTCGAGGCGACCAGGATCGGCGGCCGGCGCGCCGGCGGCGGCAGGAGGATCGCGCGGTCGTAGGTCCGGAACCGACCCTCGAGGCGCACGGTCTCGCCGCGCAGCAGGCGCGCGATGACCTCGAGGTCCTCGGCGAACCAGCTCACCCGGGGCTCGAACGGCAGGCCGAACGCGGCGTACTCGGGCTCGTGCCAGCCCGAGCCGATCCCGAGGATCAACCGTCCACCGGACAGATCGTCGAGGGTCACGGCCATCTTCGCCATCAGCCCGGCCGGCCGGAACGACGAGCACATCACCAGTGCCCCGAGCTCCACTCGGGGGATCACCGGGGCGAGCGCCGCGAGCGTTGTCCATGCCTCGTGCGGGCCCTCGTCCGGTTCCGGCGGGAAGCGGAAGAGGAGGTGATCGAAGACCCAGATCGAGTCGAGCCCGGACCGCTCGGCGATGCTGGCGTACTCGCGCGTCTCGGCGAACGTCGTCGCCCGCCCGATGGCCGTCTCGCCGTAGGACATGGGGACGGTCACGCCGACGCGCATCGGGCGAGTCTATCGGCGCGCCTAGAATGCAGGCATGCCCCATCGCATCACGCTGATCCCCGGCGACGGCATCGGACCGGAGCTGGCGGAGGCGACACGCCGCGTGCTCGATGCAACCGGAATCGGCTTCGAATGGGAGGTCGAGGAGGCCGGCGAGGCGACCATCGCGAGCGAGGGAACGCCGCTCCCGGAGCGCGTCCTCGACTCGATCCGGCGCAACAAGGTCGCTCTCAAGGGCCCGATCACGACGCCGATAGGCTCCGGCTTCCGGAGCGTGAACGTCGGGCTTCGCCAGGCGCTGAACCTGTACGCCAACCTTCGACCGGCCCGATCGATGGCCGGCGTCCCGAGCCGCTACGACGACGTCGACCTGGTGATCGTGCGCGAGAACACCGAGGACCTGTACGCCGGGATCGAGCACATGGTCGGTCGCGACGCGGCCGAGTCGATCAAGATCATCACCCGCGCCGCATCGGAGCGGATCGCGCGCTTCGCCTTCGAGTACGCCGTGGCAAACGGCCGGCGGAAGGTCACCGCCGTGCACAAGGCGAACATCATGAAGCTGTCCGACGGCCTGTTCCTCGAGTCGTGCCGCACGGTCGCCGCGGGCTACGAGGGCAGGATCGAGTTCGAGGACCGCATCGTCGACAACATGTGCATGCAGCTGGTCCAGAAGCCGGATCTGTACGACGTGCTCGTCCTGCCGAACCTGTATGGCGACATCGTCAGTGACCTCTGCGCGGGCCTGGTCGGCGGGCTGGGCGTCGCGCCGGGCGCGAACATCGGCGAGGACGGCGCCGTCTTCGAGCCGGTCCACGGCTCGGCACCGAAGTACGCCGGGCAGAACAGGGCCAACCCGACCGCCCTGATCCTGTCGGGCGCACTGATGCTGCGCCACCTGGGCTACGCCGAGGTGGGCGAGCGGGTCGAGCGAGCGGTCCGGGACGTGATCGCCGAGGGCCGGGCGACGACATCCGACCTCGGCGGGAGCACGGGCACGAGCCAGTTCGCCGACGCGGTGATCGAGCGGCTGGCGGCGCCGGCGCCGTCGGGCGCCCCGGCGGGCGCCGCCGCGTGACCGTGACGAGGGCCGCGTGACCGTCCAGGGCGCCGTGCTCCGGGCGCTGCGCAAGCCGCGCGGCACCGCCCGGCAGGGCTTCGGGTCGACGAACCGTCGGGACAACTGGATCGTCTACCCGGTCGTCCAGGGCCTCGTCTTCACGATCTGCGCCTCCTACCTGACGTTCAGCGGCATCCTCTGGGGCCCGCTCTTCGGCCCCCAGTTCGCCAAGGCGGATGGCTACCTGTCGCCGCTGTTCTCGCCGCTCCTCCTCTGGCCGGACATGCCCACCTGGCTCAGCCCGGGCCTGCTGATCCTGTGGATCCCGATCGGGTTCCGGGCCACCTGCTACTACTACCGCAAGGCCTATTACCGGTTCTACTTCGCGGACCCGCCCGGCTGCGCGGTAGGCGAGCCGACCGCGCATCGCCGGTTCGCGCTCGAGAACGCCCTCCCGTTCATCCTCCAGAACCTGCACCGGTACCTGCTGTACCTCGCCTTCATCCCCCTGACCTTCCTGTGGCTGGACCTGCTGCCCGCGTTCAACATCGTCCCCGACGCTGACGTGGCCAACCCGAGCTTCCGCATCGGCCTGGGCGGGCTGCTGTTCCTCGTGAACATCGTCCTGCTCACGGGCTACTCGCTGTCGTGCCACTCGCTGCGGCACCTGGTCGGCGGGCGGATCGACTGCTTCTCGTGCACCAGGGCGCGGCGCGTCCGGTACACGCTCTGGCAGCGGCTCACGGACCTCAACCGGAACCACATGTGGTGGGCCTGGTCGAGCCTGATCACCGTCACTCTCGCGGACGTGTACGTGCGCCTGCTCGAAGCCGGGATCCTGGTCGACCCGTCCTGGCATCTCGGCGGCTGACCGGTCGATGGCATTCGCGTCGGAGGCATTCAATCAGGTCGAGACGCACGCCTACGACGTCGTCGTCATCGGCGCCGGCGGCGCGGGGATCCGGGCGGCGATCGAGGCCAGGGCCGCGGGCGCGAGCGTCGGCCTCCTGTGCAAGAGCCTGTTCGGCAAGGCGCACACCGTGATGGCCGAGGGCGGGGTCGCGGCGGCGCTCGGCCACGTCGACCCCGAGGACAAGTGGCAGACCCACTTCCGGGACACGATGGTCGGCGGCAAGCTGCTCAACAACCCGCGCATGGCGGAGCTCCACGCGAAGGAGGCGCCCGACCGGGTGCGCGAGCTCGAGGCGTGGGGTGCCGTGTTCGACCGCACCCGCGACGGGCGCATCCTGCAGCGGCCCTTCGGCGGCCACTCGCATTCCCGACTCGCCCATGTCGGCGATCGGACCGGCCTCGAGATGATCCGAACCCTCCAGGACCGCGCCGTCGCGGTCGGCATCGACGTGTACATGGAGTGCACGATCACGCGCCTGATCACGAGCGGCGGCGGGAACGGCGGCAATGGGGCGAGCGCGCAGGGCTCCGTCGTCGGTGCCTTCGGCTACTGGCGGACGACCGGCGCGCCCGTCGTCTTCCCGGCCAAGGCCGTCGTGCTCGCGACGGGCGGCATCGGCAAGGCCTACACGGTCACGTCGAACTCGTGGGAATACAGCGGCGACGGCCACGCGCTCGCGTACTCGGTCGGGGCCGACCTGATCGACATGGAGTTCGTCCAGTTCCACCCGACCGGCATGGTCTGGCCGCCGGGTGTGCGCGGCCTGCTCGTGACAGAGGCCGTGCGCGGCGAGGGCGGGATCCTGCGCAACAAGGACGGCAAGCGGTTCATGTGGGACTACCTGCCCGAGGACCGCCGGGGCGAGTACGCGGCCACCGACGAGGAGGCCGTGAAGTGGGTGACCGCCCAGTCGCAGGGTCAGGTCACCGATGCTCGCCGCCCGCCCGAGCTGTCCACCCGCGACAACGTCTCCCGGGCGATCTACACGGAGGTGCGCGAGGGCCGCGGCTCGCCCCACGGCGGCGTGTTCCTCGACATCAGCTACCTGCCCGCCGAGCACGTGCGCCGCAAGCTGCCGTCGATGTACGACCAGTTCAAGGAGCTTGCCGACGTCGACATCACGAAGGGTCCGATGGAGGTCGGGCCGACGACGCACTACGTGATGGGCGGCGTCCGCGTCGCCGCCGAGACCGGCGCATCAACCGTCCCGGGCCTGTTCGCAGCCGGCGAGGTCGCCGGCGGGATGCACGGCGCCAACCGCCTCGGCGGCAACTCGCTGTCGGACCTGCTCGTCTTCGGGATGCGGACCGGCGCCGGCGCCGCGGCCCACGCGGCGGGCGTGACGGCGCAGCCGTACCTCGACCCGGTCCAGGTGCGAGATGCGACGCGGGAGCTCGCCGCGCCGCTCGAGAGCACGAGCGGCGAGGACCCCTACGAACTTCAGCGCGACCTGCAGGACGTGATGCAGCGCCTGGTCGGCATCTTCCGGGTCGAGGCGGACCTCCAGTCAGCGATCACGGAGCTGTCCCGGCTGAAGGCGCGCTGGCCGGGCGTCGCGGTCCGCGGCGGGCGGACGTTCAACCCCGGCTGGAACCTCGTCTTCGAGCTGCGCAACCTGCTGGTCGTCTCCGAGGCGATCACCCGCAGCGCGCTCCAGCGGACCGAGAGCCGAGGCGCCCACAGCCGGATCGACTATCCGGAGACGGACGCGGCGGGCTGGGGCGGGCGGAACAGCGTCGTCCGGCGCCGCGCCGACGGGTCGATGGACGTGACGACGACCACGCTGCCCGAGATGCCCGACGACCTGCGCGGCCTGCTCGGCGGCGCCCATTGATGCGAGGATGAGCGCGATGCAGGAAGGACGCCGATGACGCTCCAGGTCCGGCCGCCCGCCGAGGTTGCCTCCGCACCCTCGCGCCCGGCGGCCGTCGACGCGACGAACGAGGGCTCGACCGCGCACGTGCGGGTGTTCCGGGGTGAGCCGGGCAGCCCGAGCCGCTACGACGCGTTCGACGTCCCGGTCGGGGAGGGGATGGTCGTCCTCGACGCCCTGCACTGGATCCAGGGCAATGCGGCGCCCGACCTCGCCGTGCGCTGGAACTGCAAGGCCGCCAAGTGCGGCTCGTGCAGCGCCGAGGTCAACGGCCGGCCGCGGCTCACGTGCAAGACGCGGCTGAGCGACTTCGACCTCGCCGAGCCGATCACGGTCGAGCCGATGCGCACCTTCCCGCTCATCCGCGACCTCGTGACCGACGTCTCCTGGAACTACGCGGTGAATCGCTCGCTTGAGCCGTTCACGCCGCCGACCGACGTCCCGCAGTCGGACTGGCGCTGGCAGCAGGAGGACATCGAGCGCGTCCAGGAGTTCCGGAAGTGCATCGAGTGCTTCCTGTGCCAGGACGTCTGCCACGTGCTCCGCAACCATGAGACCGAGCGCCCGTTCATGGGCCCCCGCTTCCTGGTCCGGACCGCAGGCCTCGAGATGCACCCGATCGACCAGGCCGACCGGCGGCGCTACCTGAAGGATGTCGGCGGGGTCGGCTACTGCAACATCACGAAGTGCTGCACCGAGGTGTGCCCCGAGCACATCAAGATCACGGACAACGCGATCATCCCGCTCAAGGAGCGCGTCGCCGACGAGTTCTACGACCCGATCCAGTGGGTCTGGCGCAAGCTTCGCGGAACCCCGGACGCACCCGCCCGGACGGAGCTGCCGGTGCTCCCGGCCGCGCCGATGGCCCAGTCCGCGGCCGGCGGCGGTGAGAGCGCGGAGCCGATGCACGCGCCTGAGCCGGCCACCCCGACGGCGCCGACGCGGGCGACCCGCACGGCGCCGAAGCGCGCCGCGACGGGGTCGAGGCGACCTCGCCGCCGATCCGACGCCGGGGACGAGACCCCGTCCGAGGGCTGAGCCCGCCTGGTGCCGAGCCCAACTGGTGCGTGAGCCCCCGCTGACGCTCGGGCTCGCCGAGAACGAGGCGGCCTCCGAGAGCCGGCCGTTGCCCGCGTCATCGCTCGGCTTCGTCGTCCGGACCGATGGTGCGGCCCGGGGCAACCCAGGTCCGGCATCGGCCGGCGCCGTGCTCATCTCGCTGGCCCGGAGCGATGCGCACGACCCGCTCGCCGTGCCGGACGCGTCGATCTCCGACTACCTGGGCGTGCAGACCAACAACGTCGCGGAGTACACCGCGGTCGTCCGGGCGATCGGGCTGGCGCTCGAGCTGGGCGCCCGCCGCCTCGAGCTCCTGCTCGACTCGAAGCTGATCGTCGAGCAGCTGGCCGGCCGATGGCGGGTCAAGGACCTCAAGCTGCGCCCGCTCTGGGCCGAGGCCCTGCGTGGCCTGCGCGAGCTTCCCGAGGGCTGGGTTGCCGGGCACGTCCCGCGCGCCCAGAACGCGCTCGCCGACGCGATGTGCAACGAGGCAATCGATCGCGCGCTCGCGGGGGGCCCGGCGTCGGTCGTGGTTCGGCCCTCGACCTGAATCGGGGGCAGCAGGCATCGTCTTCGAACGGTTGACGGCCCCGGCGTCGCCGTCCAACTAGAATCGGGTCGTCAGCGAGCCGGCCGGATGGCCGCGCGTCGACGGGGCAACCCGGCGGCGTGAGGAAAGTCCGAGCTCCACAGCGCGAGGTAGCGGGTAACTCCCGTCCGCCGCGAGGCGAGGACCAGCGCCACAGTGACGAACCGCTGTTGCGGGCTTGCCCGCAATGGCGGAGTGAAACGCGGCAAGCTCTACCCGGAGCAAGGCCAAATAGGAGGGCGATTCCCGGTTCGCCGGGAGCAGGCGCGCTGCCGAGTCCTCGGGTCGGCCGCAAGAGCCGTCGGGCAACCGGCGGCCTCAGATGGATGGCCATCGCCGCTCCGTTTCGGCGGGGCGGTACAGAACTCGGCTTACAGGCCGCGCTCGCTGACGTAACCTGCGCAGCACACTCGACGAGCCACGAGGGAGCCGAGGCGCATGTTCGACTACCAGACGATGAAGCTGCTCCACCACCACGGCGGGGACGACTGGGTCCCGATGGCAGAGGGTTCGGAGCACGATGCGGCCGCCCACGACCCGGAGCGAGCCTGGATTCGAGGCGCTCGGATCTTCAAATGCACCACGTGCGACGAGGAGATCGCGATGGTGCCCTCGGCCGAGCCGCGGTCCGAGGCGCCGGGAGAGGTGGGCTAGTCAGGGCGCCCGCGGGCGCCGTGTCGGAAGCGGCGTCAGTCCTCGTCCGGCCGGAAGATGTGGGCCGCGGTGCAGGCGTTGCAGATGGGGGTCGCCGCGTCGAGGTCGCCGAGCGGGATGGCCAGCCTGCGATCGGGGTACAGGCATTCGACGTCGTAGCGCCGCTCGCCCTTGGGCTCCACCCGGATCAGGCGCCGGAAGGTGCACCGCCGGATCCGATGCGGCGCGAGGTGCGACGGATCGGGCAGGACAACGGTGTCGACCTGGAGCGGCAGGGCCATCGGCGGGCTGGGCGCCTCCATCTGGCTCCTCATCGGCGCAACACCGACGAAAGGTCGGCGCAGCCTAGCACCGTCCTTGACGGGGCGGCCACCGTGAAAAGGTACTAGAGTCCGCGGCCAGCGAACGCAACGAGGAGGCGATGGCGGAACAGCCGGAGCGCAGCGAGCGCCGTGTCATGACCCCGGCCGTGCTCGCATCCGCCCTGTTCGTCGCCGCCTGCGCCACGTTCGCCATCTCGTTCGTCGCGGCTCGCGGGGGGCTCCACCTGGTCGGCGCGGAAACGCCGCCGCCGGTGGCGATCGCGACGACCGGACCGACGACGGAGCCGACGGTCCTGCCGACTCCGGCGCCACTGCCGTCACCGGAGCCGACGGTCGCACCGACGGTCGAGCCCACGCCACAGGCCACGCTCGCGCCGACGGTGCCACCCACCGAGGCGCCGTTCGCCCTGCCGACGATGAAGCCGGGTGACCCGCTGCTGGCGCTCGACCAGTGCCCTGGCCACCCGGCCTGCTTCATCTACGTCGTCCAGCGGTCCGATACGTTCAACCGCATCCTCAACCGCTACGACCTGAAGGAAGCGGTGGTTCTCGCGCTCAACCCGAAGCTCGACGACCCATCGCTCATCATCGTCGGGCAGACGCTGTACCTCGGCCGTGACCGCTTCGCTCGACTCGACCCGTGTCCGAACGGCGAGCGCTGCTTCCTGTACGTCGTGGTCAAGGGCGACTCGGTCAAGGACATCGCGGCGCGCTACGGGATCACCCAGGACGACATCTTCACCGCCAACCCGACCATGCCCCATCCCATCGTCCCGGACCTGGTGCTGAAGCTGCCCTACCCGGGCTGATCGCGGCGGGGCCGCGGCGCCGCGCCACCAAGGCGCCGCGCCACCAAGGCGCCGCGCCCGCCTCATACGCACTTCCGGGGCACGTACGACCGGCATCCCGCGCCGGAACGCGTCGCCTACGGCGCCGCGGTCGCGCCGTCGGTCGGCAATCGCGCACGACGCGCGCTGCAAGCCTCGACCGAGGCGGCCCGCAACTGGCCCGGACAGGGCGTTGCGAACGTCCAACGTGCCGGGGCGTGCGAATGAGGCAGAACCTCGCGTCGGCCGCCGCCGAGGCGAGGCCGGGAGGCGCGACGTCGCGGTCCAGGGACCCCGGCTCCCGGCGCGCACACCCCATCGAAATTTCAGGGGTTGACGAACCCTCTTCGCGGCCTAGAATGCCCAGCAAGTGGTGAGAAGTGGGGAAAGGTGGGGACCCACCGCGAGTCCCTCGGGTCTCCAGCCCCCGGCCCACCGCTAGCGGCCTTCCGGACGGGCACTCCGGATCCGCGACACCAATGACCGGCTCGCGGACCCCGCGAGCCGGTCGAACTTCGTCAACGGGAGTGGGCGGTGTTCACCGGCGAGTACCGACACACGGTGGACGACAAGGGACGGCTCGCGATCCCGGCGCGCTTTCGCGCGCAGCTCGAGGGTGGCGCGGTCCTGTCCCGCTGGATCGACGGCTGCCTCGCCATCCATACCCGCGCCGGTTGGGACGCGCTCCAGGCCAAGGTCGCCGGCGTCGCCCTCACCGATCCCGCGGGCCGCCTCTTCGAGCGCGCGATCTTCGCCGGGGCGCTCGAGGCGGAGATGGACCGCCAGGGCCGGGTCCTCGTCCCGGGCTACCTGCGCACCGAGATGGGCATCGACACCGAGGCGCTCGTCATCGGCGTACGCGACCACGGCGAGATCTGGGCCCCCGACCGATGGGCCGCCTACCGGCGCGAGATGGACGACCCGGCGCGCTTCGCCGACGCCATCCGCGGCCTGGGCATCTAGCCGATGACGGACGACACGGGAGCGGTGAGCCACGTGCCCGTCCTCCTCGACGAGGTCGTGGCGATGCTCGCGCCCGCGGCAGGGAGCCAGCACGTCGACGCGACCCTGGGCGGCGGTGGGCATGCGGAACGGATCCTGCAGGCCAGCGACCCTGATGGCCGCCTCCTCGGGCTCGATGCCGACGAGGCGGCCATCGCCAGGGTCCGTGCCCGCCTGGCTCCGCGCTTCGGGACGCGCCTTCGACTGCGCCAGGCCAATTTCCGCGATCTCGCGGACGTCGCCCCGCAGGAGGGCTTCGCCGAGATCGATGGCTGCCTGTTCGACCTCGGCCTGTCGAGCTTCCAGCTCGCCGACGTCGGGCGCGGCTTCGGGATCCGGACCGGCGGTCCGCTCGACATGCGCTTCGACACGAGCCGTGGCGTTCCCGCGGCCGATCTCCTGGCGACGCTCGACGCCAACGAGCTGATCGCCCTGCTCCGGCGCTACGGCGAGGAGCCGTTTGCGGGCCGGATCGCCCGCGCCATCGTCGAGGCGCGGCGGAGCACTCCCATCCGGACGGCCGAGGAGCTCGCCGCGGTCGTCGCCCGCGTGGCGCCCTCGCGGGCCCCGGGACGGCGCCGGATCCATCCCGCGACGCGCGTCTTCCAGGCGCTCCGCATCGCAGTCAACGAAGAGCTCGAATCTCTTCAGGCGGGACTGGCCGCCGCGGTCGACCTCCTCCGACCCGGCGGCCGGCTCGTCGTCCTGAGCTACCACTCCCTCGAGGACCGCATCGTCAAGCGCTTCCTCCAGGCCGAGCGCCGGGGCTGCACCTGTCCGCCGGAGGCGCCCGTCTGCGTGTGCGGCCGGCAGCCGCGACTCCGGCTGCTCTCCCCGAAGGGCCTCGTGCCGACGCCTGCCGAGATCACCGCCAATCCGCGCGCCCGGAGTGCCCGGTTGCGCGCCGCGGAACGGATCGCCGCCTAGTCGCCCTGCCGCGCGCCCCGCCGCCCGGAGATTGGAGACCCGGGCAATCGACCCCGAGGAAGGAGGAGCCCCCCATGAGCAAGCGCCATACCTCCAGCCGGCGCAGGACCTACGGCCGGCGCCAGCACGAGCTGCACGAGCGCATCGACCGCGTCACCGACCGCCGCCGTGGCGAGCGCGCCTGGCGCACGGCGCACGAGCTGACCCTCGATCCGCTCGGCTATGCCGACGCACCCGGAGCCGGCCAGCCCTTCGGCTACATCGACTGATGGCCGTCTACCAGGGCGCGCGACGACGCGCGCCGCTGCCGCTCGGGCTCGACGCCCTGTCGCTCCGGAAGGATCAGCCTCGCTC
>DATJGH010000097.1:0-16872 GCA_035495215.1 Patescibacteria group bacterium
GCACCGGGCGTCGTCCAGCCTGGCGGATCCCCGAAAGGTGGTTCTCCATGTCCGCAATCACTTCGCGGTTCACGCCGGCGACCCCGGTCCCGTGGCGGCTGCTCGCCGCGGGTGCCGCTCTGCTCCTCGCGCTGCTCGCCGGGCTCGTGCTTGCCGGCGGCGGTGCCTTCAACTCCCCGGCACCCCCCTATGGCCTTGCCGCGAACGGCCCGATCGCGTATGCCATCAACGGTGACATCGTGGTCGCCGAGGCGCCCGGCGTCACACCGAAGCTGCTCGTTGGCGGCGCGACCGAGGATCGGCTCCCGCTGTTCTCCCTCGACGGCAGCCGCTTCGTGTTTCTCCGTGGCCCAAACGAGGCGGTCGAGGTCTGGGCGGCCAAGGCCGACGGCTCGGATGCCCGGAGGCTGACCGAAGCCTCGAGCTGGATTCCCTGGATCGACTGGTCGCCGGACAGCCGGTCGATCCTGCTGACCGGGCTCGGCGAGGCGGATGGGCACATGTCAGTCGTGCGCGTCGATGGAACAGGATCGGCGACGTTCGACACCGGTCTCGAGGCTGTCGAGGCGGGCACGTTCCGTCCGACAGACGGCGCACAGGTGTCGTTCCGCGGACGCGATGCCCGCGGCACCTGGGGCTTCTACCTCGCCAACCGTGATGGCTCCGGGCTCGTTCGGCTGGAGCTGGATCCCGGCTTCGAGGCCGACCAGTACTACGCCGAGAACTCGACGTACTACTTCAACGATCTGACCTGGTCGAGCACGGGGACGCGAATCGCCTTCCACACGCTCGAGCCCGACCCCGCCTCGCCTGCCGGCCCCGGCTACCGGATCCACGTCGCCGACATCGACGCCCAGGGCGGGGTTTCCGGCGAGCGCACCCTCGAGTTCGACGCCTCGATGGATGACGAGTTCGGCGCCCAGTTCATCCCGGGAACGAGCGACCTCGTGTACCAGACCCTCGAGGGGACGACGCATCGGCTGTTCCGCGGGTCGACCTCGCCGGGCGCCGGTCCGGCGAGAGATCTGGGCATCACCGGCAAGGACTGGATCTTCGTCACGCTCGCGCCGGATGGAACAAGCCTGCTGGCTGCCGTGCCTGATCGGCAGGCGGACGCAGACGGCAACGTGACTCGGCACGTCGTGCAGCTCGACCTCGCCTCGCTCCAGCAGACGCCGCTGAGCATGCCGGAGGAGTTCTCCTGGCAGCGAAAGCCGAACCGCTGAGCCGCCGGAGCGGACCTAGGCCTCGGTCCTCCACCAGTGGGGCCTGCCCGCGTACTGCGGCAGGCCCCACTGCTCGCAGAACGCGTCCCAGCCCGCGCGCTCGACGCCGCGCCAGCGCAGCTCGTCCACGCGCTGCTGCGGGATCTCGACGCCGTCATCCGTCGTCCGCAGCCGGGCGAGTGAGCGGTACAGCAATACCTCGTCCCAGCGCTCGCGAAGGGTGGCGGCGAGCACGGGGCCGCCGCGCAGGCTCCTGACGTCCCACGCGGAGGCTTTCGCCGGGATCTCCTCGAGGGAGCCGTAGCGGACCAGGACAGCCGCCGCAGATTTCGCGCCCCAGCCCGGCAGGCCCGGATAGCCGTCTGACGAATCGCCGACGAGCGCGAGCCAATCCGGAATCGCCGATGGCGGCACGCCCCACTTGACCAGCACTGCCGGCTCGTCGTAGGTGATCCGCCGTCGGCGATCGAGCAGCACCACCCGCTCGTCGTCGACGAGCTGGGCCATGTCCTTGTCAGGCGTGCAGATCAGGATCTGCTCGACGTCGGGGTCGGCGACGAATCGCGCGCACGCGGCGGCGATCGCGTCGTCCGCCTCGAACTCCACCATCGGCCAGCACACGATGCCCAGCGCGCGAATGGCATCCTCCGCGATCGGGAACTGGTCGAGCAGGTCGCGCGGCATGCCGAACGAGGACTTGTAGCCCGGAAAGAGATCGTTCCGGAACGACTCGATGACGTGATCGGTCGCGCAGCCGACGTGGGTCGCGCCCTCCTCGCGCAGCAGGAAGAGCAGCTGATCGATCAGGCCGGCAACACCCGACAGGTTGCGGCCACCTTCGCCGAGGGTGGGCGGTCGCGGCGCGTAATGGGCCCGGAACAGCTCGTAGGTCGCGTCGACGAGATGGAGGCGCATCTGGATGAGGATGCCAGAGGCGCCCGAGGGGGGGCGCCTCTGGCTGCCGGATGCGGGCCTCCGGCCGCCGGGTGCCCGGCGGCCGCGCCGAGGTCAGCCGCCGACGATGACGATCTCGCCGTGCATCCCCGCCTCGTAGTGGCCAGGCTCGTGACACGCGTAGGCGTACGGGCCCGGGCCGTCGAAGGTGAAGTCGACGGCATGGGTGCTGCCCTCGTCGAGCTCGTCCTTCTCGACGTTGGTCACGTTATCGACCTCGTCGGCGGCGACCTTGTCGGCGACGCCGACCTGGAACTCGTGCACGACCTTGCCGCTGTTCGTCAACACGAAGCGGATGGATTCGCCCTTCTGGACGGAGACCGAGTCGGGCATGAACCGGAGCTTGTCGTCCATGTTCATCCATACGACGCGCGGGTTGTCCTTCGTGCCGACCGTCGGAGCGCCCGGACCCACCAGCTGAACGTAGCCCATCATGCCGTGCTCGAAGTGCGCCGGGGCGTGGCACGCGAAGGCGAACGGTCCGGTGCCCTTGAACGTGAACGTGAGCTCGCCGGTCTGCTGGGGCCCGATGTCGGCGACCTCTGGCGTGCCCTCCTTGTCCGCGAACGCGTCGGCAAGCGCCCCGATCATGAACTCGTGGACGGCGGTGCCGGTGTTATGGACCTCGAACTTGACGGTCTCGCCCATCGCCGCCTGGATGAGCCCGGGAGTGAAGTTGAGGTTGTCGTCAGTGGTGACGTCGATGACGCGCGGGCTCGCTTCGGTCCCCGGCGTGAATCCGAGCGTCGGCGCGGGTGCCTGCGTGACCACCGGGATCGGCGTCCCGGTCGGCACTGCCGAGGCCGCCGCGGTCCCGGGAGCGGCAGCTCCCGTGCTTCCAGGGGCGTATGTCCAGGCTGGGCTGGACGCAGCGCTTCCGCAGCCGGCCACGATCAGGGCTGCGGCGAGGACTCCGCCGTACCACAGGAATGGGAACCGCCGTTGCGCAGCCATCGCGCGTCCTTTCTGAGCCCGCCTGGACAGGGAACCGGCGGATTTGCCAGATGCTGCGACGTGCATGGCGGGATGCCTCGGGCCGTCTGGCCCCTTTGGGCCGAGCGGAAGGTCCCGACTGGCAACGTCCGGGCCGTCCGCGGATACGGATCAGGGCAGGGTGCCGAAGCAGTACCCTAGCGTGCAGCCTGCGGCGCTCATCGCGCCCAGTGCTCGCCTGGCGTCGCCGGACTTGAGGTCCACCGCCGCGATCGCGTCCTGCAACACCTCGGTATCGAAGCCGAGGTTCGCGGCGTCGATCGCGGTCGAGCTGACGCAGTAGTCGGTCGCCAGGCCGACGACCACGACCTTGTCGACACCGCGCTCGCGCAGGAGGCCTTCCAGCTCGGTCGGCTTCGTCTCGCCCGAGACGGGATCCTCGACCGTGAAGCCCGAGTAGCCGTCCTCGCCGTCCTGGCCCTTGCGCACGGACGGGCCGACGACCGACAGCGCCGGGTGGAACTCGGCGCCCCAGCTGCCCGCCACGCAGTGGACCGGCCAGATCCCGCCGTCCTTGGCGAAGTGCGGCGTCGACTCGGGATGCCAGTCCTGCGTGTACACGACGAAGGCGCCGGCCTCCGTGGCGAGCCTCGCTTCCGAGTTCACCAGGGGGAGGATCTCTGCCGCGCCCTTCACGAACAGGGATCCGCTCGGATCGGCGAAGTCGTTCTGCACGTCGACCACGACGAGCGCCGTCCGCGGACCGTATCGATCGGGCACGTCGCCGAGGGTAGCCCAGGGCACCGGAACTGGACTCGAGCGCAACCGGTGCGCCACCTCGCATCCCGGCCGACTTCGGCTAAGGTTTCAGCGTGACATTCGAGGAATCCGACCTCGACCTGCTCGCGACCGCGAAAGAGGTCAGGGTCGAGACCCGCTCGACGGCGGGCGAGGTCCACAGGACGATCGTCTGGCCGCTCGTCCACGACGGCGTCGTCTACCTGCGCTCGTACAAGGGCCCGAGCGGCCGCTGGTATCGGGAGGCGCTCGCCGACCCGGAGATCGCGCTGCTGTTCGATCGCCGCCGCCTCCCTGCCCGCGCGATCCCGGCCGCGGATGCCGCCAGCGTCGAGGCATGCAGCGAGGCGCTCCGCGCGAAGTACCGCCGGAGCTACAGCCTCGAGGCGATGCTTGCGCCGTCGGTGCTGCCGACGACCCTGCGCATCGAGCCCGTCGCCGCGGGCGTGGAGGCCACCCGATGACCGCCGTCGAGCCGCGCAGCGAGATGTACCTCGACGAGTTCAAGCACCAGCTGCCGGACATCGACGAGGGCGAGACCACCGACTGGATCCGGTCCCTCGACGAGGTCGTCGAGCAGGAGGGTGAGACCCGGGCGCGGTTCCTGCTGTTCAAGCTGCTCAAGCGGGCGCGCCAGCTGCAGGTCGGCCTGCCCCCGCTGACCAACACGCGGTACATCAACACCATCTCGCCGGAGCAGGAGCCTGACTTCCCCGGCGACGAGACGCTCGAGCGGCGGATTCGCCGGCTCATCCGCTGGAACGCCGTCGCGATGGTCCTCCGCGCGAACAACCGCTACAGCGGGATCGGCGGGCACCTCGCCACGTACGCGAGCGCCGCCACGCTGTACGAGGTCGGCTTCAACTGGTTCTTCAAGGGTCGCGACAACGGCGGGCCCGGGGACCAGATCTTCTACCAGGGCCATGCCGCGCCGGGGATCTACGCCCGTGCCTTCCTCGAGGGCCGCATCGACGAGGAGCAGCTCGACCACTTCCGGCGCGAGACGCCGCCGCAGCGCGGGCTGTCGAGCTACCCGCACCCGCGGCTCATGCCCGAGTTCTGGGAGTTCCCCACGGTCTCGATGGGCCTGGGCCCGATCGACGCCATCTACCAGGCCCGCTTCAACCGGTACCTCCAGAACCGCGGCCTCGTCGACACGTCGGGCAGTCGCGTCTGGGCGTTCCTGGGCGACGGCGAGACCGATGAGCCGGAGGCCCTGGGCGCTCTGCACGTCGCCGCCGACGAGGGCCTCGACAACCTGACCTTCGTCGTCAACTGCAACCTGCAGCGGCTCGACGGGCCGGTCCGGGGCAACGGCAAGATCATCCAGGAGCTCGAGGCGGTCTTCCGCGGCTCGGGCTGGAACGTGATCAAGGTGATCTGGGGCCGCGAGTGGGACGAGCTGCTCGCGCGCGACGTCGATGGCGTCCTCGTCGAGAAGATGAACACGACGGTCGACGGCGAGTTCCAGAAGTTCTCGGTCGCCGGTGGGGCGTACATCCGAGAGCACTTCTTCGGGCCGGATCCGCGTCTCAGCGGGCTGGTCGAGCACATGACCGACGACGACCTCTCCAAGCTGCGCCGCGGTGGCCATGACTACCGCAAGGTCTTCGCCGCGTACAAGTCCGCGATCGAGCATCGCGGCGCCCCCACGGTGATCCTGGCCAAGACGGTCAAGGGCTGGACCCTCGGCCCCGGCGTCGAGGCGCGCAACATCACGCACCAGGCAAAGAAGCTGTCCGAGGCGGAGCTCAGGATCTTCCGCGACCGCCTCGAGCTGCCGATCCCCGACGACCAGCTCAAGGACGCTCCGTACTACCACCCGGGCGCGGACTCGGAAGAGGTCCAGTACCTGAACGAACGGCGCCGCGCGCTCGGCGGGCCGTTGCCGAAGCGGACCGTGCACGCGGTGAAGCTGCCCGCGCCGAAGGAGTCCTTCGACGCGGAGTTCGCCGCCGGCTCACAGACCGCGGTCTCGACGACCATGGCCTTCACCCGGATGCTCCGGAACCTGATCCGCGATCCCGAGCTCGGGCCGCGCATCGTGCCGATCATTCCGGACGAGGCGCGAACGTTCGGCATGGACCCGCTGTTCAACGAGGTGGGCATCTACTCGGCCACCGGCCAGCGCTACGACCCGGTCGACAGCGAGCTCGTGCTCAAGTACCGCGAGGCGCGCGACGGCCAGGTGCTCGAGGAGGGGATCACCGAGGCGGGTTCCGCCGCGGGCTTCCAGGCCGCGGGCACGTCCTACTCGACGCACGCCTATCCGGTCATCCCGTTCTACATCTTCTATTCGATGTTCGGCTTCCAGCGGACGGGCGACCAGCTGTGGGCGGCCGGCGACGCGCGGGCGCGCGGCTTCCTCATGGCCGCAACCGCCGGCCGGACGACGCTCACGGGCGAGGGCCTCCAGCACGACGATGGCCACAGCCACGTCCTGGCGATGACCAATCCGGCGGTCCGCCAGTACGACCCGACCTTCGCCTATGAGCTGGCGGCGATCATTCGCGACGGCATCGAACGGATGCACGTCAAGGCCGAGGACCTCATCTACTACATCACGATCTACAACGAGAACTACGCCCAGGCGCCCAAGCCCGACGGGATCGACGAGGCCATCCTGCGCGGCATCTACCGGTTCGCCGAGGCGCCGAAGCTCGCGGGCCGGAACGGGTCGAAGGGCAGGGCAGCGCCGACCGCGCGCCTGGTGGGCTCTGGCTCGATCCTGCTCCAGGTCCTCGCGGCGCAGCAGCTCCTCGCCGAGAAGCTGGGCATCGCCGCCGAGGTCTACTCGGCGCCGTCGTGGCCGATGCTCCGCCGCGACGCCCTCGCGGTGGATCGCTGGAACCGCCTCCACCCGACCGACACGCCGCGCGTGCCCTACGTCGCGACCGTCCTCGGCCCGAAGGGCGGTCCGATCGTCGCCGCGACCGACTGGATGAAGGCCCTGCCGGACCTCGTCCGGCCATGGATCGAGGCGCCCTTCGAGACGCTCGGGACCGACGGCTTCGGCCGCAGCGACACGCGCGACTCACTGCGCGCCTGGTTCGAGATCGACCCGCCGCACATCGCCGCGGCCGCGTTGTCTGCTCTCGCGCGCGCCGGCGAGATCACGCCCGCCGTGGCGGCGAAGGGCTTCGCCGAGCTGGGCGTCGACCCGGAGAAGGCAGACCCGCTCGAGGTCTGAGCGGGCAAGCCATGGTGCGCTCGCGACCGCGGGCACACGCCGGCGCGCTCGCTAGCGGGCGCTCGCGACCACCCGCGAGACGTCGCCACTCAGGTTCGTGACGTAGAGCTCGCCCACCGCGTCCTCACCGAACGACGAGATGCCGCTGCCAGCGTTGCCGACCTCGACCGGCTTGCGGAACGCGTCCGTGCTCGGGTCGAGGGCAAAGATCCGGCCCGAGCAGTAGTCGGCGAAGAGGTACGCGCCGGCGAGCGCCGGGTACCTCGTGCCGCGGTACACGTAGCCCCCGACGACCGTGCAGCCGAGGTCGTGGCTGTACTCGCTCACTGGCGGTGTCAGGCCGGTCTTCGAGCATTGGTCGCCCGACGGGTAGCAGTGGTTGCCCTCCGTCCTGTTCCAGCCGAAGTTGAGGCCGCCGACGCCAGCCCGGGCAACGTCGACCTCCTCCCAGGCGTTCTGCCCGACGTCGCCGATCCAGAGGTCGCCGGTCGACCGATCGAACGACGCCCGCCACGGGTTGCGCATGCCCACGAGCCAGATCTCGTCGCGACCCGCCGCCTCGAGGAAGGGGTTGCCCGCAGGGGCGGAGTACGCGTCCCCGCCGCTCGCGTGGTCGATGTCGAGCCGGAGCACCTTGCCCAGGAGCGCGTCTCGATTCTGGCCGTTGTCCTGCGGGTCGCCGCCGCTGCCGCCGTCGCCGAAGAAGGCGTACAGGTAACCATCGGGTCCGAACAGCAGGTCTCCGCCGTTGTGGTTGGCGTAGGGCTGGTCGAGGAACAGGATCCGCTGCTCGCTCTCGGGATCGAGCCGGTTCGCGTCGGCGGGGTCGAGCCGCAGGCTGGCGATGATGCTGTCGCCGTTCCTGCTGGTGTAGTTCACGAAGGCGCGGGGATCATTCGGAAAGCCGGGGTGCAGCGCCAGCCCGAGCAGGCCCTGCTCGCCACCGCTGGTGAGGCGGTCGCGCAGGTCGACCATCGGATCCGCGTGCACGGTGCCGTTGGCATCGGCGACCCAGATCCGGCCGTCCTGGCCGACGATGAACAGCCGGCCCGACCCGTCGTTTGGGGCGACCACGTCGAGCGGACCGCCGTCAGCGTGCGCGAACGGCTCAAGGCGCACGGCGAGATGGCCGATGTCCACCGGCGCGACGCTGGTGGCCGGCGCCACCGAGCTCGTCGGCGCCGTTGCGGATGCCGTCCCTGCCCCTGGAGCAGCGCTGGCCGAGGCCGCGCTGCCAGGCGTCTGCGCGGGCTGCGTCGAGCAGCCGGCGATCGCCAGCGTCAGGAGGGCCGCGAGCGGTACCGCCCACGAAGGGTGCGAACGCATCGTGGGAATGTACGCGGGAAGCCGCCGCGCGGTTCCCGCGGTGCTAGGCTCGCCGGCCGTGGAGGCGTTCGAGGTCTACGACGTGCTGCTCGAGCTCACGGCGTCGGGCCGCCTCTACCACGAGCTGATCCGCACGCATGACCTGTCTGTCGGCGTGTACCGGCTGGCGGCAGGCGCCTCGGATCCCCAGGGCCCGCACACCGAGGACGAGGTCTACCACGTGGTCCGCGGCCGGGCCACGATCACGGTGGGGGAGGAGGAGCGGCAGGTGTCGGCCGGCTCGATCATCTTCGTCGGCGCGGACGTGCCGCACCGCTTCCACGACATCGAGGACGAGCTCGTCGTCCTGGTGATCTTCGGGCCCGCCGAATACACCCACCGCGTCGACCACGAGAAAGGTCAGCCGCACGGGGCCGCGCCCGCCTGATCGGCCTGGGGCTCGGTCCGCCCTCGGGGCGTGCCGCACCGCGTGCGGAATTCGTCGCCGGATCGTCCCGCGACGGCGCTGCAGACGCCAGGTCCCGCTCCTCATGCGGGTTTCCTCGCGGGGAACCCTCCCCTGGACGGCGACGCGCTCGCCGACGATGGATTCCGCATGTGGTGCGGCGGACGAATCGTCAGCGCGACGGGAACCGAGCCTTGAGCTCCAGGGCGAGCTCGCCCGCCCGGCCGACCGGGTCGTGGCGGAAGAACACGTAGACATCGTCGCCGGCGGCCAGGAACGGCTCGATTCGCGCCGCCCACGCGTCGAGGCCCGCCGCGTCGTAGTCGTGCAGGCGCAGGCGCAGGTACAGGAAGGAGCCGGTCCGCCGGATCATCGGCGGCTCGCGATCGGGGCTCGTTGCAGCCGTGGCGCTCTCGTCGCCGCCCGCGCCCTCGTCGCCCTCCGGCGGCAGCTCGGTGGTGCACAGCGTCGCCCCGGCTGCCCGCAGCGCGGCGAAGGTCTCGTCGACGTGCCACGAGCGGTCCTGCAGCTCGACCACGAGCGGGATCTCGCGCGGCCACGCCGCCAGGAGCGCCGCGAGGCGCGCGTCGGCGACAGCGGGGTCGCCGCCGACCCACGGCCCATCGCGCCGAATCTCGGCCGGGACGCGAAACAGGACGGCGCCCAGGCGCTCGCCGAACTCGGGGAGTGGCTCGGTGAGCCAGCGGACGCTCTCCTCCGGCGCGCCCCACAGCCCCCGCACGGCGGAGCCGCGCTGGGCCTTGACCGCGAACCGGAATTCGGGTGGCGTGGCGCGGACCCAGCCCTGGATCGCGGACGGCGTCGGGCGCCGCCGGAACGTTGCGTTCAGCTCGACCGCGGGCAGCTGGGCCGCGTAGGCAGCGAGGCGGTCCGGCGCGCGCGTGCCGGCGGGATAGAAGCGCGGCGTCCAGTCCGGGTAGGCGAAGCCGGACGTCCCGACGAGCAGGCGCCCCGGCGGGTTCGTCAGGCGCGGCCCCGGGTGCCGCAGGCGCGATCGGCCACGCCGAGCATCGTCCGCTCGATGACGTCGAGCTCGTCGCCCTCGATGCCCGACAGGAAGTAGTCGGCGATCCCGCGGAGGTGGGTCGGCGCGGCGGTGCGCAGCCGGCCGAGGCCAGTCTCGGTCAGCGCCGCCTCGGCGCCGCGGAGGTCGCTCGAGCAGCTCACCCGGTCGACGAGTCCGTCGCCGACCAGGCGGTCGATCAAGCGCGTGGCGCCGCTCTTGGACAGGCTCAGCGCGTCGGCGAGCCGGCCCATCCGGAGCCGCCGGTCGGGCGCTTCCGCCAGGAACAGCAGCGCGACGTACTCCTGGAGGGAGAGCCCGTGCTCGGCGCGCAGGTCCTCGTCCATGCGCCGCGAGACCTGCGCGTGCGCACGCACGAACGCGCGCCATGGTGCGAGGCGCGGGTCGCGGGCGCTGAGGGCGGCTGCGGAGCGAGCGGAGGGCGTGGCGGTCGGCACGGTACGAGAATCGTACGGCGCTGCTCGTTGCGCGGTCAACGAGCGTCGCAACACCGGCCACCCGAGCCGCTAGCATCGCCCGCACCATGCAAGCCTTTGACGTCGACGCGATTCGCGCCCGCTTTCCGGCCCTCTCGCTGGTCCAGGACGGCCGGCCCTTCGTGTTCTTCGACGGGCCCGGCGGGACCCAGGTCCCGCAATCGGTCATCGACGCCGTCGCCGGCTACTACCGCGAGGCGAACGCGAACCACGGCGGCGCGTTCCTGACCTCGCAGCGCTCCGACGCGATCATCGAGGACGCGCACGCCGCCCTCGCCGACCTCCTCGGCGTGGACGCGGACGAGATCACGCTCGGGCCGAACATGACCACGCTCACGTTCCACGTCTCGCGCTCGATCGGCGCCACGCTCCGGCCGGGCGACGAGGTCGTGGTCAGCGGTCTCGACCACCAGGCGAACATCGACCCGTGGATCGCCGCAGCGCGGGACAACGAGGCGATCGTCCGGACCTGGGAGCCACGCCTCGACGACTGCACGCTCAGCCTCGAAGGCCTCGACGCCGTGCTCAACGAGCGCACCCGACTGGTCGCGGTCGGCTGGGCCTCGAACGCCGTCGGCACGATCAACCCGATCCGCGAGATCGCCGAGCGGGTCCATCGCGCCGGCGCGTGGCTGTACGTCGATGCGGTCCACGCCGCGCCCCACATCGCGCTCGACGCGCGGGCAGTCGATGCCGACTTCCTGGCCTGCTCGGTCTACAAGTTCTTCGGCCCCCACCTCGGTGCGTTGTACGGCCGGCGGCAGATCATGGATTCGCTGCCTGCCTACAAGGTCCGGCCGGCGTCGAACCGGTTCGAGACCGGGACCGGCAACCACGAGGGTGATGCCGGCGCCGCGGCCGCCGTCGAGTACCTCGCGGATCTCGGCGTGCGCTACGGCGGGGCGGCCGGAGCGGCGTCCAGGCGCGAGCGGGTGCTCGCCGGGATGCGCGCCATACGCGCGTACGAGCTGGACCTGTACCGCTACCTCGCCGGCCGGCTCGCGGCCATCGGGGGCGTCCGGATCCTGGGCCTCACCGCGGACGGAGACATGGAGCGCCGAACGCCGACGGCCGCGATCACCATCCACGGAGTGACGCCCCATGCTGCCGCCGAGGCGCTCGGGCGCCAGGGCATCGCCGTGTGGGACGGCGACTTCTACGCGACCGGCCTGATCGAGCGGCTGGGCCTCGCGCAGGACGGCGTCCTGCGCATCGGCCTGACGCACTACAACACCCGCGCAGAGGTCGACCGGCTGATCGACGAGCTGGCCCGCATCGCGGGCGCGATGGGGGCCGCAGCCTGACCGCTGCGGCCTCCACCACCTAGCGGATCGTGTAGGTCGTCGGCTTCGTCGCGGCGCCCAGCTCGGGGGCATCCACGGCCTGGATCACGGCGGGTTGCCACGTGTACGTCCCCGGCGAGACGACGCGTGCCGTGTAGGTGACGCTGCGGTGGCGGTCGCTCGCTGAAAGGCACCACAGCACCGTCTGGCCGTCGATGTCATACGGGCGCGGAATCGTGTCGGGGATGACGTTTCCCTCGTCGTCCGTCGCAGGCCACTCCCAGCTCCGCTCGATCGGGACGAGGCCCGATGGGGCGACGTCGCGGATCTGCCAGCAGCCCGTGTACGGCACTGATCCGAGCGCGACGGTGATGACGACGCGGACGAGCCGATCATCTGGAGCATCAGCCGACGGCGTCACGGTGCGTTGGATCGTGACCCCGCCACCGCTCGGAAGCTCCGCGGCGCCGCCGGTCCAGGAGGCGACGACCACGAGCTTTCCGGCGAGTGGCTCGAGCCGCAACGTCGACCGTTGCGAGGCGGTCACCGTGAACGTGAAGGTCCCGCCAGCGGCGAGCTCGACCTCGTGGCGATCGCCATCGACGGCCCAGGCAAATCGTCCGGCATCCCGGGGCAGCCGATCCAGGCCCGCCTCGACATACGCAAGGCGCTCGAGGGCGATCGCTCGCTCGCGGCTCGGGTGGTCGTCGAGATAGCGGAGCACCTCGGGGGCAAACGCCTCGCCGAGGCGGGCGCTCAGGATCAGCAGCAGCCGGGACGCGTTGAGCGTGTCCTCGGTGCTCGAACCCACGGCCAGGCGGACCTGGCTGCCGAAACGCTCGCCATGCTGCTCGAGCAGGGCGCGCTCGATCGTCCGGGCACCATTCTCATCGCCGGTCGCGGCGAGCCCCAGTGCCAGCCAGAGCGATTCACGGACCGTCAGGTCCTGGGAGTTGTATCCGCGAAGCTGCTCCAGGACGTCCTGGCCAACCCCGGCGAGGCCGGCGAGAGCCATGATGCGGGACTCCCGGCTCGATTCCTCAGCGTCGGCAAGGCCGCGAAGGTATGTCGTCAACGGCCCCATCGAGACACGCCCGGGGACCGTCAGCGCGGCGAGGACAGACGTCTCGGGATCCTCTGAGCCGTAGGGCAGCAGCCCGATGCCGAACTGCTGGAATCGAGCCGGTTCGAAGCCGGGGTCGCGCAGCTCGTTGGCGTCGTACTTGAACTCGCTGATGAGCAGGCTCCGCGCGGCATCGGCCGCGGCCAGCCGATCGAAGCGGGCGCTGGAGATCGTCGCGAGGTCCAGAAGCGCGGGCAGGAGCGAGCCGCGCCCGGCGTCGCTGACCGCGTAGGTGGTGAGCCCGTCGCCGCCCTTCGGGACGTAGTCTCCGGTCAGCGCGTCGGACGTCATCTCCAGTGCGGCGAGCCGGCTCGGAATCGCCGTGACCGTGCGAATCAGGATGTCGCGCATGCCGGCGTCGGGGCCACGACCCTCGATCCGGATCCTGTGCGAGCCGGCGGGAAGCGCGGGCAGCGGTACCCGGACCGCCAGGAAGGCCTTGCCCTGGACGGTCGTGTCGGGTAGACCGAGCGTCGGCGCCGAGACGGTGAAGCGCACGTCGTCGCCGGCGTGCAACGAATCGCCGTAGGCACGCACCCGGAGAACGGGTGCCTCGCCGACGAGGTACTCGGGCGCGAGCACGGCCTCGACGAAGAACGGGAGGCCCACCGGGATCAGCACGGACGAGCGCCCCGCGCGCAGGCCGTCGGTGATGGCCATCGCCGAGAGGTGCCAGCTGGTGAGATCGTCCAGGAGGTCGAAGCTCACCGTCGCCCGGCCGTCCGTCCCGGTGCGCACGAGCTGTGCGGTCACGACGTCGCCAAAGGCTTCTCGTCCGCCACCCGCGCCGCCACACCCACCGTCGTCCGGGCGGCTTGGGATCCGATGCGAAGCGAACGATTGCAGGAAACCACCGCCGACTTCGCGGTACAGCTGCCCAAGCACGTCGGCGTCCTGGGCGGCGCCCATCGCGAACAGCTTCTCATCGACACCCTGGACCACGACGTCGGCCGCGACGGGCCGCCCGTCCGGGCCAAGCGTCGTCACCTGGACCGTGACATGGCCGCCCGGTGCGTACCCGGCCCGGTCGGTCTGCAGGTGAACATCGACTGTCAGGGCCGTCAGGTCGACGCTGACCTGGGCATCCGCGGTGGTGTAGCCCTGCGAGGTGACCTGGATGGCGCGAATCGTGAAGCCCGGCAGGTCGCGCTCCCGGAGGGCGCGGCTGTAGGTGGACGAGTTGCCGACCATCGCATCGCGCAGGCCGCGGTTGCCGACGACGAACATGAAGCGTCCTTCGCTGGCGACCCGGCCATCTCCATCGTGCAGCGTGACCTTGGCCGTGGCGTCCAGGCCGAGCTGCAGCTGCGGCCCTCCGCCGCAGCTGTACGGCGTGACCAGGTAGGACGGTCGCGCAGTCCTGGACCGGTCGATGACAGCGTAGGCGTAGTCGTCGAGCCGGACGTCCCGACCCGCCACATCGGTTGCGACGAGCTTGACCCTGTAGCCGTCGCCATTGGACGGGACGGGGACCGACAGGTGGTAGGACCCATCGTCGGCAGTGCGGGCGCGGTAGCTCCCGACTGCCTCGTCGACGACGTCGTACTCGTAGGCATGGATGACTCGCTTCTCGAGGTAGTCATAGCGCGTGCCGAGGTCTCGTCGCACCTGGCGCTCGCGAACGACCCTGGCCGTGACCTCCCGATCGGGGAGCGGGCGCCCCGCCACGACCTGCGACCAGTCAGATCCGGCCGCGTACGCGGCGTCGATCGCCCCGAAGGCGACGCGGGACAGCGTGCCGCCGATGCGCAGGATGCTGCTCGAAAGCCGCGACGCGCCCGTGAGCCACGCAGTGGACGGGAAGACGACGACGCTCGCGTCACCAGAGATCTCGCCTTCCTCCGGGTGGACGGGGGTGACGTGGATGCCCTGCTCCAGCCAGCCGCTCGGCCTGTCGTACGTGAACTTCGCGCGCAGCGTGAGGTGCGCCGTGCCCGAGCGATTTGTGGTGACTCTCACCGGAGCGGCGTTCTCTTCGTCGCCCGTCGTGACGTTGAGGTCGGTCGCCGGAACGCTCGTGCCGTCGAAGAAGGTCGCCCGGATCGTGACGTCGACGGGCTCGCCGTCGCGATAGGCGTGGCGGTCCGTCGCGACGTCGATCTGGTAGCTCGGCTTGCGGATGTCGGCGACCTGGATCCAG
This sequence comes from Patescibacteria group bacterium, assembly GCA_035495215.1. Classification (GTDB taxonomy): domain Bacteria; phylum Chloroflexota; class Limnocylindria; order Limnocylindrales; family CSP1-4; genus UBA5189. Next base: position 14,940 of record DATJGH010000097.1, read on the forward strand.
GTGGAATCTGCCTTGGCCCCGCCGACCTGGAGGTCCAGCTGATACCACGACCGCGGGAGGGACGACGTCGGAATGTCAACCGCGAATGCCCCGCTTCGGTTGAGCCGGACCGACAGGCTGGTGATCGCCGGACCCTGGACCGAACCGTAGTCATCGTCCACCGGGGACAAGGAAATTCGAACGTTGGTGGGCAGCGACCCGTCGTCGCGCGATCGCACGAGACCCCACGCGTGGATCGTGTCCGTGTCGCGATACTGGCTTCGATCCGTGTTCAGGAGCAGCCACCACCGCTCATGGGGATCGGCTGCCTGCGACATCGCGTTGTCGAACGTGCCGTCGAGCCACCCCACCGAGCTGCCGAGGGCCGCGACGATGAAGCGGCCATCCGGCGCTCGCGCGCTGATCAGCGTGGGGTCGGGCGGGCGCCACTCGTCGTATTCGTCGTACGCGTCGATGGTCAGCGGCTGCGTTGCGTTCGGCAGCAGGTCGGGGCGCGTCGCAAACCGCGCGACGCCCGACGCGTCCGTCGTGCCGAGCGTGCGGCCGTCAAGGCGCTTGACTGCCACCCCCGATACGGGCGTGACGCTCGCGAGGTCGTTGACCCAGACGATCGTGTCGGTCTCGGTCGACAGCGCGTACGCGCCCAGGTCACTGACCTGGAGGACGAGCTGCGCCTCCTGACGCCGGGGAAGGACGACCAGGTAGGCTCCCGGATCGAGCGTGAGAGGGATCGACAGGATCGTCGCGCCCTCCACGTCCACGACGACCGGGGCGTCCAGCCGAGCGACACGGGTCAGGCCTGCTGTCGGGACATGTGCCTCCGTCGCGTACACGGCCCAGCTGGCCGGGCCGGTCAGGCGCGCCACGGCGTCGAGCGTCGCCGCGAGGCCGGGCAGGCGGTAGATCTCGGTCACAAGGCTCTCGGTCCGGTCGTTGTCCCCGGACCCGATCGAGATCGGGAGGGCGGCTTGCTGGGATGGGCGAATCGCTGCCATTGGTGCGGTGAAGCCGACGGCGACCTCCGGCGAACCGGCCGCTGCGGCCGTCTCGAAATGGAATGTCGCACCGGCTTCGAGGGTGAGGCCTGAGCCCTCGAGCCCGACGCCGGCATCGATCGAGACCGTGTACATCGTGGCCGGCGAGAGCGGTGCATCCGGCACGAACGCCCAGGTCCGGTCGTGCTGCTCGAAGCGACCGTTGACAGGCGGCACGACATGGAACCGCGACTCGACGCCGGTCGTGCCGTCCTGGTCGAAGGTGACCTCGATGCCCGTCGTTGCCGGCACGTCTGTCCGGAAGTCACCCGGGAGCGTCGACACGATGCGCGGAGGGCGCTCTGTGCGGAATGCCCACGAACCCCCGAGGGCGCCGTCCGGTGTACGGAGCTCCAGTCGGTAGGTCTGCCCCTCGGCCAGTGGTGTGCTCGGCTGCAGGGTGACCTGATCTGCCGCCCCACCTGCGGCGACCTCGAAGGCGATCGCAGGGTCGGCCGTGATCCCAGCCGCGAGCGTGCGTGCATCCGTCCCGCTCAGGCTCTGGAGCGTGAACCGTGCGCTGGTCGCGATGCCGGCCCGGCTCTCCCGGTCTGCGGTCAGGGTGGCGACGACCGCCGCTGGATCGAGGAGGAGCTGCTCCCACGCCTCGGGCTGTGCCGAGGATCCCGGCTCCCCGGCCCGGGAGGCCTGCGCGACCGGGGTCGTCCCGGACGGGGCCGAGCCGGACGGGCCCGGCACCGGGCCGGGCCGGAGCACCAGGCTGGCGACGAAGACGAGCACGATGATCGGGACGACCACCTTCGCCATCGGGTAGCGACCGACGAAAACGCGAATGCGATCGAGCGCGCGCCCGATCTCGTGCCGCAGGCGGCTATTCACCAGACCCTCCGATCCCCTCCGGCGATGAGACGGTCTGAACGTCGTGTTGTTGCTTGCTC
>DATJGH010000098.1:0-17660 GCA_035495215.1 Patescibacteria group bacterium
TCCCAGGCCACGAACACGGCCAGCCAGCTGTCCGCGAGGACCAGCAGCAGCATCGAGACCATGAACAGGTTGAGGTAGGCGAAGAAGCGCCAGTAGCCCGGGTCGTGACGCATGTACCCGATCGAGTACACGTGGACGAGCATGCCGATGGTCGTGACCACGATCAGCAGCACTGCCGTCAGGTTGTCGACCAGGAACCCGACGTCGACGGAAAAGCCGCCCGCCGGGATCCAGTGCCAGAGCGTGACGGCGACGGTCGTCTCGCCGCCGCCGCCGAGCACGTTGGCGACCACGATCATCGCCGCGAGCCACGACAGGACGACGGCGCCGACGGGCGCCCAGAACGCGTCGAGGCCGAGCCGACGGCCGATCGTGGCCGTCACGATGAACCCGGCCAGCGGCAGCGCGATGATCAGGACGACGAGGAGCTGGAGCATCGCCGGGTCGCCGGCCGCGACGAAGTCGTTGCCGACGCTCATCGGCGCATCGCGTCGTACTCGTCGACGAGCGGCGTCTTGCGGTTGCGGAAGATCGCGATGACGATCGCCAGCCCGACGGTCGCCTCGGCCGCGGCCACCGCCATGACCAGCAGCGCGATGACCGCGCCGTCGCCCTGCAGGTTCGGGACGAACGCGCCGAAGGCCACGATGGCGAGGTTCACGGCGTTGAGCATCAGCTCGATCGACATGAGCATCGAGATCGCGTTGCGCCGGGCGAGGAACCCGAACGTACCGATGGCGAACAGCATTCCCGAGAGCGTCAGGTAGGTGTTGAGCTGCTCGGCGATGCCCATCAGCCGACGTCCTTCTCGCGCTTGGCCAGGAACACGCCGCCGACCACCGCTGCCAGCAGCAGCACGCTGACCGCCTCGAAGGCCAGCACGTAGCTCCCGAACAGCAGCGTCGCCAGGTCGCGGGTCGCCGTGCCCACTGCTGCAGCGACGGCGCCCCAGTTCGTGCCCGCCACGGCCACCGCGACCAGCACCGCGACGACGATTGCGGCGATCGCCGCGGGCGCCGCCTGGGTCTGGAAGACGAGCCGGTTGGAGCCGACCTTGTCCTGGGTGAGCATGATCGCGAACAGGATCAGGACGCTGATCGCGCCGATGTACACGATGACCTGGGCCGCGGCGACCATCGCCGCGCCGAGGGTCACGTACAGCCCGGCGAGGGCGCAGAAGCACACGATCATGGCCAGGCCGCAGCGGATGATGTCGCGCATCGTCACGACGGCGAGGCCGCTCGCGAGCATCAGGGTTGCCAGGCTCGCGACCAGCGCGTCGTTGAATGACCCGCCGAGGAGGATCAGCACGAAGATCGCGGGCGTGGTGACGATGCCACCCGCGACGGCCGCGGCGAGCAGGTAGATCCAGGCCCGCATCTCGGCGCTACTTCAGGTGCGCGTGCGTGCCGCCGGACCCGGCGTCGGCGGCGTGGCCCGTGCCGTTGCCATTGCCCGAATCGCCGTTCCGCGAGAGCGTGGCGGGCAGCACGGTGAGCAGCCGGTCGGACTCGATGAACCGGCCCGCCTCGATCGCCCGCTGCAGCCAGTCGCGCTCCTTGCGGATGTACGTGACCTCGGTCTCGCGGTCGACCTGGGCCATCGCCATCAGGTCGATCATCGGCTCGGCCCGGCTCGAGTGGGCGAGCTCGAACTCGCCGCCGTCGCGCAGCGCGTCGTACGGGCAGGCGTCGACGCAGATGCCGCACAGGATGCAGCGGCTCTCGTCGACCTCGTATTTCTGCAGGACGCGCGGCTTGGGCATCAGGGCGCCGGTCGGGCACGTCTCGGCGCAGCGGCCGCAGGACACGCACGGCGTGTCGTTCAGGCTCATGTCGAGCGGCGTCGTCACGAGCGTGTCGAAGCCGATGCGCATGAAGTCGTAGCACGCCGCCCCGACGACCTCGGCGCAGACCTGGGCGCAGCGGCCGCAGTCGATGCAGCGCGACGGCTCGCGCAGGATGAACGCGTGGGAATCGTCGCGGACGTAGTCGTGGTTCACGCCCGTGAACCGGTTCTCGCCGACCGAGCGGAGCCCGGCGCCCTGGTGTGGCTCGGGCTCGAGCGTGGTCAGCGTCGTCTCGTACTCGATGCCGAGGCGGCGCAGGTCGCAGTAGCCGATCGCCTCGCACGTGCACTGGAGGCAGCGGGTCGACTCCGAGACGATCTCCTCGCGCGAGTACGGGAACTCGTACTCGACATAGCTGTGCTTGCGCTCCTCGGCCTCGAGGGCCTTCAGCCGGTAGCGCGGCTCCTTCACCTCGGACGTGAAGGGCACGATCGAGAGGAAGATCGGCTGCGGCTCGGCCAGCGTCTGGCGAGTCCTGATCTCGGCCAGGTCGTTGCCGCGCAGGAAGGCGTCGACCGCGTAGGCCGCCCGGCGGCCCTCGGCGATGGCCTCGACGACCGTCGCGGCCCCGATGCGCACGTCGCCCGTGCCGAATACGCCCGGGCGGCCCGTCTCGAACGTCACGGCGTCGGCCTGGAGCCGGCGGTTCTTGGTCGCCTTGGGGCCCTGCGAGCCCGGCCCGATCCAGTCGAGCTGGGGACCCTGGCCGATGGCGAGCAGGACCCGGTCGCAGGGGATCGTGAACTCCGTGCCGGGCGCAGGCTCGGGGCGACGGCGCCCCGACGCGTCGGGCTCGCCGAGGGCCATGCGGATGAACTCGACGCCGGTGACGTTGTTCTGCTTATCGGTGATGACCCGGACCGGCCCCGCCTGGAAGATGGCGGTGACCCCCTCCTCGATGGCCTCGTGGACCTCGTTCGACGCCGGCATGTCCTTCATGTCGCGCCGGTAGACGAGGGTGACCTCCTTCGCGCCCTGGCGGATCGAGGTGCGCGAGCAGTCCATCGAGGTGAATCCGCCGCCGATGACCACGACGCGCTTGCCCCTGTGGCCGGGATAGGGCAGGCCGAGCGTGGCCGTGCGCAGGTACTCGAGGCCGTCGAGCACCTCCGGCGCGTCCTCGCCCGGAATGCCCAGCTTGTTCGTGTCGTAGCAGCCGATCGCGACGACGATCGCGTCGAAGCCCTGGTACTGCAGGTCATCGAGCGTGAAGTCGCGCCCGAGGCCCTGGTTGCACACGATCTTGCCGCCGAGGCGGGTCACGCTCTCGTACTCGGCCTCGAGGACCTCGACCTTGGGCAGGCGGTACTGCGGGATGCCGTAGCGGAGCATCCCGCCGGGCGCCGGGTCGCGCTCGAAGACCGTGACGTCGTGGCCGGACAGCAGCAGGTAGTAGGCCGCGGCCATGCCCGCCGGCCCCGAGCCGATCACGGCCGCGCGGCGACCGGTCGGAGCCTGCTGCTCGAAGGGGATCGGCGGGTCCTGCTCGCCGTCGAGCATGGCCTTGATGACCATGTCGCCGGCGTATCGGTGCGAGTCGCGGATGGCGATCGCCTCGTCGACCTCGTCGCGCCGGCAGTGCTCCTCGCACGGCGCCGGGCAGACCCGCCCGAGGACCGATGGGAACGGGATGGTCCGCTTGAAGATCCGGGTCGACTCGCGGAAGTTGCCCTCGGCGTTCTGCTTCAGGAAGCCCGGGATGTCGATGTGGCTCGGGCACTTGTTCTGGCACGGCGGCAGGCAGTACGCGTTGTGGTCGCTGAAGATCAGCTCCAGGTTCGTGCGCCGGAGCCGGCGGATCTCCTCCGTCTGGGTCTGCACGACCATGCCGTTCTCGGCCGAGCGCGAGCACGAGATCGGCGGGTGCTCCTCGCCCTCGACGTCGACGACGCACATGCGACAGGCACCGAAGCCGGGCAGCTTCGGCTCGTAGCACAGGGTCGGGATCTCGATCCCGTTGTCGCGGCAGACCTCGAGGATGGTCTGGCCGTCGAGGCCCTCGACCACGTGGCCGTCGACCTCGATCCGGATGCGCGGCGTCGACTGCGGCCGCTGCGGCGTCTGGGTGGTGAGGTACGTCTCGGCGAGGGTGTTCTCGAGCGGGACCAGCGTGTCGAGCTTGATCGGCTGGTCGGGCCGGCTCTCGGGCCGGCTCTCGTTCTGCCGGGGCACGAGCGGCTCCCGCGGGGTGCCGCCGGCGCCAGGCTCGGGCCGGGCCACGTCCGAGGACGGGCGCTCGATGAGGTCGGTCATGCCTGGGCCCTCGCGGGCGCGGCTGCGGCAGCGGCGGCAGGGGCGCGCCGGGCGCGGCCGGCGGCGACGCCGAGCGCGATCGGGCGGCAGACGCCCGCCGGGCACTCCCCGCGCAGGTAGTGCGCATCAACCTCGTCCCGGAATGAGCGCAGGCTGCTCAGCATCGGCAGTGTCGCCAGGCGCTCGTGGTCGCACAGCCCGGAGCCGACGATGTCGGCGCACAGGTCCGTCAGCAGGTCGAGGTCACCGCCGCGCGACGTGCCGGTCGTCAGCCGTTCGCCGATCTCCGCGACGCGGCGCAGCCCGATGCGGCACGGGATCGTCTTGCCGCACGCCTCGTCGGCGGCGTAGCGCGTCAGCAGCCGAGCCAGGTCGACCACGCAGGCTCGATCGTCGGCGACGATGACCGAGCCGGACCCGACGTGGGCGCCCGCCGCGCGAAGGGCCTCGAACGTGTACGGGGTGTCGAGCGCGCCGGCCGGCAGGATCCCGCCGGTTGGCCCGCCGACGACGACGGCCTTGACCTTGCGCGGCGCTCGGGGGGCGCCACCGAGCCCGATGACCTCGCGCAGCGACGTCCCGAAGGGGACCTCGGCGACCCCGCTCTTCGCGGCGCCCCGGACGTCGACGAGGATCGTGCCGGGCACATCTGCGGCGCCGACGGCGGCGAAGGCCTTCGCTCCGTTACGCAGGATCCAGGGGACCGTGGCGAGGGTCTGCACGTTCTGGATCACGGTCGGCGCATTGTGGAACCCACGGGTCGCCGGGTGTGGCGGCCGCTGCTCGGGCTGGCCGCGCTTCCCGTCCAGCGCCTTCAGCAGCACGGTCTCCTCGCCGAGCATGTACGCGCCCTGCACGGGCCGCACCTCGATCTCGATGCGCCGGCCGCTGCCGAGCGCGTCGTCACCGATGAAGTTGCGGGATGTCGCCTCGTCGACGGCAAACTGCAGCCGCCGGACGGCCTCGGTCGCGGTCGAGCGCACCGAGATGAAGGCTTCCTCCGCCCCGATCGCGAAGGCCACGACGGCCACGCCCTCGACGACCGCGTAGGGATCGGTCTCGAGCAGGGTCCGGTCCGTGCCCGAGCCGGGGTCGGCGCCGTAGCCATTCGCGACGACATAGCGAGCCCTCGCGGGCGTGCTCGCCGCGGCACGCCACTTCGCCGCCGCGCGGTGTCCTGCTCCGCCGCGACCGCGCAGGCCGCTCGCCTCCACCTCGTCGATCGTGCCCGCGGGGCCAAGCTCGCGGATGGCGCGCCGGAGTCCCTCGAACGCTCCGGCCGCGACCGCCGCGTCGAGGTCCGCCGGATCGGCCGCGCCCCTGCGAGCGAGCAGGATCGACGGCCAGGCCTTCGGCGTCGGCAGGATCGCGGTCACTGGCGGCGCCCTCCCAGCGAGGCGCCGAGCGCCGCGAGATACGTGTCGTCGGACGGGCGGCGCCGGCTCACCTCCGCGGCCTGTGCATTGGCGCCGGGCGGCTCGAACCGGAAGTTGCCGTAGTACGAGGCCGTCCCGTAGACCATCGCGTACCACGTGCCGGTGCGCTCGCTGATCCGCTTGAGGGCCGCGACGGGCAGGAACCCGAACGCGGCCTGGGTCGCCTCGAGCATCTGGAGCAGCCGCTTCGGGTCGTGGTCGTGGACGTCGAGGATCTGGTCCACCGTCCCCAGGTCGAACGGCGCGAAGTGCTCGTACGCGGGATCCGGCACGGACCGGCCGGAGCGGCGCAGCGCGGACTCCTCGCGCCGCTCGCCGTAGGTCTCGGGCGGGCCCCAATGGACGTGGAACCGGCCCTTGGTGTCCAGCCCGCCCATGTCGATGCACTCGATCGGGCAGGCCTGGGCGCACTGGAAGCACGTCTCGCACTTCAGCAGGCCGTGCTCGTCGTACAGCAGCTGGAGGCGGCCGCGGAACTTCGTGGCGACGTCGGCCGGCATCTCCGGGTAGCGGACGGTGGCCTTGGGCGCGAAGAAGCGGCGCAGGGTCAGGGCCATGCCCTTGACCAGGCCAAGGCCCGGAACGATGCTCGGCAGGAGGCTCACGCCGTCGCCCTCACGCCGTCGCCCTCAAGCCGGCCGCTCACGCCGCGCCACGCCGGAGCCAGTCGACCGCGAGAACCGCCAGCGCCGTCACGAACAGGTTCAGCAGCGACGCGGGCAGCAGCCACTTCCAGGCGAAACCCATCAGCTGGTCGATGCGCACGCGCGGCAGTGTGCCGCGCATCCAGACGAAGGTGAACACCAGCGTGAACGTCTTGCCCAGGAACCAGAACAGGCCGGCGACCCAGTCGAAGTTGACGTACGCCCACAACCCGATCAGGCCCGCGGCGACGACGTTGAACAGGACGAAGCCGATGATCAGCGCGACCCACCAGCGGGTCTTGCTGCGGAACAGGTAGAACGGCGCTGCGAACAACAGCGTGGCGAGCAGCGGCACCAGCGCGACGACGAAGAGGAGGCCGATCCCGAGCGACCCCGGGTCGACGATCCAGCTGATGTGCGGGACCGGGAACGGTGCGTTCCAGCCGCCCAGGAACAGCACCGTCGTGAGCGCCGAGATGATGAACACGCCGATGTACTCGGCGAAGAAGAAGAACCCGAAGCGCATGCCGGAGTACTCGGTCGCGAAGCCCGCGACGATCTCCGAGTCCGCCTCGGTCAGGTCGAACGGCGTGCGGTTCGCCTCGGCCGTCGCGGCGATCGCGAAGATCAGGAAGCCGAGCGGCTGGCGGAAGGCGAACCAGTCGGTGAACCAGCCCGAGCCGTGGGTCACGCCGTTGGCATCGATGTAGATGCCCTGCTGTTGCACGATCGAGTTGAGGCTCATCGTGCCGGCCAGGATGATCAGCCCGACCACCGACAGGGTCAGCGGGATCTCGTAGCTCACGATCTGGGCCGCGGAGCGCAGGCCGCCGATCAGCGAGTACTTGTTGAAGCTCGCCCAGCCGCCCATCAGCAGCCCGACGACGGTCAGCCCGCCCATCGCGAAGAAGTACAGCAGGCCGAGGTTGAAGTCCTGGGCGAACAGCCCCGGCGCGAACGGGATGACGAGCGCGCTCAGGGGCATGGTCGCGAAGACCACCACCGGCGCCCAGGTGAACACCACCGGGTCGGCGCGGCTCGGCGTGAAGTCCTCCTTCATGAGGACCTTGAGCCCGTGGACGGTCGACAGCAGCGAGCCCCACGGCCCGACGCGGTCCGGGCCGATCCGAAGGTTCATCAGGGCGATGACCTTCATCTCCATGTAGATGATCACGAACGCGATCGGCGGCGCGAGCAGCAGCAGCACCGTCGCCGCGAACACGAAGCGGACGATCGGCAGGTTGAAGATCAGGATGTCGAGGATGTTCTGGCCGAACAGGGCGAGCACGACGACCAGCCCGATCGACAGCAGCGCAAGCAGCGGCAGGATGATCAGCAGCGCACGACCGGGCAGCGTCAGGTTGTCCCATGTTCGGGCGATTGCAGTCATGCCACCACGGGCCCGTGATCGCGATCCGGCTGCACGGGCGCGATCACTTGTCCACGCCGCCCATGATCGGATCGAGCGACGCCATGATCGCCATGGTGTCGGCGAGGAGATTTCCAGGCAGAAGGGCACCGACAGCCTGGAGGTGGATGAAGCTCGGGTCGTGGATCTTGAGCCGGAACGGCTGGTCGGTGCCGTCGCTGATGGCGTACGCGCCGTACATGCCGCGGGGTCCCTCCACCGCGGCCCAGGCGCGACCCGGCCGGGGCCGCAGCAGTCGCGGCAGCTTGGCCATGATCGGGCCGTCGGGCATCTGCTCGAGGCACTGGTCGATGATCCGGAGGCTCTGCTTGACCTCTTCCATCCGGACGAGGTAGCGGGCGAGCGAATCACCCTCGGTGCGGGTCGGGATATCGAACTCGATCTCGGGGTAGATCGAGTACGGGTGGGCCCTGCGGACGTCGAACGGGACGCCGGTCGCGCGCAGGTTCGCCCCGGTCATGCAGAAGCGCAGCGCGGTCTCGCTGTCGACGATGCCCAGGCCGCTCGCGCGCCGGACGAAGATCTCGTTCTCGTTGAGCAGGCCCATGCCCGCCTCGAGCTGGCCGACGGCGCGGCTCATCCAGTCGCCGAGGCGGCTCATGAACTCGTGGTTGAGGTCGCCGTTGACGCCGCCGATCCGGAAGTAGTTGAAGAGCATCCGCTGGCCGGTCAGCGCCGCCAGCATCTCGACGATCTCGTCGCGCTCGATGAACGACCACAGGATCGGCGTGAGCCCGCCGAGGTCGAGGGCGAACCAGCCCAGGAACAGGGCGTGGCTGGCGATCCGGTTGAGCTCGCCGGACAGCACCCGGATGTACTCGGCACGGCGCGGGACCTCGACGTCGAGGAGCTTCTCGTAGGCCGTGACCGGTGCCCACTCGCAGAACAGCGAGGAGATGTACTCGAGCGGGTCGACCTGGCTGATCGTCTGGTGGTAGTCGGCGTTCTCGACGAGCTTCTCGACGCCGCGGTGCAGGTAGCCGAGGACGGGGTCGATGTCGACCACGCGCTCGCCGTCGAGCTTGAGCACGACCCGGAGCACGCCGTGGGTCGACGGATGCTGCGGGCCCATGTTCAGGAACATCTCGCCATCGCCGAGCGTGTAGAACTCGGCCTCGCGCTCGGTCCGGGGCGGGTACGGCGGGATCGGCTCGTAGAACGCGTAGTCGTCCTGGAGGAGGACGTTCGGATCGTCCTCGGAGCGGTGCGTGCCCTCGGGGGTGGCCGCGCCGGCGGGCTTCGCGGGTCGGGGTGGGGTCTGGGTCGCCATGGCGGTCCTCAGGCTCCCGTCCGGCGCAGGACGCCCGGCGCGGCATCGACCGGGCTGTGGGTCCGCTCGACGTGGCGCACGCCGGCCCCCGGGGACCGGGCGGCGTCGTCGGGCAGGTAGAAGTCCTTGCGCAGCGGGAAGCTCGTGTAGTCCGGCGGCATGTAGATGCGCCGCAGGTCGCGGTTGCCCTCGAAGGTGATCCCGAACATGTCGTAGGTCTCGCGCTCCATCCACTCGGCGCCGGGCCACAGGTAGGTGACCGAGGGGATCCGCGGATCGTCACGGGACAGGCCCTCGACGATCACCCGCAGCCAGTCCGAGGTGGACGAGCTCCACAGGTGGTACACGACCTGCATCTCCGTGCCGGTGTCCACGCCGGCGAGGTCGGCGAGCATCGTGAAGTTGAGCTCGGGCTCGTCATGGAGCGCGGTCAGCACCTGCTGGACGTCGCCGGCCCCGATGCGGACCTCGGTCTGGTCGTGGCGCTGCTTCGCCGGGCCGTGCAGCACGCCTTCGAAGCGTGCATCGAGCCGGCGGGCGAGTGCTCGGTCCATCGCTACACCCCGGCCGGGACCGTCGGGCCGATCGCCCGCTCCGGCCAGTGGCCGCGCCGATCCTTGACCAGCTGCTGGAGCTTCATCATCCCGAAGATGAGGCCCTCCGGCCGCGGTGGGCAGCCGGGCACGTACACGTCGACGGGCATGATCCGGTCGATGCCCTCGACCGTGGAGTAGCTGCGCTTGTAGCGCCCGCCGGAGCATGTGCAGTCGCCCATCGCCACGCACCACTTCGGCTCGGGCATCTGCTCCCACAGCCGCAGGAGCGGGCCCGCCATCTTGGTCGTGAGCGTGCCGGCGACGATGAGCACGTCAGCCTGGCGGGGCGAAGCGCGGAACGGGAAGGCGCCCCAGCGATCGATGTCGTTCTTCGACGTGGCGAAGCTCATCATCTCGATCGCGCAGCAGGCCAGGCCCGAGAGCAGCGGCCACAGGCTGTTGGCCCGGAGCAGGTCGAGGACGTAGTCCGCCTTGGTCGGGATGACCTCGAGGATGCCGCTCCAGCGGGCGTCGTCGCGGCGGCCGGCCTCGGTCGCGGCGAACTCGGCGAGATGGGTGATCTCGGCCGGCCGCCCGCCCTCGTAGGCGTTCGGGTCGGCGGGTGCCCACAGCTCGTTGCGCAGGACGATCGGCTCGGTCACGGCGGTCGAGCCGGGAACGACGAGCGCGGCCGGGGCATTCCCGCTCTGGTCAGAGGCCATCGGCTCGGCGGCGCGCTGTTCGGCGGTGGGGTCGTGGGCAGGTCGGTCGGTCATCGCGGGTGCATCCAGTCAGGGCTCGTGGCGGCCTGGTGAAGGTGGTGGGTCATGCGTCGGTTGCTGGCCGTTCGCCGGTCGGCGGCCGCCCTTCCCCGATCGCCTCGCCCGGTCCGCGCCAGCTCAGCACGCCCTTGCGCCAGGCGTAGGCGAGGCCGAACAGGAGGATCGCGACGAAGACCAGCATGCTGATGAACAGGGAGCCAGCGTCGACATCCGGGTCGCGGAAGATCAGCGCCCACAGGTAGATGAACACGACCTCGATGTCGAAGGCCACGAACAGCAGGGCGTAGATGTAGAACGACAGGCCGAATCGGCCGTGGGTGTCGCCGTAGGTGTCGATGCCCGACTCGTAGGGCAGGCCCTTGTGGACGTCGCCCCGGTTCCGGTGGGATACCAGCCACGCCGCGCCGAAGGTCAGGAACGCGAACGACCCGGCCGCGAAGGCGAACCCGATGATGTACCAGATCCCGGTCAAGGCCATCCTCTCATCGAGCGTGGGCTCTCGCGACGCTCGATCCTGGTGGGCTGCTGGTCGGCTGCTGGTGTCCGAGGCATTCGCGACCGACCGTCTGGAGACGGCCGTCGCCCTTGGTAATTCTATCGCGAGAGCAGGTGGAAACGCGGCTGCGGGAGAGGCCGCCCCGAGCGCGCCGGGATCAGTCGAAGCCGCGGATCGCGGCGGCCTCGATTCCGCGGCCGAAGGCGAGGACCGCGAAGCCGCCGGTGACGCGCGGGTCGAGCATGCGGACGAGGGCGGCACGGGCCTCGAGATACCCGGCGAGCTCCGTCGCCGGGTCGCGCTGCATGGCGACGAGGAGCTCGCCGGCGCCGAGCGCGGCGAGGAAGCGGCCCTGCGTGGTTCGCCCGATCGGCGACAGCCCGGCTGCAGTCGCGGCCCGTTCGACGGCCGTGAGATCGACGTGCGCGGTCAGGTCCTGGCGGCCGATCGCGACGAGGGGATCGGCATGGACCCGGTGGCGGTGGTAGGCGCGCAGGGTGCTGCCTCGCTCGGGCCGGTACAGCTCGGCTGCCGGGTAGCCATAGTCGATGAGCAGGAGCTCACCGCGCGACAGGGCCGCGGCCGCGCCGGCGATCCAGCCGTCGAGCGCGAGGCAGACCTCCGCGGGCTGCCCGGGCTCGAGCCGGATGCCCTCGGCGTCGAGCCTGGCGGCCAGCTCGGGCGTCGAAGGCGGGCCGAGGGCGGTGGCGAAGCCGCCGCCGGGCCCAAGGGTGACGAACCGCTCGAGGAGGGTGCCGTCGGGGCCTCCCTCCACGCGCTGGACGGGCAGCGCATCGAGCAGCTCGTTGGCGACGACGGCGCCGGCCTCTGCTCGGTCGTTCCCGGGCTCGAGGCTCGACCCCAGCCCCGACCCCTCGAGCCCTTGCTGCAGCGCCGCGAGGCGAGCCGGCGACGCGTCGACGGGTTGATACCGGATCGCCTCGCGGAGTGCCGATCCGCTCCGGCGCAGCCCATCGAGGATGCCCGCGGCGAGGGCGCCGGTACCTGCGCCATGCTCGCGCACCACGAACCGCGACGGGCGATCGAGCGCGCGCCAGACCGATTCGAGATGGCCCGCGACGGCCCAGCCGAAGATGGGATGGCCTTCGGGCGCGGTCAGGAAGTCCGCCGCGCGGCCCGGCCCGCTCGCGTCGTCTTCGGCTCGATCCGCCGTGTAGTAGCCCGCCACGGGGTCGTACAGCGCGATGTCCATGAACCGGGCAAACGGCATCGGGCCGTCTCGTCGGATCTCCGAGGTGATGCGTTCGACGAGGTGCGGGTCGCTCTCTGGCAGCGGGGCGCCCGGATCCAGCTCGGTGACCCGACGGACGCCGACCTCGACCGATCGGCGGAGGGGCCCTTGGCCGCTCACCGCCGGCTTCCCAGGGCGAGCCGGATGCCCGGACCGACCAGCGTGTGCCCGCCGAGGAGGATCGGGACGGACGCATCTCGCGCGCCGGTCGTCAGCGCCCGCAGCCACGGATCCACGATCCGGTCCGCGAGCAGCAGGTCCGAGGCGAATCGGTCCTCGGCACTCGGCCAGGCCGACTCCTCGGCGCCGAGGCGATGCGCGAGCAGCACGCGCGAGTCCACCAGGGCACCGTCGCCGAGGTCCGCGATGACGGCCCCGAGTGCCTCCGGACCGCGCTCGTCGAGGAGGAGACCGAGGACGGAGCGTGGCGGCCTTGCCGCCGCCGGGCGGCCGGTGGCCGGCAGGGCCACAGCGCTGGACGCTCGCAGCCCGCGTTCCTCGATGAGCGCCCGCGTGCGCGAGGCCGTCGATCGCTCCAGCCAGCGCAGCGTTGCCGCATTCGTTCGGCCGGCGAGGACGAGCTCGGCCCGACGATCGCCCGCGACAGCCCGAAGCCGATCGAGCCGCGCCTCGACGAGCGTGGTGTCGGTCGGGGGGTCGAGCCGGCACCGCGTCAGCAGCACGTCGAGCGGCGAGTCGAGGTCGACCGCGAGCCGCCAGCGGCGCCGCAGGTCATCGACCTCGAAGCCCGCGACCTCCTCGAGCCAGCGGGGGAGCGCGTTGTCGCTGGGCAGGTCGGCGACCGAGCGGAGCACCGAGGCGTCGCCGATGGCCACGATGTCGGCCGAGTAGAAGCTGTTCGCCAGGGCGAGCCGGTCGCCCGCGGCCGCGACGCCGGCGAATCGCCGGACATCCCGGCGCGAGGCGAGGGGAATCGCGCCCGAGCCGAGCACGACGAGGCCGGCCCCGTCGGGCAGGGCCTCGACGAGCCGCCGCAGGCGCGCGCCGAACGGCAGCGCATCGGCGACCCCGGATTCGAGCTGGACGTCGCCGACGCCGGCCTGCCGGAACAACCCGACGAGCCGGTTGGCGTTCGCCTCGCGCGCCGATGCGAGGGACCGCTCGAGCGGGCCCGCCGTCGCGCCCGGCCGCGGGTGCAGGATTCGGACCGCAACGGGCTGCACGCGCCGACTGTAGCCGCGGCGCCGGCTCGGGCGGAGAGGTGGCCGTGGGGCGCGTTCGGGCATACATCGGGCTCGGGGCGAACGTCGGCGACGCGCGTCGGACGCTGGCAGATGCCGTGGCGGCCCTGTCGGCCGTTCCCGGTGCTCGCGTCCGTGGCGTCTCCCGGCTGTACCGGACGAAGCCGGTTGGCGTCACTGACCAGCCGGACTTCTGCAACGCGGTGGTCGCCCTCGAGGTCCCGGCGGGGCGTGAGCCCGCGGCCGGCGCGACCGACCTGCTCGTCGAGCTGAAGCGGCTGGAGCGCGAGTTCGGGCGTCGCAGGCGCCGGCGCTGGGGCCCGCGTGAGCTCGACCTCGACCTGCTGGTCTTCGGCCGGGCGCGGCTGGCCATCGAACGGCCGCCGGAAGGGGCGCCACTGTCCGCGGCGTTGGATCCCGGTGCCGCTGCTCGCCTCCTGGAGGTCCCGCACCCGTCCATGGCCGAGCGACTGTTCGTGCTCGCGCCGCTCGCGGACCTGGCGCCGGGGCTCGTCCCTCCGGGCTGGCACGAGACCGTGGCCACGGTCGCCAGGCGACGCGCCCGGATCGAAGGGGCGGACGCCGTTCGGCCAGCCGGCACGTGGGCCGGCGATCGCTGGCTGGCTTAGGCTCGGGCGGATGCCGACCAGCGACACCGGCGCCGATCCGGACGGTTTCTTCGGCGAGCACCAGGCCGAGCGCTACGACGTGTCGACCGGCGAGGAGTTCGACCCGACGGTCATCGAGGCGACCGTCGACTTCCTGGCGGAGCTCGCCGGCGACGGCCGGGCGCTCGAGCTGGGCATCGGCACGGGTCGGATCGCCCTGCCGCTCGCGGGGCGCGGGGTGCCGCTCCATGGCATCGACCTGTCGCAGCCGATGGTCGATCAGCTCCGGGCCAAGCCCGGGGGCGACGCGATCGACGTCACGATCGGCGATTTCTCGACGACGCGGGTAGCGGGCGAGTTCGCGCTCGCCTACCTCGTGTTCAACACGATCGAGAACCTGACGACACAGGACGCGCAGGTCGCGTGCTTCCGGAACGCCGCGGCGCACCTGGAGCCGGGTGGGCGGTTCGTCATCGAGTGCGCCATCCCTGACCTGCGCCGGCTGTCACCGGGCGAGCGGACGGTCGTGTTCGACCTCAGCGACGACCATTGGGGCATCGACGAGTACGACGTCGCCACCCAGGGCCTCGTCTCGCACCACTTCACCCGGGTCGGGGACGGGATCGAGCACTCGTCCGGCCCGTTCCGCTACGTCTGGCCGGCCGAGCTTGACCTGATGGCCCGGATCGCGGGCATGCGCCTGGCCGACCGCTGGGCCGGCTGGGGGCGGGAGCCGTTCACGAGCGAGAGCCGCAGGCACGTCTCGGTCTGGGAGAAGCCGCGGAGCGCCTAGCGCAGGAGCCGAGCCCGGATCTGCGTGTCCTCGACCGCGTTGCCCCGGCGCCGCTCCACCCGGTACGCGTGCTGCCCGGGCAGCGACGCGACTGCCTCGCTGAAGTTGCGGCCCTCGAACAGGAGGCCGACGCCGTCGTCGGCGGCGTACCCGTCGCCGAGCGTCCCCGATCCGACGAGCTCCTCGTAGCGCGGCCGGCGCAGCGACTCGCTGTCGTAGTGGGGGCAGAACGTCCCCGACAGGAGCTTCAGCCCGTCCTTGAGCGGCCCGAGGTCCGGCCCGAAGGAGTCGGTGAGCCCGCCCTCGAACCAGCAGATCGCCCCGGCCGACCAGCCTGCGAGGACCACGCCTCGCTCCCAGGCCGCCCGCAGGGCCTTGTCGACGCCGTGGACGCGCCAGATCGCCAGCATGTTCGCGGTGTTGCCGCCGCCGACGTAGATGACGTCCTGGTCGAGCAGGAAGGCCTCGATGTCGTCGACGCGGCGGCCGAACAGGTCGAGGTGCGTCGCCTCGGCCTGCCGCGCGAACGTGGCGTAGAAGGCTGCCCGGTCGGCGGCGCTCTCGCCCCCGGCCGTGCCGACGAAACAGATGCGCGGTCGCGCCTGCCCGGCCAGGTCGAGCAGGAACTGGTGGAGCGGCCAGTCGGTCGAGGGCGGACCGAGCTGGACGCCGCCGATCGCGAGGATGCGCTGTGCCTGGCTGGCCATCAGGCCGCCAAGGATAGGACGGCGATGACCGAGGTCCCGGTCGCGGGATCGGTGTCGATGACCCACAGGCGCCCGTCGGCGTCGAGGTTCGGATGGTTCGGGCCGAGGACGCCGGCGCCGCTGGTGCCCGGCCCCCAGCCCTCGATCAGCTGGCCATCCGGTCCGAAGTGGCGGACCCGCCAGCCGGTGACCGTCGTCCCGTCGGCGTGGAGGATCGGCTCGCCCACGTACAGCGAGCCGTCCGCGGCGCCAGCGATGGACAGCCGATGGCTCCACGTCCCGAACGCCGGCGACCCGAGCGGCCACTCGACCGGCAGCTCCCACTGCCGTGGCGAGGTGAGACTGGGCGTGAGCGACGTGACGACCGCGGCGCGGCGCGGCGTGCCGTCGGGGTACGTGGCGTCGACGTCCGGCGCGTCGACGACGATGACCCGACTGTCGCGTCCGACCGCGATCGCCGTGGGGTAGGCGAGGACCGGCGGCCGATCCGGACGCGGGCCGGCGTCGAGCGGGCGCAGCCAGTAGTCCACGCCCGCCCGGAGCCGGCTGCGGAGGTCGAGCCGCACGATCGCCGCGTAGGCGTTGCCATCCACGCCGTATTGGGGCAGGCCGAACTGCCGCCCGCGGCCGTCGATGACGATTCGGTTGATGCCGCTCGGCAGGACGGCATTCGAGACGTTGAACCCTGTCGACGAGCTGAACCGGCGCAGGCTGAACGAGAAGGTCGACCGGTTGTAGTCGTCGACCACGATCGAGCTGTCGGTCGGGTCGATCGACGCCCAGTCGCCGGCAATCGGGGTCACCGAGCGGGACAGGCCGTGCTCGCTCCGCTTCCGCCCCGAGGGCGTGAACCGGGCGACGAAGAGGCGCAGCGGGTCGGCCCTGGCGTCGCGAGTGCCGATCGCGAGCACGTCGCCATTCGAGGCGAAGCCGAAGTCGAGCCAGGCGGCTGGTGCCGTGAGTGCGTGCCCGATGCGCTGCCAGACCGCCGCGGGCGGCAGCGATGGCGCCGGCGGCGCGACCGACGGCTCGGCAGATGGCGTCGCGGCGGGCGTGGCGGTCGGTGCGATCGTCGGGCTCGGCAGGTCCGTGGCCGCGGCGACGCTCTGGGCCGGGGTGACCGTCGCGGGGGCCACGAGCGAGCACCCGACCACGAGCGCGGGCACGAGCGCGGCAACGACGGCCAGGCGGGCTCGCCCGGTGGCCTTCCGCCGCGACCGAAGCGAGAAGGCTGGCATCGCGTTCGTGCCCAGGGCGCGCGGTGGGCAGGGGCCCTACAGGCGCACGCGAGGCGGCGACTCGCGATCGAACATGTGGACCGTGTCGACGAAGCGGACCGTCTTCGTCTGGTAGGCCATGATCAGCGAGTGCGTGCGCGCCCCGCCGCCGAAGAAGCGCACCCCCTCGAGCAGGTCGCCGGGCGTGACCCCGGTCGCCGCGAATACGAGGTTGTCGCCCGAGGCGAGGTCCTCGGTCCGGTAGATGCGACCCTCATCGCCGTGGCCCATCCGCGCTCCGCGAGCCCGCTCGTCGTCGGTGCGGTAGCGGAAGCGCGCCTGGATCTCGCCGCCGAGGCAGCGCATGGCCGCGGCCGTGATCACGCCCTCCGGCGCGCCGCCGATGCCCATCACCGCGTGGACGCCGGTGCCCTGGACCGCGCAGCTGATCGCCGCCGACAGGTCGCCGTCGCTGATGAGCTTGATCCGGGCGCCGGTGCTGCGCACCTCGGCGATGAGCTCGGTGTGGCGGGGGCGATCGAGGATGATCACGGTGATGTCCTGCATCCGCCGGCCGAGGGCCTCGGCGATGCGCGCGACGTTCTCGGCGGGCGGCCGGGTGATGTCCACCTTGCCCGCCGCGCCCGGGCCCACGCACAGCTTCTCGAGGTACGTGTCCGGGGCGTGGACGAGGCCGCCGCGTTCCGATGCGGCAAGGACCGTGATCGCGTTGGCCGAGCCGGTCGCGACGAGGTTGGTGCCCTCGAGCGGATCGACCGCGATGTCGATCTCCGGGGCGGCGTCGCCCGCCAGGCCGACCTGCTCGCCGATGTACAGCATCGGCGCCTCGTCGCGCTCGCCCTCGCCGATGACGATCGTGCCCTGCATCTCGATCTCGTCCATGGCGGCGCGCATCGCCTCGGTGGCGAGCCGATCGGCCTCGTGCCGGTCGCCGCGACCCATCACGCGGGCGCTCGCGACCGCAGCTGCCTCGGTGACGCGGACCATCTCGAGCGCCAGCAGCTGTTCCATTTACGACCTCGCTGATCCGGCTCGGCGCGGCGTTGCGTCCTGCGCGCCTCGCTCACGCACGTTCGGAGTGCGCTCGGTCCGGTGCTCCGACGCGCCTTGCGCCGAGCTCGCCTGAGCGAGGCCTGATGGTCGAATCAATGCCGGAAGTGCCTTG
>DATJGH010000099.1:0-31429 GCA_035495215.1 Patescibacteria group bacterium
GCGGATCGTACGCGGCCACCCGGTCCTGTTCGCTGGATGGCTACGATTCGAGGCATGGCCAAGCGTGCGCGTGGCTCGCCCCGCGGCATTGCCCGCTCCGCCGCACGAGCTCGGGCGTTCGAGCAGCTGGTCGACCACGCCCTCGGAGCGATCCCCGACCCGTACCGGCAGGCGCTGCGCGAGGTCGCGGTACTCGTCGAGGACGAGCCGTCGCCGGAGCAGCTTCGCGACAACGACATCGAGCCTGGGGACACCATGTACGGGCTGTACGAGGGCGTGCCCCGCACCGACTACGCGGCTGACTGGGCGGCCTCGCCGAACAGGATCACGCTGTTCCGCCTGCCGCTCCAGGAGGACTTCCCCGATCCCCGCGAGCTCGAGGACGAGGTCCGCCTGACCGTCCTGCACGAGCTGGCCCACCACCTGGGCATCGACGACGAGCGTCTCGACGAGCTCGGCGCAGGCTGATCTCCCGGCTCCTCCTTCGGGTCGTCAGGGTCCTGCGGCGGGGTCGATGACGTTGATCCAGGGCAGGTCCTCGACCTCGATGACCTCGCCGTCGGCCGGTCGGACGGTGTCGTAGGCCACGCCGGGCCCGCGGCTCACCCAGGCATAGGCATCCCAGGCCGTGGGGAGGTCGCCGATATCGTCGAAGGGCACGAGCGTGACGATCAGGCTGCCGCGCCATACGGAGCGGGCGCCGGTGAGGAACTCCTGCCAGCTTCCGTCCTCGTAGTCGTAGGCGCGAAGGCTGAGCTGGTTGCCGCTCAGCTCGGTCGAGAACCGCACGTTGGCGCCTTCGTAGCGATCGCCGGCGCGGGCCGGGGCGGCGATCGCGCTCGAGACGCGGACCATCTGCCCCCACTCCGCGTGGCCGGCGACCCCACGCGTGGGCACGCCGGCCACGCGCTGGGCGAAGAGCAGCGCCCCGTGGTCGAGAGGCACGCTCCCCCGGCCGCCGTCGTCCCCGCAGGCGACGTCCACCGACCCGCACTTGAAAAGCTCGTCCAGGAGCCAGTCCGGGATCGTGTCGAGCGCGGCCATGTCCGCGGCGAGGATGTCCGCCTCCGGGACGTCCGCAGAGGCGTCGCCCGCTGGATCGCTGACCGACTGCGTCGGCCCGTACGGGACGATCACGACGCCGTGCGGATTGACGGCGTCGCGAACGAACCCGAGGAGCGGACTCGAAGGGCGTGGCTGGAACCCGGCGATCGTCGGCAGCCCGACCAGGGCCACCACCCCGAGGCAGGCCATGACCACCGTCATCGGGATGCTGACCCAGCGGATCCTGGGCGGAGATCCCGCGGGCGTGCGAGCCAGGTCGAGGCCGGCCGAGTAGAACGTCAGCCCGAGGAACGCCGCGACCTGCGGCGCCGCCACGATCGCGGCGACGGTGAACGTGAGGCTGCCGAAGGCGACGATGAACGCGAGCACGAGCATGCCCGGGAGGACGAGGCTCACCGCGCCCTCGCCGAGGTGGAAGAACGCGGCGAACCGGTACGCGAGGTCGGCGCCGCCGCCCAATGCGAACGACTGGATCGCCGCCGTGACGAGCGTGAACAGCGTCACGACGAGAGCGATGCGCGGCCGCGCGCGAAAGAGCCGGAACGACCTGCGCAACGTGTCGATCGCTCCCGCGTTGCCGAGGACGATGCCCGTGGCGGCAAAGGCGAACGGGGTGAAGACCAGGGTCGCGAGCATCGAGGCGATGAACGACACGCCCTGGTTGGTGTCGAAGGGCCGGAGGAACGGCAGGCTAAGGGCGAATGCCAGGACGTTGGACCCAACGCCGACGAGCAGGCCGGACCAGAACAGGCGCCAGAAGGCCTGACGCGCCCGGCGCACCGCCTCGTCGAGGCGGATCGGCCGCTCCGACGCGCTCGCGCCGAGGATCGCGATCGCCATCGCCGCGGCGTCGATCGAGATCGCGATCAGCAGGACGAACCCGACGATCGTGACCGCGTAGATGAGGGCGAGGGGGCCGCCGATGTCGGGCTGTTCGGCGAACACCAGGAACGGGTTGTTGCTGGTCAGGGTTGCGGCGGTCTCCGGGTCGCCCAGGAGGCGGCCGAGGCCAACGAGGACGAGGATGGCCGCCGGCCCGAACGCGCCCAGGGCCAGCAGGCCGATGTACAGGGAGCCGCGCCGGATCGCTCGACTCGATCCCTGGGCCAGGTGCAGGCCGGCGTTGACCACCTGGCGCGCAGAGGGCAGCTCGTAGGTCCGGGTCCAGGCGGGCTGCGAGACGGCGAGAACGCTGGGCAGCGCGTAGGCCCCGAACGGCAGGTAGGCGGGCCCGGTCGGGGTTGCCGGCCCCGGGTGGGCCGGATCCGGCCGGGGCGGCTCAGGCTGGGCCAGATCCGGTGGAGGCGGCTCCGGTTGCGGGGTCGCTCCCTCGATCTCGGGCATCGGGCGCGAGCATACAGGTGGCCCGAATAGGCACCCTTGGACTTGCGAGATTGCGCAAATCGTGCAATAGTTGGAGCGTGGCAGTCGAGCTCACCGCCCGTTCGACGGGCACGCAGAACCGGGAGTCGGAGTACGAGCGGACCGCGGTCGTCGGTCGTGCGCTCGCCGATCCGAAGCGGCTGTGCGTGCTCGAATCGCTGTCGGTCGGCGAGCTGTCGGTCAGCGAGCTGGCCGGCCGCGTCGCCTGCCAGGTCCCCAACATGAGCCAGCACCTCGCGGTGCTGCGCGCCGCCGGTCTCGTGACCACGCGACGCGAGGGCAGCACCGTGTTCTACCGCCTCACCGACCCCAAGGTCCTCGAGGCGTTCCAGCTCCTCCAGTCGATCGCCCGCTAGGACGAGCGAGACAAGCCCCGTTTCCACGGGCGGCCCGCGCAGCGGGAGAAAGGATCACCAGTCGATGGCGATCAAAGTCGCAACCGACGCAACCTTCGAGCAGGAAGTCCTGCACAACGACAAGCCTGTCGTCGTCGATTTCTGGGCCGCCTGGTGCGGGCCGTGCAAGCTCGTCGCGCCCGAGATGGAGAAGATCGCGGCCAAGTACGAGGGCGCGATCGACGTGGTGAAGGTCGACGTCGACGCGAACCCGGGCCTGTCCCGCGCGTTCAACATCATGTCGATCCCGACGATCGCCTTCTTCGCGCCGGGCAAGCAGCCGATGGGCGTGGTCGGCTTCCGGCCCATGGAGCAGCTCGAGACCCAGTTCAACCTCGGCTCGTTCCCGAAGGTCGCCGAGGCCGCGCAGGTCGAGGCCGCCGCCGACGCCGGCACGACCGCCGCGAGCGACGCGGCCTAGTCCCGCTCCGCTCCGAGATCGTCGAACCGCCGGGCAACCGCCCGGCGGTTTTCGTTTGCCCGGATCGCGCCCCAGGCGAGGGGCTACGTCCGGAGCGGCGGAAACTCACTGTCGAGATCGGGCGCCACCGCCTGGAACAGCGTCTCCGGCGACAGGCCGCGGAGGTGATGGACGCCGAGCTCGCGGAGCGTGAACTCGGCCGGCGGCGGGTCCCCGAGCGCCCGGACCGCGGCCTCCGACAGCAGCACCTGTCCACCGTGCCCGGCGGCCATGATCCGGGCTGCCGCGTGGACGGCGAGACCGACGTAGTTGTCCCCGGTCAGCGTCGGCCGGCCCACGTGCAGGCCGACTCGCATCCTGACCGAGGCGCCCCGCGGCCAGGCGCCGTCGCGCAGGTCGCGCTGGATCGCCAACGCGGCGAGCAGCGCGTCCGAGGCGTGCCGGAACACCGCGAAGAACTCGTCGCCGTGGACGTCGACCTCGTGCCCGCCGAGCCGGCCGGCCGAGGCACGCAGCACCCGGCGCACCGCCGCGAGCAGCGTCGGATAGTCGTCCTCGAGCGCCCGCAGCAGCGCGGTGGAGCCCTCGATGTCCGCGAGCAGGAGCGTCAGCTGGCCGGTCGGGAGCGGCGCCCTGCGGCCGAGACGCATCTGGCCAGTGATGAACCCGACCGGCACGATGCCGTGGCGCCTGGCGGCGTTGAGCAGCCTCGTCCGGGCACGATCGCGGGCAAGGTCATCCTCGAAGGTGACCTGGTTGAAGCGGGCCAGCGCGTTGCGGACGTGCGCGGCGTCATGGATCGGCAGCCGGCGATGGCCGCGCGAGTCGACGTAGGCGAAGGCGCGGTCAGGCAGGCTTGCGCGATCACGCGTGCGGAGCGTTGGCATGTCCGCAAATTGTCCTGCGCGAGCGGGCGGGCGACCTGCCCCGCGGCTCCGCGCTAGTCCCCGGGTCGCTCCCCGACCCGGCGATAGGCCAGCTCGAGCCAGGCCCGGAGCCGATCGAGCGCGTGGCCGTCCATCTCCGACGGGTTGAAGCGGACCCAGTCCTGACCGCGCGGCGACGGCGCGGTATCGGGCGTGCGCGTCGCCGCGGCCGCGATCGGGCGGTCGAGATGGAGCTCGATGCCGTTCGGACCCAGGACGGCGAAGGCCGTCCCGTTCCGCGACCAGGTGACGACGCCGTCCACGGACTGGCTGCGCGACTCGGGCAGGTCGACGATGACCTCGGCGACGTGCGCCGGCAGCGAGGGATCCACGTCTGCGGGCGGCTCGAGCTAGGTCGCGGAGGAGGAGGCCGCGGCTTCGAGGATCGCCTCGAGATCGGCGGTGTGGTCCGCGTAGTGGTCGATCGTCTCGTCGATGAAGTAGCGCAGGTGGTCGGCGTGCTTGATCCAGCGAGTCTCGGGCACGACCGTGAGATAGCCGCGTAGCTCGCCGGGCACCTCGCGCAGGCGGCGCCGGACCTCCGCGATCGGCAGCGCCCGCCACTCGGCCTGGATCTCGGCATTGATGTCGTCGCCGCGCTCGTCCCACTCCCGGTCGGAACGCTCCCTGGTCGGGCTCGTCGCGCCGACCGCGAGCTCCTTCGCCACGTCGAGCGCGTTCGACTGCCAGGCGACCATGTGCGAGATCAGGTCACGGCCGGACCACTCGTGCGCCTCGTCGATGGGCACGTCCAACTGCTCGTCGCCGAGGCTGTCCAGGGCCTCGTACGGGCGCCACGCCTCGCGCTCCTCCTCCAGGAACTCAAGCGCGTTCAGGTACATGCCCTGATCCTAGCTAGACCCCGACGGGTTCGCGGTACTCGCCGAAGACGCCGCGCAGGACGCCGCACATCTCGCCCAGCGTCGCGTACGCAGCGGCGCAGCGGATGAAGTGGGGCATGAGGTTCGAGTCGGAGGAGCCCGGTCGAGCTGCCGCGTCGTGGAGACCGCGGAGCGCCGCTTCCACCTCGGCAGCGTCGCGGTCGCGGCGCGTGCGCTCGAGTCGGGCCAGGTGGTTTTCGAGGGAGCCCGCAGGCACCTCGAGCACCGGGATCGTGGTGTCCTCGCGCTGGTCGACGTAGGCGTTCACGCCCACGATCTTCCGCTCGCGCTCGTCGACCTCGCGCTGGAAGCGGTAGGCGGCCTCGGCGATCTCGCGCTGCGGATAGCCATCCACAACGGCTTTGACCATGCCGCCTCGCCGGTCGATCTCGTCGATATACGCCCACGCCTGGCGCTCGACCTCGTCGGTCAGCGACTCGACGAACCAGGACCCACCGAGCGGGTCCACAGTGCCGGTCACGCCGGTCTCCTCGGCGATGACCTGCTGCTGTCGCAGGGCGAGGAGGGCCGCCTCGGCCGTGGGCACCGCGAGGGCCTCGTCGTACGCGTCGGTGTGGAGCGACTGCGTTCCGCCGAGCACCGCGGCGAGCGCCTGGATCGCGACGCGGGTCAGGTTGTTGAGCGGCTGCTGCGGCGTCAGCGAGACGCCGGCCGTCTG
Organism: Patescibacteria group bacterium; assembly: GCA_035495215.1. GTDB lineage: Bacteria > Chloroflexota > Limnocylindria > Limnocylindrales > CSP1-4 > UBA5189. The sequence goes on from DATJGH010000099.1 coordinate 5,751, forward strand.
GGTGTGGAAGCGCATCCAGGTCGAGCGCTCGTTCTCGGCGTGGTAACGCTCGGTCATCAGGCGATGCCAGATCCGGCGTGAGGCCCGGAACTTGGCGATCTCCTCGAAGAAGTCGCTGTGCGAGTTGAAGAAGAAGGACAGCCGCGGCGCGAAGTCGTCCACGCGGAGCCCACGCTCGATCGCCGCCTCGACGTAGGCCATGCCGTCGGCGATCGTGAACGCGAGCTCCTGGACCGCGGTCGAGCCGGCCTCGCGGATGTGGTAGCCGGAGATCGAGATGGTGTTCCAGCGCGGCAGCTCGTGCGTCCCGAACTCGATCGTGTCGGTCACGAGCCGCATCGACGGCTCGGGCGGGAACAGGAACTCCTTCTGCGCGACGAACTCCTTGAGGATGTCGTTCTGGGTCGTGCCCTCGAGGGCGGCGCGCGGGTAGCCGGCCTTCTCCGCGGCGACGATGTACATCGCCCAGATCGGCGCGGCGGGCGAGTTGATGGTCATCGACGTCGAGACGCGGTCGAGCGGCAGGCCGTCGAGCAGGACCTCCATGTCAGCCAGGCTGCTCACGCCGACGCCACAGGTCCCGAACTCGCCCTCGGCCTCCTCCTGGTCGCTGTCGTAGCCGTACAGCGTCGGCATGTCGTAGGCGATCGACAGGCCGGTCTGGCCCGCGGCGAGGAGGTCCTTGAAGCGCGCGTTCGTGTCCTCGGCCGCGCCGAAGCCCGCGAACATGCGCATCGTCCACAGGCGCGAGCGGTAGCCCGACGGATGGATGCCACGGGTGAACGGCGCCTCGCCGGGCATCCCGATGCGATCCGGGTCGTGCTCGGCCCACGGCCCGTACACCGGCTCGAGCTCGATCTCGCCGAGTGTCCGGAAGCTCCCCTGGCGCTGCGGCGTCCGGGCCAGGGCAGGGTCGAGCCGCTCGACCTTCCAGCGCCGGCGGCGCTCCTGCCAGTCCGTTCGGTCGGTCATCGGCGGGACAGTAGCACCACGCTCGAATGCATCAGCCCGGCACGGCCTTCGAGGCCGCCAGCGCCTCCGCGACGCGGCTGTCGTGCTCGTTGCGTGACGCGCCGGGCTCGACCTGGGTCGCGACGATCACCACGTGGATGCCGCCCATGCCATTCTCGGACCAGACGAGGAGCGTCTGGAGCGAGAGGTCGTTGAGGGTCTCCAGCCGGTACACGACGGTGCCGTCGATCGTCGGCCGGGTCGCGCTGACGTTCTCGGTTTTCGTGCTGGCGAGGGCGCCGGCCCTGTAGAACTCTTCGACCCACTCCTGGCGGAGGATCGGCTGCGAGGCGGGCGTGGCCATGATCGCGATCACGGTGGCGTCGCCGCCGCCCTTGTCCCACGTTGCTCCGGCATAGCGGAGCTCGGAGATCCCGTGGGCCGCATACGTGGTCAGCGAGGAGCTCGTGCAGTTCCGGCCCGAGTCCACCTGGGTGGCGGAGGCACCCCCCAGCTTCGTGGGGATGAGGCGCTCGAGCTCCGGGAAGGCCCCCGGAAGTCGGGCGTCGGCCGTGCACGGCGCCGCTGGATCGAAGGAGGCACCGGCCTGGCAGCCGGCGACGACTCCGGCGAGGGCTGCGGCAAGGATCCAGTGGGCGAAGGACCCGGTGCGCCGGGCCCTCACGCGGAGACGGGGCGCGGCTGGCGAACGATGCCGCGCTCGTCCAGGTCCGTCTGGATCGCGCGCGCCGCGGCGACGAGGTCGGGGTCACGCGAGATCGTGCGCGCGAGCCAGTCGATGTAGGTCGGCTCGAAGTCGGCGATCTGGCCGAGGGTGTGGCCGTGGAACTTGCCGAACTCGATGGTGTGGGCGCGCGCGGCGGCGAGCGAGGGCGGCGGCGGCGGCCGGAAGTTCCGCTGACGACGCCGGTCGAGCGGCCCGGTCGGCTGCGAGGCGCGCAGCGGCTCGCGCTGGAGGCGATCTCCGCGGACCGGCGCCTGGCCCATCGGGCGTGCCCGCGGGCCGGTCGTCGTGTTGCGTGGCCGGAACGTGGCCGTCGTGTCGACCCGGCCGGTGACGGGGCGCGTCGGCCGAGGCTCGGGCGGCCACGGTCGCCGGCCATTGCCACCTGGTCCGGCGTTCCCGCCGTTCGCCCAGCCGGCGCGGAGCTCGGCGTAAGCGCGATTGATCTCGGCCATGCGTCGCGTCGCCCGCTCGGTGGCGGCCGGGTCATCGGGCGTGAGGTCGGGGTGGTGCTCGCGCGCGAGCCGCCGCCACGCCGCCTTGATCGTCGACTGGCCGGCATCACGGGACACGCCGAGGACATCGTGCGGATCGCGCTTGGCCACATGGAAAAGTGTATCGACGGTGCTCGCCCCCGCCGGTGCCCGGCCCGGCGCACGCCACCGTGCGCGGACCGGTACTCGAAGCGGTGCGCGGACCGGTGCGCTGACCGGATCCGACATGCGAACGACCTACCATCTCGGGCATGACCAGCCGCCGCCTGGGGCTGACTGCCGCGCTCACGGTCGCGCCGATCGCAGCGTGGCGGTTCGCGCAGGCGTATCGGGCGCGGGCCGGCTATCCGCACCGGCATCCGCCCGAGCACGATCCCGGCTTCCTCGGACTCCCGTTCGAGACCGTCGGGGTGCGGACCGTCGGCGGGGCGCAGCTGCCGGCGTGGTGGATCCCTGCTCGGGACGGCGCCCCCGGTCCGGCGGTGCTGCTCATCCACGGCTGGGAATCCGCGCGCGATCGGACCTTGCCGAACGCCCAGATCCTGCATGCGGTCGGCTTCCACGTCCTGACCCTCGACATCCGCGGCCACGGCGCCAACCCGCCCGAGGACCTGCCGCTCACTGCCGGCGAGTTCGGGGCCGACGCGCTCGCGGGCGTCCACGCGCTGCTCGCGCGACGGGATGTCACCGCGGTCGGCGTCCTCGGCCACTCGATGGGCGGCATCGGGGCGCTGCTCGCCGCGGCCGCGGAGCCGCGCGTCGGCGCGGTGATCGCCGCGTCCGCACCGGCGGATCCGTACCGGCTCACCCGCCAGACGTTCCGGCTCGCGCACCTGCCGCTCCCCGGCCCGCTCGCCTATCCCCTCGCCTGGCTCACGACCCACGTCTTCCTGATCCCGCGCGGCCACACCGTCCAGTCCGTGAGCGCCGCGCGCGCCATCGAGACCTATCGCGGCCCGGTGCTGCTCATCCATGGCGACGCCGACCGGGTGGTGCCGTTCTCGCATCTCGAGCGGCTCGAGCGGGTCGCCGAGAAGCGCCGCGCGAGGGATCCCGAGGCCGCGCCGGTCGAGATCCTCGTGATCCCCGGTGGCGAGCACAGCTGGCTGTACGAGGACGCCGAGTATCGAGGCACGGTCGCCCGGTTCCTCGCGACGGCGCTCGGCGGGCCGATGTCGCCGAACGAGGCGGAGGCCACCGCCCGGGCGGTCCCGGCGAGCCGGCTGCCGCAGCGAGAGCATCCCTTCTCGGCCATCGAGGAGGAGCCGGGCGGCTTCCGGACGCTGTGGCGCGCGATCCGGATGGCTGGTGGAGGCTCGGCCCGATGAGCGGCACCTTCGACACGATCCGGACGAAGCGGATGGTCCGGCGCTTCGAGAATCGCCGCCTCGAGCCGGAGCACCTCGCCCGGATCGTCGACGCGGGCCGGCACGCCGCAAGCTCGAAGAACCAGCAGCGCTGGGACTTCGTGGTCGTCGAGGATCGGGCACAGCTCGAGGCGCTCTCGCGGAGCGGCCCCTACGCGGGGCACGTGGCGGGCGCTGCCGCGGCCGTCGCGCTCGTGACGCCCGACCCACGCGGGCCCGGCGGCTCGCTCTCGGTGCTGTGGGACCTGGGCATGGCCGCCGAGAACATGATGCTCGCCGCGTGGGAGCTGGGCGTCGGCAGCTGCCCGGCAACGGTCTACGAGCAGGCGGTCGCGCACGATGTGCTCGAGCTGCCGGCCGATCGGTTCTGCGGCTGGATCCTGTCGTTCGGCTACCCGGCGGATGCCGAGGACCTGACTCGACCGCCCAAGGCCGGCGGCCGGAAGTCACTCGACGAGGTGGTCCACCGCGAGACCTGGTAGCGCCCGGCCTCAGGCGCTCGGGCTCAGGCGATCGGGCTCAGGCGATCGGCAGGTCCGGCGGCGCCTGCTCCGGCGCCGGCGCCCCTTCGGCGAGGTAGGCCTCGATGGCGGCGTTGAGGCCGACATCCCGGCCGGCGCGCTCGGACAGGAGCCACTTGTGCTCGAGCACGTCGCTGTAGGCCTGGATCAGGTCGCGGTCGCCGACGGCGGGCCGGAGCAGTCGGAGCGCCGGGTCGAGGACGTGGCGGCGCCAACGGCGGGCGCCGACCTCCTCGGGCGTCGTGCGGCCGGTCCGAAGCCGCAGCCAGGCCATGTGCTCGCGCATGTCGTTGAGCAGGAGCCGAGCCTGGCCCTCGAGCGCACGGATGCCCGTCAGCCGCTCCAGCTCATGCGCGTGGAAGGCGCGGTTCGTGGTCGTCACGCGGAGCTGGACCGCGCTGTCGCCGTCGGCCGGGACGACCTCGATCTCATCGACCGCGAAGCCGAGCTCGTTGAGCCGCCGGAGCTGGCCACGGATCGCGTGCCGGTCGCCGGCGGGCAGTCGCGGCACGAGGTGCAGCTCGCGCCAGATCGCGCCGTAGCGGTCGCGCACCTTCTCCGCCGCCTCGACTGCGCCGTCGAGGTCCTCCGGGCGATCCTGGAGCATCGCCACGTCGGCCAGGCCGTAGCCCAGGTTCTCGACGAGGATCTCGAGGTCGTACGCCCGCTGTCCGTCCGACAGCGAGGGATGGACCTCGCTCGTCTCGGCGTCGACGAGGAACGCCTGGATCCGATCGCCGTCACGCCGGAACAGGGTGTTCGCGAGCGAGCAGTCGCCCCAGAAGACGCCGCCGCGATGGAGGTCGACGAGCAGCCAGGCCATGGCATCGAGCAGGCGATCGCGGTACGGGCCGGGCCCGAGGGGGAAGCGCGACAGCAGCCGTCGAAACTGCAGCGAATGGGCGAGGAACTCGGTGACCAGGATCGCCGACCCGGTCGATGGTTGCTCCGCAAGCCCGATCGGCGTCACGGCCGGCAACCCGACCCGCTCGAGGTGGGTCAGGACGTCGTACTCGCGCTCGGCGGCGTCGATGGGCTCCTCCTTGAGCGCGAAGAGGTTGTCCTCGACCACCAGGAAACGGACGAGGTGGCGCGACGGGCCGACGGGCAGCGCTCGGAAGCGCAGGCTCGCAGGCCACGACTCGAGCGGCAGCTCCCAGGGCAGGTCGAGCAGTGGGCCGGCCCGACGCAACCGGAGCACCGGGAACCGCGGCGCTGCCTGGTCGGTCAGGCCGGCCGGGCGTGGAACCTGCTCAGCCATCGCGCCGATGCCTCGAGACGCCGGCCAGCAGGAGCACGTGCGGACCCCACGGCGGCCGCCCGATGACAAGCCGCGCCGGTCCCAGCGGCCCTGGCCTGGAGGGCCCGAGATTGGGCGTGTCGTCCACGTCCGCCCGATCCAGCGACCCGAGATACACCGCGCGGACGCCCTCGCCGAAGCGAGCCAGCGCGGCGGCGAGCAGTCCCTCCGTGTCCGGCTCGAGCAGGACGGCGGCTGGCCTGGTCCGATCCCCGAGCCGGGTCCGTCGCGCCGCCGCGCCGAGGGTCTCGTCACGGGCGGCCGGCGTGATCGTGCCGATCGTCCCGAGCTCCCGGGCCGCTCGCTCCAGCTCCACGGTCGCCCAGCCGATGCCGACGACCGGCAGCTCCCGCAGCCAGGGGTCGCGCACCGCTGCGTCCGCGCGGACGGCCTCGGCGGCAGCCACGAGCGTGGCCCACGGATCGCCGGTCATCGCAGCAGGAGGTCGGGGGCGGGATCGCCGACGGCCGCGAAGCCGAGCCCCGCGTAAAGCCGTCGCGCGGACTCGTTCTCGGCCTCGACTGCGAGGTGAATCGTGGGGCCGCCTGCGGCCAGCGCATCCTCGACGGCGAGCAGGGTGGCGAGCGCACCGAGCCCGCGCCCTCGGAAAGCGGGTCGGGTCCCGATCGACGACAGGTAGCTGCCCTCCGCGGTCGTCGCCCGCCGCGCGATCGAGACCGGCTCGCCATCGACGCGCAGCAGGAGCATCGCGCAGCCGGGACGCGAGATGCAGGCCAGGACGTCGTTCTCCAGCGCGACCCGACGCACGGACTCGACGCCAAACGCTTCCGCGAGCACGAGCGAAGCGTCGGCGGCCCAGCGCCGGCGCTCGGCCCAGCGCCGTTGTCCCCCGCGCGCGGACCCGAGGTCCTGCCGGCTGACGGCGACACCGCGGGCGCCGAGGTCGGCGGCGACCCGCGCCTCGGTCGCCGCTCGGAGCTCCCCCACCCGCCCCGGCTCGAGCAGGACCATGCGCCGATCGGCACCCATCCTCACGAAGCCGGCGGCTTCGAGGCGGTGGGCCATGTCGGCCGGCTCGCCGCCGGTCGGCAGCGGCCGGATGTGGGGCAGCCGTGCGAGCGTCGCGAAGAGCGTGATGACCTCGTCAAGGCGGCGGTCGAACGGGGACGGTGCCGAGGGCCAACGCGGCGCGATCAGCCGGTTCCAGAAGGGCTCGGCGTCGCTCGGGTCATGGAGCAGCCAGCCGTCACCGAGGTCGCGCAGCTCGCGGGCGGGCGTCTGCTGGGCGCGGGCCTCGTGGAGCACGAGCCGGCGGGCGAGATCGGAATCCGAGATCCGATCGGCGGCCACGGACGAACCATACGAGGAACGACGGCACGTCGCGCTATGGTGGCGCGGTCAGCCTGCTCCGGAGGAACCCATGCGCCCCGTCGCACGAGGCATCGCCACCCTGGCCACCGCGATCGCGCTGGCGGCCTGTTCGGGAAACGCAAGCTCGGCCCCAACGTCCGCCGCGGGCACCCAGGCGGCCCCCGGCAGCCAGGCCCCGGCCGCGACGACCGCCGGCTCGGCTGTGTGCGCCGACTCGACCGGGACGACCACGGTCGAGGCCACGGTCGGCGGCTTCACGTGGGGACCGGTGAGCGCGAAGGTCGGCGACGTGATCACGTGGACGAACACCGACGCGGCGCCCCACCGGGTCGGCCTGGATGACGGCTCATGCACGATGTCCGGCGACATCGCTGGCGGCGGGGGCAAAGCCAGCCTCGTGTTCTCCGTGGCGGGCACCTACCCGTTCCATTGCACGATCCACTCGAGCATGAAAGGCACGATCACGATCTCCTAGGGAGCCGACCCGCCTCGCGCGCAGCATCGGCCGGCACGAGGGCGGCAACGGATCGAGAATCGACCGTGTTGAAACGGTCGATGGACACCGACGAAGCGCTCGCGGGGCGCCTGGCAAACGACCTCGAGGCCGGTTTTCCCGGCCTCGTCGAGGCCCACCAGGACCGCCTCTACACGATCGCCCTCCGCCTGCTCGGCGACAGGCGCGACGCCGAGGAGGTCACGCAGGACGCGCTGGTCCGTGCCTTCCGCGCGATGCGGGGCTACGACGGCGATCGGATCAGGTCGCTGCGCCTGCGGCCATGGCTCGCCTCGATCGCCATCAACCTCTCGCGGAATCGACGGCGCCGCCACGACGATCGCCAACCCCCGAGCCAGCTCGAGCCGATGCTCGATGCCGGGTTCGACATCGGGAGCGACGGTCGCACCGGGCCGGACCGCGAGGCCGATCGGCGGGAGACCCAGCGAGAGCTGGCCGCGGCGCTGCTGCGGCTGCGGCCGGGGGTCCGCGCCGCGATCGTCCTCCGGCACGTCGACGGGCTCAGCGTCGCCGAGACCGCCGAGGCGCTCGGCCGGCCGGAAGGAACGATCAAGGCCCAGGTGCATCGCGGGCTCCGCGAGCTCCGGGTGGCCGTCGAGGCGGGCGAGATGACGTCCGCTCCTCGCCCTGCGCAGACGCACGTCCGGCGCTTGCTGCCGGCCCTGGAGGCCATCCGATGACGACCGCCACCTTCACCGATACCGTCCTGGAGCGCGACCTGCGCGAGCTCCGTGCCAATGCTCCCGCGAGCGTTGGCTTCGGGGCCCTCGTGGCCACCGGCCTCGCCGACCGATACGCGCCGCTCGAGACGCCGCTTGGCAGGGCGTTCGTCGCCTGGAACGGTCGCGGCGTGTCGTGGGTCGGCCAGGCGCCGGACGAGGCCACGTTCGAATCGCGTTTCCGCACCGAGGTCGGCCGCGACATCGCTCGCGCGGATGTCCTGCCCCAGCGGTTGGCCCGCGCCATCGCGCGTCGTCTCGCCGGCGACCGGCGGGTGCGGATCCCCCTGGACCTGCGCGGCCACAGCCCGTTCGAGGTCGCGGTCTGGATGAAGGCGCTCGAGATCCCACGGGGCGAGGTCCGGCCGTACGGCTGGATCGCGGCCGAGATCGGCAGGCCGAAGGCAGTCCGCGCGGTGGGCACCGCCCTCGCAAACAACCCGGTGCCGCTGGTCGTGCCCTGCCACCGGGTCGTGCGCAGTGACGGGCTGATCGGGCAGTACTCGATGGGCGGACCGGACGCCAAGCGACGCGTCCTCGGCAGCGAGGGCCTCGACACGGGCTGGCTCGAGGCGGAGGCGGCCAGGGGCATCCGGTTCACGGGCTCGGACACGACTCGGATCGTGTGCAACCCGACCTGTCGGGATGCGCGGCGAGTCATGCCCCGGCATCGAGTCACGTTCCCGAGCCTCGCCGCCGCCGCGTCGGCCGGCTACCGGCCGTGCAAGCACTGCCGCCCGGTGAGCCTCGCGGCCTAGCACCGTCGCAGAGCGCCTGCCGGCTAGGACGCCGCGAGCTCCTGGAAAGCCGGATTCGGGAACCTCGGAAAGACGCGGTCCTTCCCGAGCCAGGCGGTGAGTCGAGCCGCCTCAGCGTCGAGGGCGGCCGCGTGCTCCCGGCCGACGTCCTCGAGCAGGCTGACGCCGACCTCGAGGCTCGATCGCTGCGCCCACAGCCCGACGATGCGCCCATCGACCCAGGCCGTCGGGCCGGCGTTGCCGGCCCGGTCGAAGAGCTGCCGGTACAGCCCGTCGAGGTACCACTCGCGCTCCTTCCAGGCCATGATCGTCGAGTCGAGCGAGGGCAGCAGCGCAACCCACGGTCCCGGCTCGGGCGTCGGCGAGAGATCGTCGGGCAGGACCCAGCCCGTGGCGTTGCCGTCGAGCTGCACCTCGACCGCCTCGACGGCACGGAGCGCAGTCTTCGTCCGCGCCACGGTCCAGCCGGTCCACCACTGGATGTCGCGCTGGGTACCCGGCCCGAACGCACGGAGCCACTGGCGAACGAGCTCGGCCTGTGCTCGTTCGGGCGGCCATGGCTCGAGCCCGCCCTCGAGCCAGCGGTCCATCGGCACCCAGCGGTACATGCTGCTGAGCCACGTGCCCTTCGGGCGGCCGCGGATGACCCGGCCCTCCGCGGAGAGGAGGAACAGGAGTCGGGTCGAGACCCCGACCTTGCCGGCCCAGGTCTTGCCCTCGCCCAACGCGATCTGCTCGCGCAGCCCCGGCACGCGCTTCGTGAGGTCGGCTGCAGTCGCCTCACCGAGCTCGTGCAGGGCAGCCATCGTCTCGCGCTCGACGTCGGCCACCCAGCGCACGGGCTCCCTGGTGATCCCGGCGCCCTCGAGCATCTGGTATAGGCGCCTGCGCTCGCGGACGGCGATGTCGACCGCGGTCGCCGCGTTGACGATCCCGGCGAAAGCCGGCGAGGCGACGAACATCGTCCGCCGCATGCCGAGGACCTTGACCAGCGCACGATCGACGTACAGGGCTCGCTCCACGTCCCCGTGCGTGAGGTCCGTCGTCCGCGCCCGAAGCTCCATGTAGACCGAGGCCGGGTCCGTCGCGTGGATCCCGGCAAGGCCGTCGGCCAGCGGCGCCAGGTCGGCCCTGGGGCGCCGCGCGGCGAGCCCGTGGCGCGCGCCGATGCGCCGGCGGCGCTCGGCCGTGTCGATCCGCTGCATGGCGCCCGAGGATAGCCGTGCGTCCTCGCCGGACGGCTCCGCAAGAAGGTTTCCTGACAATTCCTGCCGGGCTCTCCGCGTAGGCTTCCCGGCGATGCCAGGCGTGCCCGCGACCCGCGGCCCGAGCGCTGCGGCGCTCTGGGCGAACATGGCCGTGATCTACCTCGTCTGGGGCTCCACGTACTTCGGCATCGCGGTCGCGATCGAGACGATCCCGGCGTTCCTCATGGCTGCGATCCGGTTCACGTTCGCCGGGCTGATCGTCATCGCCTTCGATCTGCTCCGGCACCCGGACGCGCGGCGCTGGCCGTCGCGCCGCCAGCTGGTCGACTCGTTCATCGTCGGCGCCCTGCTCCTCGGCGTCGGCAACGGCTTCGTCGCCTTCGGCCAGTCGCTTGAGGTGCCATCCGGCGTCACCGCGATCCTCATCGAGATGACGCCGCTGTGGTTCGCGCTGCTCGGCTGGCTGTACTTTCGCCAGCGGCTGCCGGGCCTCGTGGTCGGGGCGATCGCGCTGGGCGCGGTCGGGACGGCCCTGCTCATCTGGCCAGAGGGCGAGGGCGCCAGCCGGTTCGACCCCCTCGGGATCCTGGTGCTGCTGCTCGCCGAGGTCGGCTGGGTGCACGGCTCGTTCTACTCGCAGCGCCGGGCGCAGCTGCCGGCGAGCGCGCTGAGCGCCTCGGGCATCCAGATGCTCGCCGGCGGCGCGGTCATGGTCGTCGAGGCGCTCGTCACCGGTGAGCCGGCGCGCTTCCACCCGGAGTCGATCTCGACGGCGTCGCTCCTTGCGCTCGGCTACCTCATCGCCTTCGGCAGCATGCTGGCGTACACCTCGTACGCGTGGCTGCTGCAGAAGGCCCCGCTGTCGCTGGTGGCCACGCATGCCTACGTCAACCCCGTGGTCGCGGTCGCGCTCGGGACGGTGTTCCTGCACGAGCCGCTCGGCCCGCGGACGATCGTCGCGGCGGCGGTCATCCTGGTCGCCGTGGCGATCATCGTCACCGCCCGCGACCGTCTCGGGTCCGGTCCCGCGACGGAGCCGCCGGCCGGGACCGAGGTGCCGGCCGCAGCGCAGGGCGGGCGCTCGGAGGCCGGCACCTAGCCGCTCGGTCGGGCGCCGCCGCAGCGCGCCCACGCCACCTGCGGGAGTGCGCTAGAGTACCGCCCTTGGACCAGCGAACTATGCCAAGTTCGGGGCAGGCGCCGAAGCGCGGGCCGAGCTCGCTCGCCCTGTGGGCGAACATGGCCGTGATCTACGTCGTGTGGGGCTCCACGTACTTCGGCATCGCGGTCGCGATCCAGACGATCCCGCCGTTCCTCATGGCGTCCTTCCGATTCGTGATCGCCGGCGCGATCCTCGTCGCCTTCGACCTCCTGCGGCATCCCGAGGCGCGGCGCTTGCCAACGCGCCGCCAGCTCATCGATTCGGCGATCGTCGGCGGGCTGCTCCTCGGCATCGGCAACGGGTTCGTGTCGCTGGGCGAGCGCACGGTGCCGTCCGGGATCGCGGCGATCCTGATCGCCATGATGCCGCTGTGGTTCGCCCTGCTCGGCTGGGTGTATCTCCGGCAGCGGCTGCCGCGGATCGTCATCGGCGCGATCGGCCTCGGCTTCCTGGGCACGGCCCTGCTCGTCTGGCCGGCCGGCGAGGGCGCGAACCGGTTCGACGCCGGGGGCATCCTGGTCCTGTTCCTCGCCCCGCTGGGCTGGGCCCACGGCTCGATCTACGCGGCCGGCCGGGCGAAGCTGCCGCCCAGCCCGTTGACCGCCTCGGGCCTGCAGATGCTCGCCGGCGCCGCGTTCACCCTGGTCGAGGCCCTCGTGGTCGGCGAGCCCGCCGCCTTCGATCCATCGAAGATCTCGCTCGGATCGGCGCTGGCCCTGGGCTACCTCGTCATCTTCGGCAGCATGCTCGCGTACACGACCTATGGCTGGCTGCTGCGCAATGCGCCGCTCTCGCTCGTCGGCACGTACGCGTACATCAACCCGATCGTGGCGGTCGCCCTCGGGACGGTGTTCCTGCACGAGCAGATCAGCGTGCGGACCGTGCTCGCCGCGGGCGTGATCCTGGTCGCGGTGGCGATCATCGTGACGGCGCGTGGCCGGCTCGGGGCCAGCCCGGCGTCGCAGCCCGCGGCAGAGATCGATGCTCCGGATCCGGGGCGTGGCGGGCGCTCGGAGGCGACCGTCTAGCCGCGCGGACGACCCCCGTTTCCGGCGTTCCCGTCCTTCCTCCAGCTTCCGTCACCGTCTGACAGGACGGTTCGCGAGACGCGACGCGCCATCGCCATCACCGTCAGCATCGGGTTGACGCCGATGCCCGTCGGGAAGGTCGACGCGTCGGCAACGTACAGGCCCGGGACGATGCTGCCGCGGGCATCGGCACGGACCCGACCGCGGGGGTCCGCGGGATGGTCGGCCGGGTCGGCGCCCAGGCGGATGGTGCCCATCTGGTGGGCCGAGGCGACCGTCCCTCGGTGCGGCGAGAAGTCCGTTTCCGCGAGGTCGCGCTCGAAGGTCGCGAACCGGGCGGCCTCGTCGCCTGCCCCATCGACGACGTGCCGGCGCAGCGGCGCGCCGATGGCCAGGATCTCGCGCGCCCCGCCGGCGCGTGCGAGGCGGGCCATGGACACGAGCGCGTGCCGGAGCGTCGAGCGACCCGCGGCGTCGAGCTGGTAGTCGATCCTGACCCGGCCGGCGCGGGTGAGCCGCGTGCGCCCCGCGCCGCCGTCGCGCGTGATCGCGATGAGCGGGCTGAAGCGCCCGGCCCGTGCCATGAGCTCCGCGTGGGCCGCGGCGCCGCCCCAGGGCAGGACCAGCGCGAGCAACCCGAGGTGACCCGGCGCGGACTCGATCACGTACCGACGCCGGCCCGGCTCGTCCTGCCCGAACTGCAGCGAGCGGATCGCCTGCATGGTCCCGCGCCACATGTCGACCGGCTCGTCGTGCAGGGTGCCGATGATGGGCACCGGATGGATGCGCAGGTACCGGCCGATGGAGGGATGCCCGATCCGCGACGCCTGCAGGATCGCCGGGCTGCGCAGGGCGCCCGCCGCGAGCACGACCTGGCGGGCATGGGCCGAGAACGGGCGCGGGGCGGCTTCGGCGACGGAGCCGCCGGCGTCCGCGGGCGCGAGGCTGCCGGCGACGCCGACCACCGGTCCCGACGCGCCACCCTCGCGGATGACCGAGCGGACGCGGGCCCGGTCGAGAACCCGCGCGCCGAGCGCCACCGCGTCCGCGAGGTGGGCGCGGATGCCGGACGCCTTCGTCCCACGGCGGCACCCGAACGGGCACGAGCCGCAATCGCCGCAGTCGGTCGCGTTGCGCCGGATGACGCCGGCCTCCCAGCCCAAGGCGGTCGCGCCGCGCCGGATGAGCTCGTCCTTGGGCGGGATAGCCGTCGCCGGCGCGACGCCCAGCCGGTCCTCGATCGCCGCGATGTCTGCGGACCACTCGGCGCCGTCGACGCCGTCGATGCCGTGCTCGGTGGCCCACTCGCCGCGGACCTCGGCGGGTGCGTCGAGGCAGGTCATCCAGTTGACGAGCGTGCCACCGCCCACGCCCGAGCCGGCGAGCAGGGTGATCGCGCCGTCCCAGGTAGAGAGCAGGCCGTGGTTCAGGTACAGCCGGCCGTAGGCGTCGAGCTCGTCGCGGGGCATCGTGGCCTCGTCGACGAAGGGCCCGGCCTCGACCACGAGCACGGACCGGCCGGCGCGGGCCAGCTCTGCGGCGACGACGCCCGCTCCCGCACCCGAACCGACCACGACAACGTCCGCCTCGAGCTCGACGTCCGGGCCACCGGCGGCCGCGGGCCGGCGATCGACCACGAGAGGCTTTATCGCGGCGAGGTCGGGCGGGATGGGCGGGTCGTCAGCCGCGTAGCCGACGGCGAGCGGCAGCGGGTTGGGCATCTCGGGCGTGCCCGGGTCGGCGTAGGCGATGAACGTGAGCAGCTTCCGGAACGCGTGGACGCCGGAGCGGCGCAGGGCCAGCGGCGAGCCGATCCAGCGCAGCAGCGTCCGCTCGCGCGCAGCCGGGTCCATGCCCTTGAACGCTGCGAATCCCGCGCCCGTGGCGAGGTTCGCAACGGGACTCTCGAGCAGCCGCAGGACCAGGCGGAGCTGCGTGATCTGCGCCGGGTCCACGGCGCGGACCAGCGCATCGGCGGCGATCCCGGCGACCCGCTCGCTGTCCGCGGCCGGGACGAAGGTCGAGGCGAGGGCGCGGATCGTCGCCAGCTCGGCGGAGGAGAACGTGGCCATGGCCCGCGGCTGACGGTGCGCGGACGAGCTGCGCCGCAGCCGGCGAGAGCTAGGCGCGTCCGGCGGCCGCGCCGGCGGACGCCGGCAGTCGGTCGAAGCCCTCGGCCGGCAACGGCTCGCAGCGGAGCGGCCGGTCCTCGCGGTAGCCGAGGGCATAGTCGGCCTGGATGAGCGTGTGCAGCTGCGAGGTGCCCTCGTAGATGACCGCGGCCTTGGAGTTCCGGAGGTAGCGCTCCACGGGAAACTCGTTCGAATAGCCGTTGGCGCCGTGGATCTGGATCGCGTCGAGGGCGCTCTGCACGGCGTGGTCGGTGGCGTGCCACTTGGCGAGCGAGGTCTCGCGCGTGTTCCGGACGCCGTGGTTCTTGAGGAAGCCTGCGCGCCACACCAGCAGCCGCCCGGCCTCGATCCCCGCCAGCATCTTGGCCAGCATCTGCTTGACCAGCTGGTGGCGGCCGATCTCATCGCCGAACGTCTTGCGCTCGTGCGCGTACCGGAGCGACGCGTCCAGGCACGCCTGGGCGAGGCCCACGTTGCCGGCCGCGACCGTGTATCGGCCCTGGTCGATCGCGCTCATCGCGATCAGGAAGCCCTCGCCCTCCTCGCCGATGCGGTTCTCGATCGGGACGCGCACACCGTCCATGTTGATCAGGCCCGTGTTGCCCGCGTGGATGCCGAGCTTGCCGTGCAGCGTCCCCGTGGAAAGGCCGGGCATGCCTCGCTCGAGCACGAACGCGGTCACGCCGCGATGTCCCTTCGACCGATCGACCGAGGCGAAGACGAGGAACTGGTCGGCGATGTCGGCGAGGCTGATCCAGATCTTCTGGCCGTTGAGCACGTACGAATCGCCGTCGCGCCGGGCGGTCGACGCCAGGTTCCCGGCGTCGGTGCCGACGCCCGGCTCGGTGAGCCCGAACGTCGCGAGCTTCTCGCCCTTCGCCTGGGGGACGAGCCAGCGCTGCTTCTGCTCGTCGGTCGCCCACTGCATGAGCGTGAGCGAGTTCAGGCCCACGTGGACGCTTTGCACCACGCGGAACGCCGTATCCGCGCGCTCGAGCTCCTCGCAGATCATCGCGAAGGAGATGTAGTCCATCCCGCCGCCACCCCAGCGCGAGTGGATCGGAGCGCCCAGCAGACCCTGCTCGGCCATCCGGGCGAAGACCTCGCGATGGACCTCGCCCTTCGCGTCCCAGTCGCGGATGTACGGGTTGATCTCGGCCTCGCAGAACTCGCGGACGGACTGCTGGACGAGGCGGTTCTCGTCGCTCGGCCGAAGGTCGATCATCGCGTCAATTGTGGGGCCGCGAGCGCCTGCTCGAGCCGCCATCCTTTGGGCCGTGACCCCATCTCCGAGCCCGGCCGCGCAGGCCGCCTCCTACCGCGCGTTGCTCGGCGTCCCGTTCCTGCTTCGCGCGCTCGCAGGAATGCAGACGGCGCGCATCGCCCAGTCGATGGTCGGGTTGGGCCTCGTGCTGTTCACGCTCCAGCGCTATCGATCGCCGGAGCTGGCGGGGCTCGTGACCTTTGCCGGCATCGCGCCCGGGATCGCCGTGAGCCCGATCGCGGGCGCGCTGCTGGATCGCCACGGCCGGACGCGCCTGATCACGCTCGACTTCCTCATCGCGGCCGCATCGCTGGCGCTGATCGGCACGCTCGCGCTGCTGGATCTGCTGCCGGCGTGGCTCCTCATCGTCATCGCTGCGCTCTCCGCCCTGACCGGACCGCTCAGCGCGACCGGCCTCCGGAGCCTGTTCCCGCTCATGGCGCCGCGCCACCTGTGGGAGCGGCTGAATGCGATCGACTCGAACGGCTATGTCGTCGCGACCATCGTCGGACCGCCGGTGGCCGCGCTCGCGGTGAGCTACCTCGGCGGAGCGTGGGCCCTCATCATCCTCGGCCTGACCTATGCCATCGCCGCGGTGATCGTTGTCGGCGTGCCGGATCCTCCGACCGCGACCGCGTCGTCCGGCAGTCTCCTGCGCGATGCCTGGGACGGGGTGCTGTACGCATGGGGCAATCGGACGATCCGGAGCCTGGGCTTCTCGATCACGACCCTCAACATGGCCGGCGGGATCGGGACGATCGCGATCCCGCTGATCATCCTCGAGCGGCTCGGCCTGCCGACCGAGGCGGTCGGGCTCATCTACGCGTTCCAGGGCGTCGTCGGGCTCGTCGCGGGCCTGTTGGCCGGCCGGCTCGACACCCGCGGCCGGGAGCGGCAGCTCATCGTCTGGCCGATGCTCGGGTTCGCGCTGGGCACGGCGCTCCTGCTTCCTTCGGCCGGGCTCATCGCGGTGCTCGCGGCCATGGCGGTCATGGGCTTCGTCAACGGTCCGATGGACGTTGCCATGTTCACGGTCCGCCAGCGTCGAACGGACCCGGCGTGGATGGGCCGGGCGTTCGCCGTGTCGATGTCGTTCAACTTCGCGGGCTTCCCGATCGGGTCGGCGATCGGCGGCATCCTCGCGGGGCAGTCCATCGAGCTGGCGATCGGCGTGTCCATCGTGGCCTGCCTGCTGGCGTTCGGGCTTGCCGCCTGGCTCATCCCCACATCCGGGCCCGAATACACGACCCAGGCATGACGAGACCGCCTCGGCGAATGCCGGGCGGTCTCAGCCTCGAGCGGGCTCGAAGCCCGCGGAATCAGCGGTTGTTGTCGAGGAAGCGGCGCACGTCCTCGAGCAGGAAGCGCCGGTCACCGCGCTTGCACACGCGGTAATACTTGAGCTCGCCACGGTCGCCGAGGCGCTTCACCGTGTTGACGTGGAGATGGAGCATCTCCGCGACTTCCGCGGCGGTGAGCATCTTCCCAAGCTCATTCAATGCCATCGAGCCCATCCAGTGGTGCCTTTCGAGAGGTGGGCCGTTTCGTATCGCGCGACCGACACCCCGCGACGATGCCTGCGCGGCGCTCGTCGTGGTTGGGAAGTTAGGGTTGGGCCGTGGGGGTTCCAAGCCGTACTTGAGTCCGGTTCGGGGCAGTACCCTCCGGCACGCATCGGTGCGGCGCAGCAACGTCCGGGCGTGGTCGGTCCGGTGAGCTGGAGGGAGGACACGTGAGCGAAGCCGGCAGTGCGGCAACCCTCGACGCCATCCGCGTCGTCGTCGCGCTCGTGTCCGTCGCGGCGCTCGCCGCGCTCGTCGTGGCTCGGCTCCGGATCCCCTACTCGGTCACCCTGGTCGTCCTCGGGCTCATCGCCGGCGCCCTCCTGCCGAGGGGCACGATCCAGGTCACGCCGGAGCTCGTCCTGCTCGTCCTCGTGCCCGGGCTCGTCTTCGAGGCTGCGCTCCGGCTCGACCTGGAGCACCTGCGGCCCACGTTCGGCTGGATCGTGCTGCTCGCGGCGCCGGGCGTGCTCATCTCGGCCCTCATCGTCGCGGTGGTGCTGCAGCTGGCGACGGGCCTGCGCTTCGAGCTCGGGCTGGTGGTCGGCTCGATGGTTGCCGCCACCGACCCGGTCGCGGTGATCGCGACGTTCCGGCGGCTGCGGGTCCCACCGCGCCTGGCCACCCTGGTCGAAGGTGAGAGCCTGGCGAATGACGGCACCGCCCTCGTGCTGTTCTCGGCAACGGTGGCGGCGATTGCGGGCAGCACCTCGGTCGCGGAGATCGCCCAGGACATCGTGGTCTCGGTCGTCTCCAGCGTCGGCATCGGCCTCGTCGCCGGCTGGCTCGCATCACGGCTGCTGGCGTTCGTTGACGATCGTCCGATCGAGCTGACGATCTCGATCGCCGCCGCGTACGGGACCTACCTCCTGGCCGACGGCCTCGAGCAGTCGGGCATCATCGCGACGGTCGTCGCCGGCCTCGTCATCGGCTCGTACGGGCGCCGGCACGGGCTGAGCCCTCGGGCGCTGGATACCCTCGACGTGGTGTGGGAGCTGATCGCCTTCCTGCTCACGGCGTTCGCGTTCCTGCTCGTGGGCCTGGCGATCTCACCGAGCGACCTCGTCGCAGATGCCGGCACCATCCTGTGGGGCCTCGTTGCCGTGCTCGTCGCCCGCGCGGTCGCGGTCTACGGCCTCGTCGGTGGGCTGGCGGCCCTCATGGGCGAGCGAGCGCACTGGCCGAAGCCACCGATCGGCTGGCTGCATGTCCTGTTCTGGGCCGGGCTGCGGGGCGCCGTCGCGATCGCGATGGCGCTGTCACTGCCCGAGGACTTCCCGCAGCGGGCCCTCCTCCAGCAGATCACGTTCGGAGTGGTGCTGTTCACGCTGTTCGTGCAGGGCACGACGGCGGGCCTGGTCGTTGGTCGGACCGGAGCCCGGGGCGAGGCCGCTGCCGGGGCCGGTCAGCGGGCCTGACGCCCCGTACGACCCGGTCACAGCCACCACGTGGCGATGTCTGCAAGCCCATGCGCGACCGCTGGTGCGACGAAGCCGCCGGTCCCGAGTCGGAGGCCGCCGAGCGCCAGTCCGACCGCCAGGTCCAGCGGGACGACGTGCCAGCCGTAGAGCGGGACGTGCAGGAGCGCGAAGGCAAGGGTCGTGACGAGCAGCGCGGCCGGCGCCCCGCCCGCTCGCCGAAGGCGATCGAACAGCGCGCCGCGCAGGATCGCCTCCTCACCGACGGCAACGCCGACGACCACCACCGCCCACGGGACGAACGGCGCCGCGGGCCGCCCGAGGCCGCCGACGAAGGTGGTCCCACCGAGCGCCGGACCGGCGAGGCCCACGGCCACCAGCGCAAGTCCGACCGCCGCTCCCGCGGCGACCCCGGGCGCGATGCTGCGTGCGCTGGGTCGCGTCGCTCCGCCAGCCCCCGCGAGGATCAGGAGGCCCGCGCTGAACGCGGCGCCAACCGCGAGCGGGGCGAGCCCCGCGCGGCTTGCCCACGCGCGCAGCAGGACGATCGCGCCGAGCCCGCCCAGGAGCAGCAAGGCCTCGAACAGGGCCGGCGTGACCGTCGCACTGGCTCGCACGCCGACTGGCGCCGGGATGGCGCTCATCTGCTCAGCGGCACGAACTGGATGCTGCCGGTGGCGTAGGTCGGCGGCCAGACGAAGGCGTAGGTCCGAACCGCCTGCCACTGCCAGATCACGGCGGCAGCGCGCTCGTTCTGCCCAAGGGTGCTCGCATCGGTCGAGAACCGGAGGCCCGCGCCGTTG
Source organism: Patescibacteria group bacterium (assembly GCA_035495215.1). Lineage (GTDB taxonomy): Bacteria > Chloroflexota > Limnocylindria > Limnocylindrales > CSP1-4 > UBA5189. The sequence goes on from DATJGH010000099.1 coordinate 25,029, forward strand.
GGCAGCGAGCCTTCGGGCAGGTCCACGGCGCGTGCCGCTGTCGCCACCGCGTTCGCGTCGAGGGACCCGCCACTCGCGGCAGCGACGGGCAGGACATGCCGGAACAACGCCCACGCGGCCGAGTAGCCGGCAAGCGCCTCTTCCGATTCCTCGGCGGTCGCGTCCTCTGCCGGGCCGTGGATCGTGTACTCGGCATCGCCGTAGCCGCGGGCGTCATCGCCGGCGCCGGCGTTCGGGCCGGCGCCCGCAACCGCCCCGTCCTTCGAGGCCGCGGCCCAGTCAGCGGCGAATCGCGCATACGCGGCGGCGGCATCCGGCCCCAGTGCCGAGCCCTGGAACCCGGCCGTCGGCCGATCCGAGGCGAAGACGCCGATGGCATCTGCCCCGAGCTCGCCGGCGAAGTCGGGGTCGCACTCGGCCATCGTCGAGCCGATCAGGGCGCCCACCTTGAGGCCCGCGGCGACCATCGCCTGGCGAAAGGCGATCCCATCTGGGATGTGCGAAGCGAGGATCAGGACGTCGGGTCGCGCCGCGGCGAGATCGGCCATCACGCTCGGCCAGTCGGGCAGGGCCAGGTTGTACGAGCGCCGCACGACGACGGGCATGCCCCGGTCGCGGGCCGTCGCCTCGGCCGCGTCGGCGACGGAGCGCGCGTAGTCGTCCTCGGCGACGGCGATGCCGACGCGCAGCTGCGCGACCGGCTTGCCGAGGCGGCTCGCCAGCTCCGTGGCGGCAAACGCCGAGGAGTTGGCCCCGAGATTGCTCCCGCTGGCGCCGACCCGGAACACGTGAGGCAGGCCGCGCCCAGTCAGCCGGTCGGCGACCGCCCCGGCCTCCCAGTACACGAGCCCGGCCTTGTCCGCGGCTTCGCTGGCGGCGATCGAGAGGTCGGACGAATAGGCGCCGATCACGAGCTGGATGCCCTGGTCGCGGAGCTCGCCCATCGCCTGGGCCGCTTCCTCGCGCGACTGCACGTCGCGCACGACGAGCTCGATCCTCCGGCCGCCGATTCCGCCGTCGGCATTCACCTGGTCCGCCGCGATTCGGACGCCCGTGAGCTCCGGGCCGGCCAGGGACGCCGCGTTGCCCGAGATCGGGAAGACCGCGCCGATTCGGATCGGGCCGCCGTCGGTCCGTGCCGTCCCGCACCCGGCCAGCACGATCGCGAGGAACAAGGCGAGCAGCGACTTCATGATCCGGACCTCCCGCTCGGCGGCCGGCGAGGCCCCCTGCGCTTCGATGGAACTCGGCCGCGGCCCGGGCCCAGCCGGGCCACGGGCACCGGCGCGGGTCGGCGGCGATACCAGAACAGCCCCGCGACGGCCGCGAAGAAGAGCGCCAGGGCGATTCCTCCGAAGAGGAGCAGATCGAGGCCACCTCCGCCGCCCCCACTCGCCGGCCCACTCGCCACGATGACCGCGTAGTCGCCCATCGCCGGCGCGTTCGCCTGGAACATGCCCGCGATGCCGGCGTGGAAGGTCGCCACGCCGACCCAGGCGCCGCCGTCGAGGTGCGAGATCGTGCCTTCGGCCACGTTCTCCGGCGCCCGGATGACCAGGGTCCGGCAGGTATCGCAGGTCCTGGGCGCGAGCGCCTGCCCGCCCGGAGTCGTCACCGAGAAGCGGTAGACGTTACCGGCGATCTGCCCCTCGGTCGGCTGCGCCGCAGCGTCGACGGGGGTGATCGAGACCTGCAGCTCGGTCGTGCCGGCCGGCAGCTGGAAGGCGTCCTCCTGGACGGTCATCTGGGCCTGGGGCGGCTGTTCCTCGGTGGCGATCGCGAAGACGGGAGTCGTGGTGCCGTCCACCTGCTTCGTCGAACTCGCCGAGGTCGGGTTGCCCCGCTGGCCGTTGGCCGGGTGGAGGTATCGGTACGTCTCGACGATCGGCTGGCCGTCGTACAGCGGCACCCCGAGGGGGACCCGGACCTGGACGCCGAGGGCCAGCCCCAGGCCGGCCAGCACCACGAGCCAGCCGAGCGCCCGGTCGCGCCTCACGACTTCACGGTGAAGATCACGTCGGGCGACCAGACCCGGGGATTGAACGGCGCGTGGTCGGCGGCGACGAACTCCGCCTTCAGGTCGATCGTCCCGGGCTGGACCACGATGTCCTGCTCGAGGCCGTAGTTCATCGACACGAGCAGGTTGTTCACGTACAGGTGGAGGTGGCCCTGGTCCGGCCGGATGTCGGTCGTGGTCTGGCTGACGATCGTCGCGCCGGCCAGCTTCAGGACGACGTGCACGCTGGTCCCGGTCAGCGTGGACTTCGCGACCGGCGCCACGATCTCGACCTGCGCAGGTGAGGCCGGCCGAGGACCGGGCGTGGGCGATGAAGCCGCCTGGCTGGGCGAACCGCCCGTGCAGGCGGTGACCAGCACCGCGATCGCGCAGCCGGCAAGGAGTCGGAGCGGCATGGACCGATATCGGCGTGGAGTCATGGCGAGACCTCGATGGTGACATGGAGATGGACCTGGCCGGTCGCTGGACCCGGCTGCGGGCTGATGACGTCGATCCCGAGGGTGCCCGCGACGGCATCGATGGTGGCGACGAAGTGGCCCGGTTCGAGCATGCGCGCGGGCAGCACGGCCGCGTCGCCCGTCGCGGGGAAGACCGCGATGGTGGCCGCCTGCGTCGGCAGCTCCGAGCCGGCCGGGTCGAAGAAGGTGACGTGCAGGTCGTTCTGGCCCGGGCCGCCCGGGTCGAGATAGACCTGCGCCGAGCCCGCGGATCCCAGCTGGACGATGGAGATGGTCGGCAATCCGGACGAGACCGACAGCTGGACCGGCTGCGCCGGCACGGTCGTGGCGACGAGCAGCGGGACGTCGACCGCCGCGCCGGTCGCCGTGACCGTGGCGGTCACCTGCCAGATGCCATCGATCGACAGGTTCGCGCCGCTCGCCGTGAATCGGCCGGGACCGGCCGCCTGGAGATCGAGGCTGGACGGCGCCACGCCCGACTGCGACTGCAGCTGGAAGCGCAGCGCAACGGCCGAGGCGTCGACTGCTGCGCCCGAGTCGTAGTCCGTCAGGGCGAGGTCGAACGTGTTCAGCCCGGCGGCTCCCGGCGTCGCAACGAGCCGGGCGCGCACGCTGGTCCCGAAGTCGTGACCCGCGGCGACGATCGGCTGCGAGACGGGCTGCGGGTTGGCCCCGGCCGACGTCGGCGGCGTCAGGTTCACGAGCAGCGCCGAGAGCCCGAACACGAGGAGGGCCAGCGCGAGCTCGGCGCCGCCGATCCGGCGCACCCCGGCGAGAACCCGCGCCGCGTTTCGCAGGTTGATGAACCGGTTGAACGCGCCGAGCGCCGCGATGCCCAGGAAGATGGCGCTCTTGGCGAGGACCACGCGGCCGAAGTCGGTCGTGACGAGGGCGTCGAGCGTGCCGACCTCGACGATCGCTCGGATCACGCCGGTCACGATCACGATCACGAGCGCGATGGCCGCCCAGAACGAGAACCGCCGGGCGGCGTCGAGCCGCTCCTCGGCGGGCGTCGAACGCAGGAGCAGCAGGAGCGCCGCGAGACCACCCATCCACCAGGCGGCAGCGAGCCCGTGGAGCGACTGGGTCGCGACCTGGAGGGCCGCACCCGCCCCGGCGGCCGCGTGCCCGGTGGCGACATCCACGCAGATCCCGGTCGCCGCGGCGACGCCGACGATCCACCAGCCAGGGCGCCATCGCACGCGCGGCACCGTCGCCAGCCCGGCAAGGGCGGCGCCCATGGCCCCGAGCCAGATCACCCGGGCGAGGGCGCTCGATCCGACCGACGTGCCCGGCAGCTCCTCGAGCGGGGCGCCGGTCTCGATCCATTGCACGGCGATGACCCCGAGCGTGCCCACCGCCGCGAGCAACCAGCCCGCGGCGGCCAGCGCAAGCAGGCTGGACGCGGGCCGGCGCGCGACGGCCACCGCGGCGAAGGCGGCGCCGATGAGCGCGACCAGTCCGAGATACAGGACCCAGCGGGCGACGATGTTGGGCGGCGAGCCCGAGTCGCTGGCACCGCCACCCTGGGGCGCTGCACCACTCGGCGGGGCGACGCCGACGCCGAAGACGAAGGACCCGACCGAGACGTGGCCGTCGATCGAGGAGACCGTCCGCCAGGACACGGTGTAGACACCGTCGGGAAGGTCGCCGAGCGCGACGCGGATCGAGTCGGGCGGGTCGTTGACGGCCTCTGGCCGCCCGTTGACGTGGTCCTGGCCCGCGCTGTCGAGAACCTTGACCGCGGTCAGCCGGGCGTCGGGCGTCTCACCGAACGTCAGGAGCACGGACGCGGGCGCGGTGCCGAGGGTCGAGCCGGCCGCGGGATCGGAGGCATGCAGCAACGCGTGGCCGGCCGCGGCGCCCGGCAGGGCGAGGGCAACGAGCAGCGCGCAGGCTGCCAGCGCGATCGGGATGGCCGACCGGCGCACGCCGACACGCCACCGAGCGTGGATCACGCTCAGGCGACCTGCCTGCGTGCCCGAAGGACGAGCCACAGCGCGATGACCGCGACCACGAGCCCAGCCCCACCCAGGAGCGCGCCGACGAGAAGCGCCTGGTTGGCGGCATTCTGTGCGGCCGACGCCGTCGCCTGCGCGTCGGCGATCGCGCCTTGCGCGGGCGCCCCCGACTGCAGTGCGTCGATCCGGCCGTCGATCCGGTCGAGCCTGGTCCCGACCTCGGTCAGGGTCGGCTGCTTCACCGGGAACTCGAGATCCGCCGGCGCGACGACGCCGTCGAACGTCTCGTCGCCGGACGCCATGGAGACGTCGATCGCCGTGCCGTGGATCGTGCCGGTGAAGTGGAAGGTGTAGTCGCCCGGCGCCGTGGGGATGATCTCCGTGGAGTACTCCCCGGGCGTGCCGAAGCCTTCCTCGACATCGAAGGCCGGCGAGAGGCCCAGGCTCGAGCTGTCCTGGCCGCCTGTCGACACGACGACCCCGATCGCGTCCGCGGGGATGTCGGTGATCGGCTTCTCGTTCGCGTCGTAGACGAAGAGCTGAATCCCATTCGGCTGGCCGACCAGGGCCGGCTCGGCGGACCAGCCGATGACGACGTGGAAGCCGCCGGCCTCGGCGTGGCCGTGCGCGGCGGCGATGGGGGTCAGGGACTGCAGCAGCGTGCCGGCGACCGCGCCGGCGAGGAGGATTCGTCGATGGCGAGGGCCCACGGTTCTCCCTTCGAGTTGACGGCGGTCAGGCCCGACCGCCGTGCTCGACGTGAGCCGGGTCGGGCTAGGCGGAACCCGCGAAGGCAGGCGGGGCGCGCAGGGCGGATCGCCGCCCGAGGATCGACTCGACCGGGCGTCGGGCAAGGACACCGGATCGGCGCGGCGCCGCGGCCCGAACCCGGGGCTGTGCCTCGCGCGCGACGCGCAGGCGCGCCAGCAGAACGTCCCGGCGCCAGGCGAAGAGCGCGGCGACCACGCTGACGCCAAGGGCGACGGCAATCGCGATCCAGGCACCACCGGCGTACTCGGCCGAGAAGAGGATCCCCGCGCCCGGGGCGGGCTGGCCGATCGCGACACGCTCGACGTTCTCCTGCAGCGACAGCGCGACCAGCTGGACGACGGCGACGCGCGGGGCGATGCCGAGGAAGGCGCGCAGGAGCGCGCGCGGCGGGAGCGCAGCCATGTCGCTGCTTCGCAGGCCTGCAGCGCGAGCGACGACCCCGAGCCGATACAGGCGCACGTGACCGAGCCCGACCAACCCCGCGGCGAGGATCAGGCTGGTGAGCACGGCCACGCTCCAGGCGTCGCCGTGGCCGGAGTGAGCGAGCACCTCGCCGTACAACGAGCCGTAGCGGGCGAGGTAGACCAGCTGGTGGCCGAGCACGAGAGCCGCCAGCTGCAGCACCGCGGAGCTCGCAACACGGGCGATACGGGGCGCCATGGCGGCCACTCTACCCCACCGTCGTGTACACCTCGACGACGAACTTGTCGTACCGCAGCGCGATGTCCGGCCAGAATGCCTCCTCGAGCGGCCGGTCCGTCGGCAGGCGCCGCCACGTGCTGACGAATGTGACCTCGATCGCGCGGCCCGTGAGCCGCCGCCCGACCCAGGCCTCGGCCATCTCGTCCCCGATCAGCGGCGCCCGCTGGCGCAGGAGGTTCTGCATCTCCGTGTCGGCACCGGGCCTGGAGAACCGCCCCGTGGCGATCCGGATGGCGATCGGTTCGTCGTCGGTGTGGCGCGAGATCACGTCATCCAGCTCGAAGTGCGCGACGTCGACCTCGCTGAGGTGTCGTCGCGCGATTGCGATGGGGCTCGCCTGCGCCAGGTCTGCCTGTGCGGCCGCCTCCGGCGAAGACCAGTGCGAGACCATGACGATGTCGCGATCGGACGCCGACTGCTCGGCTCCTGCCGCGGCGGTGGGCGTCGGCCGCCAGCCCACGCGCAAGCGCTCTGGCCAGTGCCGCCCATCGA
>DATJGH010000100.1:0-20174 GCA_035495215.1 Patescibacteria group bacterium
GGCTGGCGCCATCCTCGCCCGGGAACGCATCTGGTCGTGCCGCCCAGGTGAACGAGACCGGAGCGGCTGTCGAGGCGCTGGGGCTTGGCTGCGACGCGGTTGGGGCCGGCGCGGTTGGGGCCGGCGCCGTGGGACTGGCGAGGCCCGGTGTCGCGGTGGCAGGTGGAAGGTCGTTCGGCGTACAGCCGAGCAATCCAGATGTGCCGAGCACCAATCCGATCGCGAGGAGACGGCCCCGTCGGATCTCGGCGGCATGGGCATGCCGGAACGGCGGCTCCATCATGGGAGTGTAGGTGCCGCTCCCGTCGCCGCGGACCTGGCTCAGAACAGCCCGACGATCTCCCCGTCCGCGTCGAGGTCGATGTTCTCGCCGCCGGGCCTGGATGGCAGCCCTGGCATCGTCCGCATCTCGCCCGCCAGGGGCGTGACGAATCCCGCGCCCGCGGAGAGCCGGACCTCGCGGATCGGCAGGCGCCAGCCGGTCGGGCGGCCCTTGAGCGCCGCGTCGTGGCTGAGCGAGTACTGGCTCTTGGCCATGCAGATCGGCAGCCGCCCGAAGCCCATCGACTCATATTGCGCGAGCTGCTTCGCCGCGGGCGCGCTGAGGTCCACCCCGTCGGCGCCGTAGACCTGGGTCGCGATCGTCTCGATCTTCGAGGTCAACGATGCCTCGTCCGGGTAGAGCAGCTTGAAGTTCGGTGCGCCCTCTTCCGCGGCCGCCCAGACGGCGGTCGCGAGATCCGCCGCTCCCTCCCCGCCCTTTGCCCAGTGGTTCGCGACGACCGCCTCCCGCGCGCCCGCTGCGAGCGCCACCGCCCGCACCGCATCGACCTCGGCCGCCGTGTCCGTGGGGAAGGAGTTGATGGCGACGACGACCGGCACGTTGTACAGGCGGACGTTCTCGATCTGCTTGGCGAGGTTGGCGCTGCCGGCGGTGACCGCGTCGACGTTCTCGGCGAGGAGCGCCGGATCGAGCGGCTTGCCCGCCACGATCCGGCCCACGCCGCCGTGCATCTTCAGCGCGCGGATCGTCGCGACGACGACCGCCGCGTCGGGCCTGAGCCCGCTCGCGCGGCATTTGATGTCGAAGAACTTCTCGGCGCCCATGTCCGCGCCGAAGCCGGCCTCCGTGCACACGATCTCGTTCGTCGCCAGGGCGATCCGGTCCGCGAGCACCGAGTTGTTGCCATGCGCGATGTTCGCGAACGGGCCGCAATGGACGAAGGCCGGGCCGCCCTCGAGCGTCTGGAGCAGGTTCGGCTTGATCGCGTCCTTGAGCAGGACGGCCATCGCACCGGCGACCTTCAGGTCCTCGGCAGTGATCGGTCGGCCGTCCCGCGTCGTCGCCAGCACCATCCGCCCGAGGCGCGCCCGGAGGTCGGCGAGATCGGAGGCGAGGGCCAGCACGGCCATGACCTCGGAGGCGACGGTGATCACGAACTCGGTTTCGCGGGGGTAGCCATTCTCGCGCCCGCCGAGCCCGACGACGACCTTGCGCAGCGCGCGATCGCTGATGTCCACGACGCGCGGCCAGAGGACGTTCAGCGGGTCGATCCCGAGCGCGTTGCCGTGGTGGACGTGGTTGTCGATGAACGCCGCCGCGAGGTTGTGCGCGGCGCCGATGGCGTGGACGTCGCCGGTCAGGTGGAGGTTGAAATCCTCCATCGGGATCACCTGGCTCCGGCCGCCGCCCGCCGCGCCCCCCTTGATCCCGAACACCGGCCCGAGGCTGGGCTGGCGAATGCAGACCGCGGCCTGCCTGCCGATGCGATTGAGCCCCTGCGCGAGCCCGACCGTCGTCGTCGACTTGCCCTCGCCGAGCGGCGTGGGGCTGATCGCGGTGACGAGGACGTACTTGCCGCGCGGGTTTTCGGCCTCGAGGCGTTCGATGCCGGCGAGCGTGATCTTCGCCTTGGCCGCGCCGTACGGCTCGATCTCCTCGTCGCGCAATCCGAGGTCGCGGGCGATCTCGAGGATCGGACGGGGCTTGACCGAACGGGCGATCTCGAGGTCGGTCAGCGTGCCCGACGGCATCGTTCCGGCGGTCGTCGCGACGGTCGTCGGGACCTCGGCGGTGCTCATGCCTCGAAATGCTCCTTTGCCTGGTCCTGTCGCTGCGCGGCCCGCATCAGGTGGCTGACCAGCAGCGCGTTGGTGAGCGGGCCGACGCCACCGGGGACGGGGGTGATCGCCGACGCCACCTTCTCGGCACTCTCGAAGTCGACGTCGCCGACGATCCTGCCGTCGACCACGTTGATCCCGACGTCGATCACGACTGCGCCGGGCTTGAGCATGGCACCGGTGACGAGCCCCGGCTTGCCCGCGGCAACGACGACGACGTCGGCGCGCCGGACCTTGTCGGCCAGATCGCGGGTCTTCGAATGGCAGAGGGTGACCGTGGCGTCCTCCTTGGCGAGGATGAACGCAAGGGGCATGCCGACGACGGGCGATCGGCCGATGACCACGGCGTCGGCGCCCCGGAGCTCCACACCCGAGCGGTGGACCATCTCGAGGGCGGCGTCCGCCGTCGCGGGGATGAAGCCCTCGTAGCCGAGGCGGAGCAGCCCGGCGTTGAGCGGGTGGATGCCGTCGATGTCCTTGAGCGGCTCGATCACGTCGACGACCGTCTTGAGCCGGACGCCCTTCGGCAGTGGCAGCTGGACGATGATCCCGGCGATGCGAGGGTCGTCGTTGAGGCGGGTGATGGCGGCGGTCAGGCCGGCCTCCTGGCTGGCGGCGTCGTCGCCTTCGACGTCGACGAACGAGCCTTCGATCCCGACCTTCGCGCATTCCTTGAGGATCCGCTCGAGATAGACCATGGACGGCGCGCTGCGGCCGCAAACGACCACGGCGAGACCCGGCGGATGACCGTGATCGCGCGCCCACGTGACCACATCGGCGGCGACGCGCTCTCGAATCTCGCTCGCGAACGGCGCTCCCTCCAGGCGCCGCGCGCTCGTTGCAGTCGCCGTGGGGGCGTTGGTCACCGAGCGACGACCGTCCCGGGGATCGTGTCCAGCGCGGCCCGTCGCTCACCGCTCGACACCAGGTCATGGACCTCTGAGGCGAGGGACACCAGCTCGTCGAGGAGCGCCTTGACCCGCGCCTCGGTTGCCTGGGTCCAATCGTTGACACCGATCAGCGGAAGGTTCACGAGGACGTTCTCGGCGGCCCCGTGGCCCGCGGCCTGCAGCAGCAGCGCGGCAACGCGCAGATCCGAGGATGCGTTCACGTTGGACCGCCCCGCGAGCGCCTCGGCCAGGACCAGCACCTCGCGACAGGTCTCGACACAGCGCAGCGGTACCTCGGCCGCCACCTGCGCGGTGGCCTTGATCTGCCGGTCGCGGTATTCCTTGTCGGCGAATGCCTCGCGCGGGAGCTTCAGCGCGAACGCGCACGCGGCATAGGCCGCCGCATCTTCGTCGGCGAGCGCGAAAAGCTCGTCGGAGAGGCGACGTGCGGTGGGCGCGGCGTGCTCGTACAGGGCGGCGTGCTCGGCGTATTTCGTGCGGCCCTCGGAGAGGGTCGCGACCATCGCGACCAACGACGCACCGAGCGCGGCGGCAACCGCCGAGGCACTCCCGCCGCCGGGAACCGGATCGGGCGACGCGAGTCGCGCGGCGAACTCGGCGAGCGTGAGCTCACGAAACGACGGGGACGCTTGCACGCCTGCGATTATGCGGTCTGCTCAGGAGCCGCCCATGCCTTCGGCCCCCACGCGCGGCGGTGCGACGGGCGGATGCGGGTACCGCCGCAACCCGCCCGTCATCGTCACCGTTGATCCGGCTCGTGAGGAGTCGAGCGGATCGAGATCAGGCTCGGGCACCGAGCCTGTCGGGAATTACGCCGCCTTCGCCACGTCCAGCTCCTCGAGCGTCCAGCGCCGAGATCGATGGCGGAACACCAGCGTCATGCGGGCGTCCGCCGTCTCGACCTCGAACAGCGTCCGTGGCCCGGTCACGACCGGGAACGCGGAGCTTTCATCGCGCACGCCCAGGACCTCCAGGACGCGCACGCGCCGACCGTCAAGGGTCACCTCTCGCGGCCGACCATCGAACCAATCAGCTCGAACCCGGACTTCCAGCGGTTCGACTCGGACCATCGCCATTTCGCGGCTCCTTTCGGGGCGCCATGCGAGCTCCGGTCACCGGGCACTGGTGCCGTGAACGCCTGTTCGATTTCGGCTGGAGCGTAGTTCGAACGGGTGTTCGATGTCAAGACCCAGCTCAGTCGTCGAAGGCATCCTCGGACGGGGTCGTGTCAGCTTGGCTGTCACGACGCTTCCTGCGTCGCGCGACTCCCCCGTCGGCGTCCTCGGCATGCTCCCCGCGGCGCTCGACCGCCGTGCCGAGATCCCGTTCGAACGGCGCCGGGAGGCCGGTCCTGAGCAGCCGAGCGCGCGTGATCGCGCGTGTGCCGAACCGCTCGCGCACCTCGTCGGCCGCCTCGACGACCCGGCGCCGCCGAGCGTCCCCTGCCTCGAACATGCCGAGCTGCTCGCGCTCGCCGAACGCCGATGTCCCGACACCCAGGAGGCGGATGCGCTTGCCGCGCATCTCCGGCCGGGCGAGGTCGAGAGCCGTCCGCCAGATCGGCTCGGTCAGGTCGGTCGGCTCGACCATCGTGCGCTGCCGCGTCACGGTGTTGAACCCGCTGTCGCGGACCTTGACGGTGACGGTGCCGGCTTTGAGGCCGGCGTGGCGCAGCCGCCCGGAGACGCCCTCGGCCATGGCCAGCAGCGTCCGCTCGAGCACTTCCGGGTCGGAGGTGTCCTCGTCGAAGGTGTGCTCGTGGCTCACCGACTTGGCGGCATCCGGGTCATCGACGGGATCTCCATCGCGGCCGGCGGCTCGATCGACCAACGAGGCCCCGTGCTTGCCGAAGCGACGGACCAGCGCCGACCGATCGAGCGCCGCGAGATCGCCGATCGTGACCACGTTGAAGTCGCGCAACGCAGCGGCGGTCGACGGCCCGACGCCCCACAACCGGGAGATCGGCAACGGCGCAAGGAAGGCAGCTTCGGTCCCTGGCTCGACCACGACCAGCCCGTCCGGCTTGCGCAGATCGCTCGCGATCTTGGCGACCAGCTTGGTCGCGGCGACCCCTACGGACGCGGTCAGCGACAGCTCGCCCTTGACGCTGTCCTTGATCTGCCGGGCGATCGACTCGCCGTCGCCGAAGAGGCGGCGCGAGCCCGTGACGTCGAGGAAGGCCTCGTCGATCGAGATCGGCTCGACGAGCGGCGTGAACCGCCGGAGGATGGCCATGACCTCGCGGCTTGCGGCCTGGTAGGCGGCGCCACGGACGGGCACGAACAGGCAGTCGGGACAGAGCCGTTTCGCCGTTCGGATCGGCATCGCCGAGTGCACGCCGAACGCCCGCGCCTCGTACGACGCCGCGCTGACGACGCCACGGTCATTTGCGCCGCCCATGCCGACGACGAGCGGCCTGCCACGCCATTCGGGATGGTCGCGCTGCTCGACGGCAGCGAAGAACGCGTCGAGATCGACGTGCAGGATCGTGCGGACGTCGGGCCCCGCGACCATGCCTCGATTGTGGACTGCCGCCGTGCCAGCTCGGATGGCGTGGTCGTTGGCGTCCAGGCCGACCGCGCCGAACGCCCGATTCGCCTCAAACGCTCGCGGGGGGCACGTTAGAAAGGAGGGATCGGTGGACCTGGGCCTCTTCCGATGGCGACGGACCCAATGCAGGTGCGCCGCGAACGTGGATCCCTCGCGAGATTCGCCCCTGACACACGGGAAGCGCCGCTGCCGACAGTCTTACGTGCCCGGGGTGAACGTCTGATGCAAGCCGGCAGGAGCAGCCGCCCCGGGCGGGCGCGCCACGGCCAGAGCCCTAGCCCTTCGGCTCGACGACGACCGTGACCTCGGGCGTCATGCCCGCGAAGACCTTGATCGCGACCTTGTACGTCCCGAGCGACTTGAGCGGCTCCTCGAGCTCGATCTTGTGGCGATCGACGTCGATGCCCCGCCGGCCGAGCGCCTCGGCGATCTCCTTGGCCGTGATCGAGCCATAGAGCTTGCCGCCCTCCCCGACCTTGACGCCCAGCGTGAGCGTGGTCGACGAGATGCGGGTCGCGGCGATCTCCGCCTCGCCCCGCTCGCGGTTGCGCTTCTCCTCGCGCGACGCGATGTCGTGCTGCCAGGCGCGGTAGGCGCCTCCCGCCGCGGGCACGGCGAGCTTGCGCGGGATCAGGAAGTTCGTGGCGAAGCCGTCGGCGACGGTCTTCATGTCGCCCGACTTGCCGAGCTTGTCCACGTCCTTCGTCAGGATGACCTTCACGTTGCTTCGAGTTCCTCCCTGGGGTTCGTTGTCAGCCGAGGTCGGCCGGCGAGCCTTCGCCGACGATCCAGCCGCGCAGGCGAGGCTGGATGCCCGACTGCGAGATGGCGTCGGCGACTGCCTGGATCGCGCCCGGGATGCGCCGCGCCGTCCGCCGCAGCGGGCCGGGCACGAGCCGTCGCACGCGCGCGACGTCCTCATCGTAGGCGGTGCGTGAGATGCCGGCCTCGTCGAGCTTCTCGTTGAGCAGGGACTCGTCGAGCCCCTCGAGGAACAGCTCCGTGGCCAGCGCCACGACAACGAGGTCGTCGAGCTGGCCGAGGATCGGGATGCTGTCCGGGACGATGTCGCGCCCGAGCACGATGTAGCCGAGCGCGAGCCCGAGCATCGCCTTGCGCGAGACCGGCGTCCGCGCATCGACCAGGAGCGACGCGAGCAGACGCGCGTACAGCGGCGCCCGGCTCGCGATCGGCAGGAATGCCGCGGCGGCGATCATGCGGCGCACGCCCGCGCCGCGGCCGCGCCGCGCCTGCTTCCTGTCGCGCTGTTTCGCCTCGTCGGGGCGAGCCATCGCTCGGGTGGTCTCCTCGCTCGGGTGTTTCCCGCGACTCGGGCTGTCGATCGGGAGCGCGAGTCTAGCAGCGGCGAGGGGTCGGGCCCGAGCTGCCCGGCGCCTGCCCGGCGCCATTCCGCCTTGACATCGAACGTCCGTTCGGTATCATCGCTTCGCCCGCCCCGCATGGGAGTCGCGAGTGACGAGACACGACGCCGACCGGAAGCTGAAGATCCTGCACCACATCGCCGCGACGCTTCGCGCCCGAGGCTATCCCCCGTCGGTGCGCGAGATCGCGCTCGCTGTCGGGCTCAGCTCCACGTCCGCCGTCCATCACCACCTGCAGATGCTCGAGCGCGAGGGCTACCTGGAGCGCGGCGCCGCCCAGTCACGCGCGATCCGGCTCACGCCGACGGCCGCGATCGAGCTCGGGCTGACCCACGAGCTCGTGCCCCAGGCAGTCACCGCGGATGCGTACGTGCTGCCGGTGATCGGCGAGATCGCCGCCGGCGGCCCGATCGAGGCCTACCAGGACGCGTCGGAGACGATGGCCGTCCCCGACGTGCTCGCGCCCTCGGGCGACGCGTACGTCCTTCGGGTCCGCGGCGACTCGATGATCGAGGAGCACATCGCCGACGGCGACTTCGTGCTGATCCGCCCGCAGACCACGGCACGCAACGGCGACATCGTGGTCGCCCAGGTCGAGGAGAACGCGGTCACCCTCAAGCGCTTCTTCCGCGAGAAGGATCGCGTGCGGCTCCAGCCTGCGAACCCGAACTACGCACCGCAGTTCTACGACGACGTGCGCATTCAGGGGAAGCTCATTGGCGTGATCCGGCGGCTCGATTAGGCACGGCCGCCCCGGACCGTCCCATGCGTGCGTTGCCCGGCTGCGTTCCTCGCCGGTCGCCTTGGCCTGAACCGCCCGGAACGGCCGGTGGTTTGCTGCCGGTAAGGTCGCGGCTTCCACAACGCGTCCACAGCGTTTCGGCGGCCCATCCACCTTGTGGCGGGTGAGCCGGAGAGAAGTCGGGGATAAGCGGGTATCGGAGCCGGGGCACGGGCTCTGACACTGAAGGTGTCACAACCGCGACCGAGGCTTCCACCCAGTGATCGACCGCCTGCCGCCGCACAGTCTCGAGGCCGAGCAGTCCGTCCTCGGCGCGATCCTGATCGACCGCGAGACGATCATCGAGATCGCGGAATTCCTGCAGCCGGAGGACTTCTACCGGCAGGCCCACGGCACGATCTTCCGGTCGATGCTCGAGCTGTTCGAGCGGCGCGAGCCCGTCGACCTCGTGACCGTGTCCGAGACGCTCGAACGGAGCGAGGATCTCGAGCAGGTCGGCGGCCGGTCGTACCTGTCGCAGCTGTCGAACCAGACGCCGACCGCCGTCCACGCCGTCCAGTACGCACGGATCGTCGAGCGCAAGGCGGTCCTGCGGAACCTCATCGGCGCCGCCGGCAAGATCGCCGGGATCGGCTACGAGGACCCGGCTGAGATCCAGGAGGCGATCGACCGGGCCGAGTCGGAGCTGTTCCAGGTCTCCAATCGCCGCATCACGGCCGGGTTCAGCCAGCTCAAGGAGCTCCTCCACAACGCCTACGACCGGCTGGACTACCTGCACGCCCATCGGGGCGAGCTGAGCGGGATCTCGTCGGGCTTCCTGGACCTCGACCAGCTGACCACGGGCTTCCAGAGGAGCGATCTCATCGTGGTCGCCGCTCGTCCATCCGTCGGCAAGACGAGCTTCGCGCTCAACATCGCGGAGCACGTGGCGGTTCGGGAGAAGAAGACGGTTGGCGTGTTCAGCCTCGAGATGAGCAAGGAGCAGCTTGTCCTCCGGCTGCTGTCCAGCGTCGCCAACATCGACTCGAAGCGCCTCCGGTCCGGCTTCCTCGAAGAGCTCGACTTCGCGCGCATCGCGCCGGCGATGAACGACCTGTCGGAGGCGGCGCTGTACATCGATGACACGCCGACGATCACGTCGATGGAGCTACGGACCAAGGCGCGCCGCCTGCAGGCCGAGTCCGGCCTGGACCTCGTGATCGTCGACTACCTCCAGCTCATGCAGGCGAGCACCACGAACCGCGACGCGAACCGGGTCCAGGAGGTCTCCGAGATCTCGCGTGGGCTGAAGGCGCTCGCGCGCGAGCTGTCGGTACCCGTCATCGCGCTGTCCCAGCTGTCGCGCCAGCCGGAGATGCGCGAGTCCAAGGAGCCGCGGCTCTCGGACCTTCGGGAATCCGGTGCGATCGAGCAGGACGCCGATCTCGTTGTCTTCCTGTGGCGCGAGAAGGAGAAGGCCGGCGAGGAGGCGGACATCGACGGCGAGGTGATCAACGTCAAGCTCGCCAAGCACCGCAACGGCCCGACCGGCGACATCCAGCTCTGGTTCCGGAAGAGCCAGACCCGGTTCCAGTCCTACGCGGGGCAGCGGTACGCGGAAGTCTGATCCCAGCGCCGTGATCGTGGCGACTGCCGGCATTGGCGGTCTGCGCGGCTTGGGCCCGCACGATTTGGCCCCGGAGCGGCGTAGTTGTCTGGCGGGTGTCGCCATGAGGAGAGCGACGCCCGCGTTCCCCTGACGCTACTGTTCCGCGATCCCGGCAATGCCCTGGAGCTGAGACCTGATGCGTTCGACCTTCGGTGCCTGGCTGGTGAGCCTGCGCCGAACCCGGGCCGATTGGCCCATCGTGGCCACCGCCGCGCTGATCGCCCTGCTCGCGGCCTCGCTCCTTGCCGCCGGTCCGATCTACTCGGCGGCCGTGTCGGAGGCCGGGCTCCACCGCCTCGTGTCCGCGGCGCCGACCACCGTCGCGAACATCGAGGTGACCGTTCGGACAAGCCCCGAGAAGGCGAAAGCGTCGATCGACGCCGTCGACGACGTCCTGCGCCAGGCCGTCGCACAACCTTCGCTCGAGATCGTCACCGCGATCGAATCGGACACGTTCGCGCTCCCCGGACAGGACCCGGGCGATGTCCACGACCTGGTCGTCGTGGGCTCGCTCGACGGTGTCAGCGATCACGCTCGGCTGGTCGACGGCTCCTGGCCGCAGACGGCCGCGCCCGACGCACCGATCCAGGTCGCCGTCCTCGAGAGCATCGCGACGACGCTCGGCATGCGCGTCGGTGATCAGCTATCGCTCGCCAGCCGGGTCGCCGCCGACGTGTCGCTGAACGTGGTCGTCGCCGCGATCTACACGCCAGCGGATCCGCACGCACCGTACTGGTGGGGCGACGCGAGCCTGATCGGGGGTATCACCGAGAGCACGAACTACCGGACCTTCGGGCCCATCCTCGCGACGCGCGACGACGTGCTCGGACGCGTCAGCGCCGGCTCGCTGCACATCGCGTGGCACGCCTTTCCCGCGGTCAACCAGCTGCAGATCGCGGACATCGCGGGACTCCGCTCGAGGACCGAGCTCCTGCCGGTCCGAGTCGCCGACGCCCTTCCCGGCGCCTTTCCGACGGTGAAGACCGGGCTGCCCCAGCTCCTCGCGACATCGGAGCAGTCCCTGCTCGTCAGCCGAACCGGCGTGCTTCTCGTCCTGGTTCAGCTCGGCGTGCTTGCCGGCTACGCGATCGCGCTGACCGCCGACCTCATCGTCGATCACCGGCGGCTCGATACGGCGCTCCTGCGCCTGCGCGGGGCCAGCACCCGGCAGGTCGCCGTCCTCGCGCTCGCCGAATCGCTGCTGCTCGCGGTTCCCGGCATCGTCATCGGGCCGTGGCTGGCCGCCATCGCGCTCCGCGCGTTCAACGTCGCGGGGCCGCTGGCCGGGATCAGCATGACCATCGAGCCGACCGTCTCACCGGATGCCTACGTGGCGGCTGCGGGCGCCGCGATCGCCTGCTCGCTCCTGATCATCGTCCCGGCGGTCGGCGCCGCGCGATCGTTCGGGGCGGAGCGGGCGGATACGAGGCGACCCGGGACGCGCACGCTCGGCCAACGCGTGGGTTTGGACCTGGCGCTCCTCGCGATCACGGCGGTCGCGCTGTGGCAGCTGCGCCTGTACGGGACACCGCTCACGCGGACGGTGCGGGGTGCCCTCGGGATCGATCCGCTGCTCGTCGCGGCGCCCGCCATCGGGATCCTCGCCGGGAGCGTGGTCGCGCTTCGGCTCGTGCCGCTGCTCGCCCACGCGGCAGACCGCCTGACCGGACGCGGCCGGGCGCTCGTCGGCTCACTCGGCGCGCGGCAGCTCGCGCGGCGCCCGCTGCGCTACACCCGGACCGCGCTCCTGATCATGCTCGCGATCTCGATGGGCGTGTTCTCGGTGTCCTACACCTCGACCTGGGTCGGGTCGCAGCGCGACCAGGCCGACTACCAGGTCGGCGCCGACGCGCGGGTCACGCTGCGCCGCTCGCCGGATGCCCTGCCTGAATGGGCGGAACGATCCGCGATCACATCGGTGCCCGGGGTCGGCGGCGCGCTGGCGATCGCGCGCGACAGCGCCACGTTCACGCGGAGCTCCGGCACGGGCGAGGTCTTCGCGCTCGACGCGACGGCTGCGAAGGCGGTCCTTGGCTCGACCGTCGGCGCGAGCCAGGTCGACGCGACGGCCGGCACGCTGCTCGAGGCACGCCCGGCGAGTGCGGGCCTCGGCCTGAGCGGCAAGCCCAGGGCCCTGCGCCTGAATGTCACGAACGAGCTTCGCGCCGCGATCTGGGACTTCGATGACCAGACCGGGGAGGGCATCCAGCACCCCGTCAGCCCCGAATCACTGCCGGGCCAGTTCTGGATCACGCCGACCGTGACCCTCCGCGACGCCGCGGGCCTGTTCCTCGTGTTCCACGGCGCGCGGGCGCCACTCGTCACGGGCAGCCAGCTGCTCGACGTCGCGATCGTCCCGAGCTCCGCGGGCGCCACGACCGCGCTGGACACCCAGGGCGGCGGCCTGGATGGGCCGGTCGAGCTCGTCGGGATCGACCTCGCGATCGAGGAGCCGTTCGGTGCGGTGTCGTCCGGACGCCTGGTCGTCGGCGGCGTCGCCACGAGCGAGACGTCCGACGGTGCCAGCTGGACGGCGGTCGAGCCGGGCAACGCCGGCGATTGGGCCGTCTACGGTCCGACAGCATCCTCGTTTGGCCAGGTGCCGACGCTGACGCTCGGCGATGCCGCGCAGGGTTCGGGGCCTGTCCACGTCGCGATCGACGTCGCGGAGCTGTGGAGCGACGGCAGCGGCAGGGCGCCGGTGCTGAGCATCATCCGCTCGAGCGTCGTTGCGGCTGGGACGCGCGCCCTGCCTGTCGTCGGCAACCGCGCATTCCTCGACGCTGTCGGGGCGAGCACCGGCGAGGAGGTCACCGTCCAGCTGGGGACCGCGACGCGACGGCTGCGGATCGTCGGCGTCGTCGACGCCTTCCCGACGACCGACCCGGACAAACCCACGGCGATCGTCGACCTCGCGAGCCTCAGCCTGCTGCGATTCGCGCGCAATCACGCCTACCAGAACGTCGACGAGTGGTGGCTGCAGCTCACGGATCCGGCGGCAACGCTACCCACGACGGGGGTCTTCGAGGGTGCCGCGGTCGTGAGCCGCATCGAGACCCGCCTGCGCCTGACCACCGAGCCGCTCGCGGTCGCCATGATCGGCGGGCTCTCGCTCGGCTTCGTCGTCGCGGGGCTGTTCGCGGTCATCGGCCTCGCGGTCAGCGCGTCCGTCTCGGCCCGCCAGCGCCGGAGCGAGTTCGCGCTCCTGCGCGCTCTCGGGCTCTCGCCCCGCCAGCTGTCGGGCTGGCTCTGGCTCGAGAACGCGAGCGTGGTCGTCGTGGCCGTGGCCGCGGGTACGGCGCTCGGGTTGCTCATCGGCTGGGTCGTCCTGCCGTTCGTCACGGTGAACACCGCCGGTGGCACGCCGTTCCCGCCGGTCGTCGTCGACGTGCCCTGGGCGAGCGTCCTGACCCTGACCGCGGTCAGCGCCGCCGCCCTCGTGGTGACACTCGCCTTCCTCGTCCGGTCGATCCGCCGGGCGGGCATCGGCAGCGTGCTCCGGATGGGCGAGGAGTAGGCGTGGCCCGGCTCTGGGCGGCGCTGTTCCTGCTCCGGCGGCTGCGTGCGGAGCGCGGCGTGCTCGTGCTCCTGATCGTGCTCGTCGCGGCGACCAGCCTCATCGTCGCGGCTGCACCGCGGCTGTACAACGCCGTCGCGGATGCGGGCCTGCGCAGCGTCCTTGCCGAAACCACCCCGACTCGCCGGAACATCGCGCTGACGCGCGACGTGCTGGCGTCGCCGGCCGAGCTCACGCCAACGGCCCTGAAGACGCAGGGCGCCGATCTCGCCGCCCCGTTCGACCCGGCCATCACCTCGCTCGTCGGCTCGCAGGAGGTCCTTGTCGCAGGCCCGCGCTTCAGCGTCCCCGGCCCGAAGTACCGGACCTACGTGACGCTCCGCTCCCAGACCGGGCTCGACAACGAGACGGAGCTCGTCGCCGGTCGCTGGCCGGCGCGCGTCAGCCAAGCGCCGACGACGGAGCCCTTGCCGCGCCGGATCGAGATCGCGATCTCCGCGACGACGGCCGAAGAGAGCGGCCTGGCCATCGGCCAGGTTCTGGCCGCGTCGCCAGACCCGACCGATCCGCTCGTCGTCGCCTACGGCGGCGACGAGGCCGCGGCCGAGTTCGAGGTCGTCGGCGTGTTCAGCATCCGCGATCCCGGGGCGGATATCTGGTACGCCGACAACCGCCTCCAGCATGTCGGCCTGGAGTTCACCCCGAACGAGGCAATCGCCTTCGCGACCGCGCTGATCTCGCCCGAGGCGGTTGCCGACCTCGGCGACCTCGGCCTCGGCGTGCACATCGAGTGGCGCTCATTCGTCGACCCGGCGCTCCTCGATGCCGGCAAGCTGGACGCGCTGCTTCCGGCGCTGCAGCGGCTCGAGAGCCAGTACGGTCGCGCGAGCCTGCGCCCCACCGACGCGGTGCTGCTGCGGACCGATCTCGCCCGGGTGGTCGTTGGCTACGGCCGCCAGCGCGCAGCCTCCGATGCGGTCCTGACGGTCGCGGCGATCGGGCCGCTGACGCTTGCGGGTGCGGCGATCGGCATGCTCGCGATCCTCCTTGGGACGCGACGTCGGGCCAGCACCACGCTTGCCCGGGCCCGGGGCGCATCGACGGGGACCCTGCTCCTGGCGCAGACGTGGGAGGGCGCGGTCTTCATCGGCGCGGCAGCGCTCGTCGGGTATTGGCTGGCCACCATCCTGATTCCCGGGCGGACCTCCCCGCTCTCCGCGACCCTCAGCGCCGCGTTCGCCCTCGGCGCCATCGCGATCTTCGTCGGGAGCGTGGTGCCGGCCCTCCGCCGACCGCTCGACCTCGGGGCGCGGGACGTCACGCCGCCTGCGCGCCTCGCGCCGCGCCGCTTCGTGCTCGAGGCGACCGCGGTCGGCCTCGCGATCGGTGGCGTCGTGCTGCTCCAGCAGCGCGGCCTGACCATCGAACCCGACGGGCGAGCGAGCGTCCGCGTCGACCCGTTCCTCGCCGCCGTGCCGATCCTCACCGGCGCTGCGGCGGGCATCGTCACGACGCGCCTCTACCCGATCCCGGTGCGCTTCCTCGGCTGGCTCGCGGCCAGGGCCCGGGGCATCGTGCCCGTCCTCGCGCTGCGCCACGTCGTCCGGCGGCCGTCCTTCGCCGCGCTGCCGATCCTCGTGTTGCTCGCGACCGCCGCGTTCAGCTCGTTCGCGCTGCTGGTCATGTCGAGCCTGGATCGCGGGCAGATCGAGGCGTCGTGGCGAGCGGTCGGCGCGGACTACCGGATCAAGGCGGCCGAGGGCCGCAGCCTCCAGCACCTGGACCCCACCTCGGTGCCGGGCGTCGAGGCGGTGGCCAGTGCGTACGAGCTCCCGAGTGCCCAGATGCGCCTCAGGCTCGGGCGCGTCGTGCGCGTGGACCTGGTCGCGATCGACGCGCCGGCCTACGCCGCCGTCGCCGGCGGCCCGGTCGCCCCGTCGTGGCCCGCGGAGCTCCTCGACACGCGGTTCTCGGCGGGCACGCCCGAAGACCCGATCCCGGCCGTGCTGTCGTCGACCATGCCGCCGGGCATCGAACCGATCGCCGTCGGGGAGGGGGTCAAGGTCCGGCTCGGCGATAACTTCTGGTCGTTCCGGATCGTCGCCCTCCGTTCGGAGTTCCCGGGCGTCGTCGATGGCGCGCCCTTCCTCGTCGTGCCGTTCCAGTCGGTCGAGCCACGGACGACGCTCGCGACGCCGAACATCACCTGGGCCAGGGGAAGCGCCGGCGCC
This sequence comes from Patescibacteria group bacterium, assembly GCA_035495215.1. GTDB lineage: Bacteria > Chloroflexota > Limnocylindria > Limnocylindrales > CSP1-4 > UBA5189. Next base: position 15,103 of record DATJGH010000100.1, read on the forward strand.
GGCCCGCAGCTGGCCGCCCTGATCGATCGCGACGGGCCGCCGTCCACCGAGCTCCTGTCGCGCGACGCCTGGTATCTCCAGCTCAAGTCGGAGCCGCTCATCCAGGTCATCGCCGACGGCTTCCGGCTCGCGTTCGCCCTCGCCGCGATCTATGCGGCGCTGTCGATCATCACCGCGCTCACGCTGACGGCAGCGCGGCGGGGTGAGGACCTGGCGTTCCTGCGCACGCTCGGGCTGAGCCCGCGCCAGGCGATCGGCATCGTCATCGTCGAGCACGGCGTGCCGATCCTGCTGTCGCTCGTCCCCGGCCTCGCGACCGGCATCGCCGTGGCGCTGCTCCTCGAGTCGACGCTCGGGCTGGACGCGTTCCTCGGTGGCGCCACTCGCTACCGTGTCGTGCTCGACTGGACGGGCGTCGCGATCGTCGCGGGGCTGCTCGTCGCCGTCGTCGCGGTCGCGATCGCGGGCAGCACCTGGCTCGCCCGTCGAGTGCCCATGGCCGAGGCGCTTCGCGTGGGAGAGGCATGAGCACGCAGCCAACGAGCTCCATCGGTCCGCTGATCGAGTGCGATGGCCTGGTCAAGATCTTCAAGGTCGCCGACCTCGAGGTCGTGGCGCTGCAGGGCCTCGACCTGATCGTCGATCGGGGCGAGTTCGTGGCCATCGTCGGCGCCTCGGGCAGCGGCAAGAGCACGCTCCTGAGCATCCTCGGCGGTATCGAGACGCCGTCGGCGGGGCGCGTCGTCGTGGACGGCCACCTGGTCGCGGAGATGGACGCGGCGGAGCGGACCCTGTACCGGCGCAAGGTTCTGGGATTCGTCTGGCAGCAGACGGCGCGGAACCTGCTCCCGTACCTGTCCGCGCGCGAGAACATCGAGCTGCCGATGCTCCTCGAGGGCGTCTCGGGCAAGCGGCGCCGGGCTCGCTCGGCCGAGCTGCTCGAGCTCACCGGGCTCAGCGACCGGGCGGACCACCGGCCGGGGATGCTCTCGGGCGGGGAGCAGCAGCGTGTCGCCATCGCTGTCGCCCTGGCCAACGAGCCCGCCGTGATCCTCGCGGACGAGCCGACCGGCGAGCTCGACACGACGACGGCCCACGAGGTCTTCGACCTCCTGCGCGATGTGAACCGACGCCTCGGGGTCACGATCCTCGTCGTCACCCACGACCCGCTGGTGAGCGACCAGGTCAGCCGGACGATCGCCATCCGCGACGGGCGCACGAGCACCGAGACGCTCCGGCGTCGAGCCCGCACGGAGGCGGGCGATCACCACGTCATCGCCGAGGAGTACGCGGTCCTCGACCGGGTCGGCCGGCTGCAGCTGCCGCGTGCCCAGGTCGAGGCACTCGGACTGCGACGCCGGGTGCGCCTCGTCCTCGAGCCGGACCACATCGAGATCTGGCCGGACGCCACGGCCTCGTCCGACGGCGACAACGGCCCGAGCGCCGCCGAAGCGGCGAATCCCGCCGCCGAGATCGTCACCGACGGAGACCCGGCGTGACCGACGGCGCACGCCCGAACGGCTACGTGGTCGAGACCCGCGACCTCGTCCGCGAGTTCGTCGTCGGCACGGGCGTGGTCCGCGCGGTCGATGGCATCACCCTGGCGATCGAGCCCGGGCTGCTCGTCGCGGTGCGGGGTCGATCCGGCTCGGGCAAGACGACCCTGCTCTCGCTGATCGGCGCCCTCGACCGCCCGACGAGCGGCTCGGCGCACGTCGTGGGCCTGCCCGTGTCCGAGATGCCCGAGAAGGAGCTCGTCGGCTTCCGGCGGCGCACGATCGGGTTCATCTTTCAGGCGTTCGGGCTGCTGCCGATCCTGTCCGCCGCCGAGAACGTCGAGATCCCGCTGCGCCTGGTCGCGGAGGAGCCACGCAAGCGTGATTCCCGGGTCAGGGAGCTGCTCGAGATGGTCGGCCTGGCGGATCGCATGGGCCACCGCCCGTTCGAGCTGTCAGGCGGCGAGCAGCAGCGCGTGGCGATCGCCCGCGCCCTCGCGAACCGGCCCCGCCTCCTCCTCGCCGACGAGCCGACCGGCCAGCTGGACTCGCACACCGGCCGCGACGTGATGGCCCTCATCCGCGAGATCGTCCAGCGCGAGGGCACGACCGCCGTGGTGGCGACTCACGACCCCGCGCTCATCGACCTGGCAGACCGTGTCATCGAGCTCCGCGACGGGAGGATCGTCGACGGCGTCTAGGGCGAGCTAGGACGTCTCGTCGGGGAGCAACGGGCGGAGCGCCAACGAGTACAGGGCGCCATCCTTCTGCAGGTTCAGGCCGAGCATGCCGCCCTGGGCACCGGGGATGCTGAGCGTGGCCACCTGCGCGGGCGTGAGCGTGTGCGTCAGAAGGAACCCGTTGGCGTCGGACACGAAGTCGGTGGGCGCGACCTCGGTCCACGGCCAGTCGACCACGGGGCCGTTTGCCTGGTCGACCTTCTGGAGCACGCCCCGGTAGGCGGCCGGCTCGTACACGACCTCACCGGCCACGTCCTGGCCGAAGGTGCGCAGGCGCTCGGCGAGTCGCGCGAGCGAGCCCACGATCAGCTGGTCCTGCGGCTGGTGCATGTCCGGCGAGAGGCCCGTGACGCTGACTGTCTTCATCCGGCCGTCAGCATTGACGGTGAAGTTCGTCGACGGCATGTCGGCGCAGTTGCACATGTATGGCCCGGTCGCGATGCCGATCCCGCCCGGGCCGAGCGCGAGCTCGAGCAGCGCCTGGATCCCTGCCTCGTCGAGCTTGATCGTCTGGAAGGGGACCGACCGGACGACGCTGCCGACCGCGTCGGGTGGCGTCGCCTGGTCGTCGCGGAACACGACGGTGCCGTCGCCGTACAGGGTGAAGCTCGGTGCCGAGGTGGCCAGGAACTCGACCGGGACGAGGCCGCCGCTCGACTCGACCCGGAGGACGATCGCCGTGGCGCCGGTGGGATGCTCGATGCCGGCAATGGCCGTGGGCGTCGGTTGGGCGGTGGGGCCAGAAGAAGGGCCCGCCGAAGGGCCGGGGGTGCCGCCGGGGGCGGGGGAGCAGGCTGCTGCGACGAGGAGGACGAGGCTCGCGGGGAGGAGGAAGCGAGCGCGGCGTGCGGTGCCGGAGGGCGGCGGCTGGTCGGTCATGGCGCGCCAGACGACGAGGCCGCCGGATCGGTTCCGAGCAGATCGAGCGCGCCTTTGGCGGTGCCCTGGCGCACCGTCCCGATCGGGCGCGCCCCAACCCGGCAGCACGGCGCTTGACGGCGCCCGTATCTTCTCCCCCAGGTTCCGGATCGAGGCCCGTTCGGAGGAGGACGGGTCTCGAGTCGGGGAGCGGAACGAGACGTGCGACCCTCAGCGAGCGGAGGACGGACGCGGTGTTCGAGGACCGGACCCTCACCTGCCGGGACTGCGGCGACAACTTCATCTTCTCCGGCGGCGAGCAGCGCTTCTTCTCGGAGAAGGGGCTGCAGAACGTGCCCCAGCGCTGCCCGAGCTGTCGGGCCAACGCGAAACGCGTCCGCATGGGCGGCCCGCGGGAGTATCACGCGGCAGTCTGCAACGCGTGCGGGAACCAGGCGATGGTGCCGTTCGCGCCCCGAACGGATCGCCCCGTCTACTGCTCCAGCTGCTTCGACAAGGTGCGCGCGGGGCTCATTCCCGTCGCCGCGGCGCCCGTCAGCTCCTGACCTTCTGCGGCGCCGACTGATCCCTAGACTGGCCCGGCAGGACGCGCCAGTCGAAGGAGGTCAGACGTGAGCGTGATCATCGTCCGCGAGATGGTCGGCACCAGCCCGAGGTCGTGGAGCGACGCCGCCCGGCAGGCCGTGGCAACAGCCGCTCGCACCGTGCGCAACATCAAGACGATCGAAGTCGTGAAGTCCACCGCCGTCGTGGAGGATGGCGAGATCGTCGAGTACCGGGTCGACCTCAAGATCGGCTTCGAGTACGAGGGCTGATCCGACTTCCCGCGCTTTCCACAGCCCATCCACAATCCCGTAATCCGGGGATGAGCCGCCGACACGAAGATGCCGACGATGCCCAGCCGTCCCTCAGCCGGCGCCGCTGCCCTGCCGCGCGACGCCTCCACACCGCCCGTTCGGCCTGACGATGCCGTAGCGCCTGCCGCGGCGCCGCCGGCTGCTGCGCGCCTTGTCGCGGCGGTCGGACGTCGCCCGCAGCGCCGACCGCGGATCGTCGTCAGGGGCACGGGCCGCAGCGAGACGCCCGACTATCCGATCCAGGTCAGCAAGGTCCAGGCGCCGCCGCTGCGCGAGGACATCCTCGCGCGCGATCGACTCCTCGATTGGCTGTCGGTCAAGGTGCACAGCCGCGTCGTGCTGCTCGTCGCGGAGGCGGGCTACGGCAAGACGACGCTGCTGGCCGACTTCTCGCGGCGGACACGAATTCGCGTCCTGTGGTTCCGCCTGGATCGCGGCGACCGGGACTGGGTGGGGTTCCTCGCCCACCTCGTGGCCGCGGTGGGCGTCCACGTGCCCGGCTTCGGGGCGGCGACGTCGTCGCTCCTGCGCCAGTCCGCGACGACATCGATTTCCCTCGACACGGTGCTCGACACGTTCATTCGCGAGCTCAGCACCCTGCCCAACGATCCGGCGGCCCTCGTCTTCGACGACGTGCATCTGGTCGACGACTCGGGCGACGTCAAGCAGATCCTGCGCGAGCTGCTCGCCCGCGCGCCCGATCGGACCTCGTTCGTCTTCGCGAGCCGCCGCGAGCCGCCAGTCCGGCTCGCTCGATTGCGCGCCCTCGGGGAGGTCGCGGAGCTCGGTACGGAAGACCTCCGGTTCGACGCCGCCGAGACCGAGAAGCTGTTCCGGGAGACGTACGAGATGGCCCTGGAGCCCGCGGTGCTGGCGGAGCTCGGCCGTCGAACCGAAGGCTGGGCAGCCTCGCTGCAGCTCGTTCGATCGGCCCTGCACGACCGCAATCCGACGCAGGTCCGGAGCTTCATCTCATCCCTCAGCGGCGCCGAGGGCCACCTGTACGAGTACCTCGCGGAGGAAGTGATCGGCGACCTTCCCGCGGATCTGCAGCAGTTCCTCATGCGCACGTCGCTGCTGGACACAGTCGACCTGACGCT
>DATJGH010000101.1:0-4136 GCA_035495215.1 Patescibacteria group bacterium
GACGAAGGCGTACTGCCCGCGTGTCGGCGCGCGCGGGTCGGTCTCCAGGGTCAGGATCTCGCGGCGGACCAGGGCGGCGAGTCGCGGCTCCAGCGTCTCGCCCGGCTCGCCGCTCATCGCGGTCAGGGCTTCGACCGTGAAGGTCTGCCCGAGCACCGCCGCGTCTTGGAGGAGCGAGCGATCCGCCACGGGCAGGGCGTCGAGCCGAGCCGCGACGAGCGCGTGGAGGGTCGGCGGGACCTCGAGCTGCTGGTCCAGCGTGGCGCCGGCACCATCGGCTGCCGGGGCAAACTGGCCGTCGCGCTCGACGAGCTGGCCCTTCGCGACCAGCATCCGGATCGTCTCGACGGCATACAACGGAATCCCGTCGGCGCGTTCGAGGATCTTCGCCACGAGGCGCTCGGGGAGCTGCGGCGCGACGCCGGTGAGGAGCTCGCGCATCGCGGTGTCGGACAGCGGATCGAGGCGCATCGCCATCGCGCCGCGCCGATCGGTGCCCCAGCCGCGGCGGCGGTCGAGGAGCTCCGGCCGGGCGAGCGTGAGGACGAAGATCGGGCTGGAGCGCGCCCAGTCGAGGAGGTGCTCGAGGAAGTCGAGCAACCCGTCGTCGGACCACTGCAGGTCCTCGATGACGAGCGTCACCGTTGCGGTTCGGGCGAGTCGCTCGAAGAACGTCCGCCAGGCAGCGAACAGCTCGGCCGCGCCTCCCGGAGGTGCCTCCTCGACGCCCAGCAGCGCCAGGATGCGGGGCTCGATCCACGCCCGCTCAGCCTCATCGGGGACGTGCTGCTGGACCATCGCCGCGACGGCCCGGCGTGTCGTCTCGGCGTCGTCGCCCTCGGCGAGCCCGGCACGGCGTCGGAACATCTCGCTGAGCGCCCAGAACGTGACCCCCTCGCCGTACGAGGGCGAGCGGCCACGGTGCCACCAGATGTTGTCGACGACGCCATCGAGGTACTTCTCCAGCTCCCACGCGAGCCGGCTCTTGCCGATGCCCGCCTGGCCGACCAGCGACACGAGACGCGCCCGGCCCTCGCGCCCGGTGGCGTGGAACTGTTCCTTGAGGAACCGCAGCTCGTCGCCGCGCCCGACGAACGGCGGCTCGATGGCATCGGGCCGGCGTGCTCCGCCGCGCTCCGCGACGACACGCATCGCCCGCCACGTGGCCACCGGCTCGGGCTTGCCCTTCAGGACCTGGTCACCCGCCGACTCGAACGCGATCGCCTCGCCGGCTGCCAGTCGGGTCGCCTCGCCGACCAGCACGGTTCCCGGTGCTGCCGCCGATTGCAGGCGAGACGCCGTGTTGACCATGTCGCCGGTGACCATGCCCTCGCCGTCGGCGCCGACGTCCACGGCCGCCTCGCCGGTGAGCACGCCGGCCCGGAGCTGGAGGTCCACGCCCAGCTCGCGCCCGAGCAGCGGGACCATCTCGACGAGATCGAGCGCCGCCCGTACCGCCCGCTCCGCGTCATCCTCGTGGGCCGTTGGCGCGCCCCACAGGGCCATCACCGCGTCGCCGATGAACTTCTCGACCGCGCCGCCGTAGCGGCCGATGATCTCGCGAGCCCGCTCGAAGTACCGGCTCTGGAGCTCGCGGACCGTCTCCGGGTCACGGGTCGCGGACAGGGTCGTGAAGCCGACGAGATCGGCGAAGAGCACGTTGACGACACGCCGCTCGGTGGCGTGCTGGGCGGTCGCGGCGGCCCGCGCCGACGCAGGCGCAGACGCGGGCGCCGCGGCTGACGGGAACGCGGCGGACCCTGAGCCGGCGTCGTCGGCCACCAGTCGCGTTCCGCAGTTGCCGCAGAAGCGCGCCCCGGGCACGATCGGGGTGCCACATGTCGGACAGCCCATGCGGGCGCCGCATCGGACGCAGAACTTCGCGTCCGGCAGATTCTCGGCCGTGCAGTTGGCGCAGATCACGCTGGCGGGACTGTACCCGAGCCCGAGCACGTCGGGTTCTGGTCCGGGACCGTCGGGCGCCTTCCGAGGCTTCCCGGTGCCCGCGCCGGCGAAGTCCGGCGCCTCGTCCTCACATGGCGCTCGCGCGACCCGCCTTACGCGCGACGAGATCAGATCAGCTGCTCACGAGCAGGATCCGGAGCGGTCCCACCGGCCGGAAGCCCAACCGAACGAAGCGGGCCAGCTCATCGCCCGACTCGTACCCGACCACGGGCATCCCCGGAGCGAAGCGAACGGTCTGGGCGAGGGCCTCGGCGACGACAGACTCCACCTCGTCAGCCTCGGCGAAGACGTTGGACAGGCCGACCGCCCCAGGCGTCCGGTTGGCAGCACATCCGCCAACGATGCGGCCATCGCGATAGGCCGCGAACAGGGCAACGCCGGTGGCCTTGATCAGAGCCGGCAGAAAGACCCGCGTGTCGGCGGGCGATCCGTTCTCTCGCCAGGCCGTCTCCCATCGATCGAGCTCGAGGGCGCCCGTTACCCGGTGCCATGCAACCTCACGTGGCTCGGTCTCGGGCGGTGCTGTTGACGGGTCGAGCAGCACCCACTCGGCATTGAAGAGCTCGCGCATGTTCCCGGCGGCAGCGTCCATGGCTGCGAAGCTGTCCTTCACCGAGAACGGGCGTTCGAGGTCGGCGGCGAGATCGAGCAGGACCTTGGCCCGGGCGGCGGTCCAGCCCGGGGCCACGGTCATGGCGTTCGAGTAATACGGAGGCACCCTCCCCCGGCACGCCCAGATCCCATCGGTCAGCGTGCCGGACAACCCATGGGTGCGCAAGACCGCCTGGTACCAGCCGAGGCTGTTGGACACGCACAGGGCGACCTCCTCGGCATTCCCGCTCACGGGGGGAGTGTTGCAAACGGTACGGGCCCGTCCAGTCGCGTCAGCAATTGAACACGAACCAGCAGAGCTCATTGCGCAATCGCTGGTCGTCGAGCACCAGATCGCGGATGGCAGCGGGGAGCTGCGCGCGCTGCCATAGGCACTCCGCCCGTCCGGCCTCGGCAGCGTCGTCGGGAGCGGCCGCCGCCTGCACTGCCCGGATCGCGTAGGCCGCGGCACCGAGCTCGTGGGCCGCGACGTGGCCCACCGCCGCGGACTGGCCGGCGGCGTACGCGGCATACCGGGGAGCGCCGCGCAGGTCCCTCGCCGCCGCATTCGCGTGACCGCCGGCCGCGCGGGCGTCCCACCAGGAGACTTCGCCTCGGGCCCAGGCCCGAGCGAGCTCGATGGCACGTCGCGGTCGCCTATCGCCCGGCCGCTCCTGCTCGAAGGGGTTCAGCACGTGCGCGGCGCAGTCGGCCGCCCAGGTCGCGAGGAGGTGATGCTCGTCGTCCGTCAGGGTCCCACCCCGACGCACGGTGATGAACCGCGGATCACGGATCTTGGGGAGGATCATCGCCCGCCAATTTGAGCACCAAGCTGGCAGGTCCATCCGCCTGGGCCGCGGCGCGTCCGCGATGCCGGCGCTCGTGTGCGAAAGTTGGCCGGTATGACCGATCGAACGCCATCGCCGCGCGTCCTCGTCCGGCCCCTGCTCCGCGTCCGGCAGATCCGGCACTTCACCGCCGAGCCGCCGACCGACGACGAGCTCGCCGCGATCGCCGATGCCGGGCGCTGGAGCGGCAGCAGCCGCAACACCCAGCCCTGGCGGTTCATCGTCGTGCGCGACCGCGATGCGCTCAGGCAGATCCACGATGCGGGCCTGCCACAGATGCGCTCGCTCGCGACCGCCCTCACAGCCATCGCGATCGTCGTTCCCGACGATGACGATCCGCTGTCGATTGCCTATGACGAGGGCCGGGCCGCCGAGCGGATGCTCATCGCCGCCAGCTTCCTGGGTCTCGGCGCGGCCATCGCCTGGGCGCTGCCGGCAATCCGCCCGCTCGTCGGGTCGCTGCTGGGCGTGCCGGATGGTTGGTTCATCCGGACCCTCGTGGTGGTCGGCCACACGGCGCCCGAGGCGCTCGCCCCGAAGTCGGCGCCGGGCAAGGCCCGCCTGCCGCGCGAGAACGTGGTCTTCGAGGGCACCTGGCCCGCCGACCGACAGGACGCCTGAGTCGACGAGGTCGCCGGCGTCAGCTCGAGGCGGGTGCCGCGGCCTCCTGCTCCGCGAGGAAGTCGTCGAGGCGGCGGATGAAGTTGACGGCGCCCTTGGTGACGTGGAGCG
>DATJGH010000102.1:0-6190 GCA_035495215.1 Patescibacteria group bacterium
AGCGCTTCGCCATCCGCGAGGGCGGCCGCACCGTCGGTGCCGGCGCCATCACCAGCCTCGCCGGGTAGGCGCCGGTGGCCAGAGTTGAGGCACGTCCGACCATCCAGCTCCAGTGCACCGAGTGCAAGGAGCGGACGTACACGACGCGCAAGAACAAGAAGAACGATCCGAACCGGATCGAGCTCATGAAATACTGTCCCCGTGACCGGCGTCACACCCTCCATCGCGAGGCCAAGTAACGCCGGCGCCGCAGGGGTGTAGCTCAATTGGCAGAGCACCGGTCTCCAAAACCGGCGGTTGTAGGTTCGAGTCCTATCGCCCCTGCCACATCTGGAAAGGCTGAGAGAACGAACACGTGACACGAATTCGCCGCTTCCTCGCCGAGGCGGTCTCCGAGCTCCGCAAGGTCTCGTGGCCGACGTTCGTGCAGACACGCAACCTGACGGTGCTCGTCTTCGCGGTGAGCATCGTGATCGGCGTGTTCGTCGCGTTCTGGGACCAGGTGTTCCAGGGCATCATCGGCGTGGTCGCTCGAACCCTGGGGGCCGGCTGATGAGCAGCGCAGTCACGCCCGACGTCGAAGCCAAGCGCCCCGACAAGCGCTGGTACGTGATCCACACGTACTCGGGCTACGAGAACAAGGTCAAGGCGAACCTCGAGCACCGCATCGAGTCGATGGGCATGGAGGACAAGATCTTCCAGGTCCTCGTCCCGATGGAGGACGAGATCGAGATCCGGCAGGGCCAGCGGCACACCGTCCAGAAGAAGGTGTACCCGGGCTACGTCCTGGTCGAGATGATCCTCGACCCCGACAGCTGGTTCGTCGTGCGCAACACGCCGGGCGTCACCAGCTTCGTCGGCGGCTCGAACATCCCGGGCGTCCGCAGCGAGCCTGTGCCGCTCGACGAGACCGAGGTCAAGCAGATCCTGCGGCACATGGGCGTCGAGACGCCGAAGTACCGCGTCGCCTTCACCAAGGGCCAGAGCGTGCGCGTGACCGACGGGCCGTTCTCCGAGTTCATCGGGACGGTCGACGAGGTCAACCCGGAGCGCAACAAGGTCAAGGTCCTGGTCAGCATCTTCGGGCGTGAGACACCGGTGGAGCTTGACTTCCTCCAGGTCGAGAAGCTGTGAGCACCTCCCGGACGGCCGCTGCATGCGTTGACGCCTCCGCCGCCTCGCTCACGGACTTGCGTCCGCTCGCTCGCCTGCTCGGCGTCGCCTTCGCAGCGGCCGCCCGGTCGGCGCTCACCAGGAAGGATTAGCTCGCCGTGGCCAAGAAGATCCGCATCGTGCTGACGCTGCAGCTGCCTGCCGGCAAGGCGACGCCCGCGCCGCCGGTCGGTACCGCGCTCGGCCCGCACGGCATCAACATCGTCGAGTTCACGAAGACCTACAACGAGAAGACCGCGGACAAGGCCGGCCAGATCATCCCGGCCCAGATCACGGTCTACGAGGACCGCTCGTTCACGTTCATCCTCAAGACCCCGCCGGCGGCCGACCTGCTGCGCAAGGCGGCGGGCATCGACAAGGGCTCGGGCACGCCCAAGCGCGAGTCGGTGGGGCGCGTGACCCGCGACCAGGTACGCGACATCGCGGCGATCAAGATGGTCGACCTGCCCGCCAACGACATGGATGCAGCGGTCAGGATGATCGAGGGTACCGCCCGTTCGATGGGCATCGAGGTCGCGGGCTAGCTCGCGACACGGCCGCGTCTCCAACCCCGGAGCGCGGCGGCACGGAGTGGGGGAGACCGGCGATCCCGGTCGGAAGGAGCGACACATGCCGCACGGCAAGAAGTACCTCGAGGCGTCGAAGCTCGTCGACCGCGCCCGCGTGTACCCGCCCGACGAGGCGGCGAAGCTGGCGAAGGAGACGACGACCGTCAAGTTCGACGCCACGGTCGAGGCGCATATCCGCCTCGGCGTCGACCCGCGGCATGCCGACCAGATGGTCCGCGGCACCGTCGTCCTCCCCAACGGGACCGGCAAGGTCACCCGGGTCGCCGTCTTCGCCCAGGGCGAGAAGGCCCAGGAGGCGCTCAAGGCCGGCGCCGACGAGGTCGGCGCTGAGGACCTGGTCAAGAAGATCGAGGCCGGCTGGCTCGAGTTCGACGTCGCCCTCGCGACGCCGGACCTGATGGGCCAGGTCGGCCGGCTCGGCAAGATCCTCGGCCGGCGCGGCCTCATGCCCAACCCCAAGGCCGGCACGATCACCTTCGACCTCGATCGCGCCATCCGCGAGGTCAAGGGCGGGCGCGTCGAGTTCAAGGTCGACAAGACCGCGATCATCCACGTCCCGGTCGGCAAGGCGAGCTTCGAGGCGGAGGCGCTCGTCGCCAACCTCGCGACGCTCATGGACGCGATCAACCGAGCCAAGCCGGCGGGCGCCAAGGGCACCTACCTGCGCACGCTCACCATCGCCAGCACGATGGGACCTGGCATTCGGGTGGACATCCCGAGCATCCTCGCCGCTGCGGCGGGCTGATCCGGGCCCGCCCGGGCGTTGTCGCCTGCGCCGCTCGGCTCACGCACCTCGAGGTGCGCTCACCTCGCTGCTCGGCTTCGCCTTCGGGCGCACCCGGCTGAGCCCGCCACCAATCTCGCCCAATTTCGTGCATAATCCGCGCTCCGCCGATGGCGGAAGCACGTTCAACGTGACGGACACCAGCCGAAGACAGCCTGCGCCCGCGGACCGCACCGGAGTGACGGTCGGGGCTTGATCCGCCGGACCGGATCGGGGCAGCCGCCCCGGGGACGCCGGCGAGCACGCCGAGGCAGGAACGGATCGTCTGCCCTCCCGGGTGGGCGCACCCCCTGCAGTCGAGGTACGCGCCTTCGGGCGCCCGTCGCAGGGGAGCAGGCAGTCACTCGACTGCGGCGCCCGCCGCCGCGCGCCGGCTGCGCGCCAGCACACGGAGGGCATCCATGCCGACCGAGGCCAAGGAGGCGGCCGTCGCCGAGCTGCGCCAGCAGCTGCAGGCCAACCGGACGCTGATCGTCTCGGAGTATCGGGGTCTGACCGTCCGCGAGATCCAGGAGATCCGGCGCTCCCTGCGCAAGCAGGACGTGACGTATCGCGTGATCAAGAACCGGCTGATGAAGATCGCCGCCGCGGACACGGTCGGGTCGGCGCTCGACCCGCTCCTGAGCGGGCCGACCGCGATCGCCTTCGGCAACGACGAGGGTGCGACGGCCAAGGCGGTCATCGACACCATGCGGCCGTACCGCACGGTGAAGATCACCGGCGCCCTGCTGGGCGACCGGGCGATCGACGCCGACGGCGTGATCCGCCTTGCATCGCTGCCGAACCGCGAGACCCTGCTGTCGCAGATCGCCGGCGCGTTCGCCGCACCGATGGCCACGACGGCCGGCCTGTTCGACGCGCCGCTGCGTGACGTCGTCGGGCTCGTTGCCGCGCTCGAGGCCAGGCAGGCGGCGGCCGCCTGACGGCCAGCCAGACCGACTTCCAACATCCAGCTCCGTCCCGCAAGGAGATCCAGAAACGATGGCAACCATGACCGCAGACCAGCTTCTCGAGGCCTTCGAGAAGATGACCGTCCTCGAGCTGTCCGAGTTCAAGAAGAAGTTCGAGGACAAGTTCGGCGTGACCGCCGCCGCGCCAGTCGCGGTCGCCGCCGCGCCCGCGGCCGGTGGGGCCGCCGCCGGCGGTGGCGAGGCCGCCGCTGCCGAGGAGCAGACAGAGTTCACCGCGACCCTCACCGAGATCGGCCCGAACAAGATCCCGGTCATCAAGGTCGTCCGCGAGCTGACCGGCCTCGGCCTCAAGGAGGCCAAGGACCTCGTCGACGCCTCGCCCAAGGCGGTCAAGGAAGGCGTCAACCGCGAGGAGGCCGAGAAGATCAAGGCCGCTCTTGAGGAGCAGGGCGCCAAGGTCGACATCAAGTAGCACAGAGCGGCCCGCCATCCGCCGATGCGGGCGTTGCGGACTGCGGTGCTGACTCACGCACCAATGGGTGCGCTCGTCAGCGTCCTCGCCCGCGCCTTCGCCTCGGCCGCCGCGGTCCGCTCTGCATCGCCCTCAACCATTGACGTCTGAGCCCCCGAGGATCCGCGTTCTTCTGCGCGCGCCGATCCACTTCGCCGCGGAGTCAGGCGAGCCGGTCCACGCCCCGCTGGTCCTCGCGACCATCGGGGCGTTCCATACCCGGCTGATCCTCGACACCGGCTCCGATGTCCATCTGCTCACGCGCGAGCTCGTCGAGGCCGCGGGCCTGACCCCCTCCGCAGTCGACCAGGGGACCGACCATTCCGGCTCCAGCCTCGACAGCTGGGTCGTCGGCGACGTGCCCCTGACGTTCGAGGAAGCGGATGGGCCAGCCACGCGCACGCTGCACGACGTCGTGGCCATCCCGGCGCCCGAGGCGTTCACCACGCAGGGGATCGGCGGCATCTTGAGCCCGCAACGTCTGGACGAGACCGCGTGGGCCGTCATCAACGAGGTCGGCGACGAGCTCGTCCTCATCGACGCGGCGCCGGACGACCTCGCAGCCTGGCTGCTCGACCGGCGTCCGACGCCGGACGTCATTGCGATCGAGCGGCGTGCCGGTGACGTTCGCCCGATCGTCGCCGCCGCGGTCGAGCCGCACGGTCCCGTGCCGGTCCTCATGAACACCGGCGGCCGGCACACCGAGTTCGAGCCCGGGGCCGTGCCCGGTCTCGAGGCGGGCGACGTGGAGCGGATCGGCACCGGCGTGTCGGGTGTGGCGGTCATGGGCGCCGGCGCCGGAAGCCAGGTCCTCGTGCTCGGGGACCGGCGGGTGGCGATCCCGCACCTGATGCTTCGCGCGGGCATGGCCGACCCGCCGGCAATGATCGGCCAGGACGTCCTCCGCGGCACCATCCTGGCGGTCGCTCCGGACACGTCGCGGCCAATCCTGTGGCAGGTTTCGACACTCGGCTGACCGTTTGACAGAAACGCGCAGAGCGATACACTTTGCAGTTCTGTGAGCGTGGCCCCCTTCCATCCCCCTGTCCTCCGTCAAGGAGCGGTGCTTCATGCTGTCTGCCGCTGATTCGCCGGCCGTCGGCCAGACCTCGCTGGCGCGAAAGCGCTATGCCCGGATCCCCGAGGTCCTCCCCGTCCCGAACCTGATCGAGCTCCAGCTGGAGTCGTTCCGCTGGTTCATCGACAAGGGGCTGCGGGAGCTGTTCGACGAGATCAGCCCGATCAAGGACTTCACCGGCAAGGTCATGGAGCTCCAGTTCCTCGACTACGAGTTCGGGGAGCCGAAGTACTCCGAGGAGGAGTGCCGCACCAAGGACCTGACCTTCAGCCGGCCGCTGTACGTCAACGTCGAGCTGCTGATCAAGGAAACGGGCGAGATCCAGCGCCAGCGGGTGTACATGGGCGACTACCCGTGGATGACCGACCTGGGCACGTTCGTCGTGAACGGGGCCGAGCGCGTGGTCGTGTCCCAGCTCGTCCGCTCGCCGGGCGTGTATTACAGCGAGCTGGAGGATCCGGGGTCGGGCCGGATGCTGTTCAGCGCCAAGGTCATCCCGAACCGCGGCGCCTGGCTCGAGTTCGAGACCAACAACAAGGACCAGCTGTGGGTCAAGGTCGACCGCAAGCGCAAGATCGCGGCGACGACCCTGCTCCGGGCGGTCGGCTACGAGACCAACGACGAGATCGGCGCGCTGTTCGCGCCGGTGGACATCGATCCCGAGCATCCGTTCACCGCGAACACGCTCGAGAAGGACGTCACCCGCACCCCGGCCGAGGCCCTGATCGAGGTCTACAAGAAGCTCCGCCCGGGCGATCCGCCGACCGGTGACAACGCACGCGCCCTGGTCGAGGGCCTGTTCTTCAACTTCCGCCGGTACGACCTCGGCCGCGTCGGCCGCTACAAGTTCAACAAGAAGCTCGACGGCGCCGCGCAGCGGATGGGCATCGAGCTCGACCGCGAGAGCCGGACGATCACCCGCGAGGACATCGCGGCCATCGTCGGCCACCTCATCGAGTGCAACCGCGGGATGCACCCGAAGGACGACATCGACCACCTCGGCAACCGCCGCATCCGGGCGAACGGCGAGCTGATCCAGAACGCCTTCCGCATCGGACTCCTGCGCATGGAGCGCGTCGTACGCGAGCGCATGACCATCCAGGAGATCGACAAGGCGACGCCGAACGCGCTCATCAACATCCGGCCCGTCGTGGCCGCGATGAA
>DATJGH010000103.1:0-2447 GCA_035495215.1 Patescibacteria group bacterium
GCTCTTCACGGCGAGGTCGATGCGCCCGAGCGTCGAGCGCTCCTGGTTCACCTCGCGGCCCGCCATCGCCTCCTGGCCAACGGTCTGGCTCGATGCCTGGGCCCCGGTGCCCGCGCCCGCAGACGGGCCGGTCTGGGTGCGCAGGCGCTCCCAGCGGTCGACCTGCTCGAGGTACGCCGTCCGGTACCGCTCGCGCACGTCGCGCAGGGTGTTCGCGCCGTCGGACACCGCCGCCTGGGCCTCGTTCAGGAGGACGTCGAGGGGGTCGTCGTGGACCAGCCTCGTCGGCGTCGTCGGCAGGGCGGCGCGGACGGGTTCGAGCCGGCGGTGGCTGCGGTCGCGGTCGCTCGTCACAGGGGTACCGCTGATCCCCTTGGCGTCGCTGATCCCACGGCGGTCGCTGATCCCCTTGGCGTCGCTGGCCCCACGGCGGTCGCTGATCCCCTTGGCGTCGCTGGCCCCGCGGCGGTCGCTGGCCCCGTTGGCGTCGCTGGCCCCGCGGCGGTCGTCGGCGTGCTTGCCACTGCCGTTGGATGCCTTCACGCCTTTGACATCGAGCTTCCAGGCCGCGGTCGACCGGCTCTTGCGCGGGCGCGCCGCGGCGCCGGTTGGCGCATCGGACTCGCGGTCATGCGTCTTCGAGGGCGCCAGGCGCGCTGCCAGCGACCGGCTCCCCGCCTCACTCGTCATCGCAAGCGAGGGTAGTCGGCCAGGTCATGGGACCGGCCTGGGCAAATGGTCCCGGTGCACCCCGGCCACGGTCCCACTCGTCGGTCTCGCCACCGCAGCTGATCCACCTGGCCCGCGTGATCGGGATGTGTTCATTTCTTGGCCTCGAGAGCGCTCAACGTCCGGGCGCAACCTGTCCGGTCCCGGGAACGGCACGGTTCCGAACCTCGATGCACGCCCCATGTGCAGAGCGCGCTCCGAGGAAGCCGGGTGCCGACGCTTGGGCAGGGGCCTCGCAGGTAATCGGCAGCGAAGCCCTGGAAATGAACATGAGGCGATCACGACATCAGCCGACGGAGAACGCAGGAATGCCCGGCAAACGTCGACCCCGAATTGCCGTCGAGGCCCAGCGTCGAACCCTAGAGCGGCTTGCCAGATTGGGCGGAGAGGTCCGTGAGATGCGAACACGCCGTTCCTGGACGCAGGCCGAGCTCGGTGTTCGCGCGGGTCTCGGGCGGATGATCGTCAACCGCGTCGAGCGCGGTGTGGGCCCGATCGACCTCGACGGCGTGGAGCGCATCGCGAGTGCCTTGGGCGTCCCGCTGAACCTCGGATTTGGGAGGGACCCACGCGTGGACGTCGCTGACGCGGGGCATCTGGCGATGCAGGAGCTCGTGCTCAGGATGGGCCGGCGCCACGGGTACGGCACCGAGTTCGAGCTCGCGACGCGGCCGGCAGAGCCGTGGCGGTCGATCGATGTCGTGCTCGCCTCGGAGGTGCGCCGCCTGGTGATCTGCGTCGAGTGCTGGAACACCATCGGCGACGTCGGGGCGGCGGCTCGGGTCAGCACGCGGAAGGCGGCCGAGCTCGAGGCGATGGCGGTGGGCCAGTGGGGAGAAAGCGCGCGGGTCAGCCTGGTCTGGGTAGTGAGAGCGACCGCTCGAAATCGGGCGCTGGTTGCGCGCTACCCGGCGGTCTTTGCGTCGCGGTTCCCTGGCTCGTCGCGAGGTTGGGTCGCCGCGCTGACGGAGGGTGCGGAGCCGCCTCGAGACCCGGGCCTCGTCTGGTGCGACGTGGACGCGACGCGGATCTTCGGGTGGCGGCGCTAGGGGACGTCCGGCAGCGGCCAGTGGAGCGGCCGGCGTCCTCGCGGGGGCGGCGACGGCCGAGGGGTGGCGACGGCCGAAGTGTGGCGACGGCCGAAGTGTGGCGACGGCCGAAGTGTGGCGACGGCCGGGGAAGCGACTAGACGCGCACCGGCCGCGTGGACTCGTACCAGTCGATGGTGGCCCGAAGGCCATCCTCGAAGGAGGTCTTCGCCTGGAAGCCGAACCAGTCGCGAGCGCGGGAGGTGTCGAGCGCGCGGCGCGGCTGGCCGTCCGGCTTCGAGGCGTCCCAGCGGATCTCGCCCTCGAAGCGCGTGAACCTGACGATCAGGTCGACCAGGTCGCGGATCGTGATCTCCTGGCCGACGCCGAGGTTGACCGGCTCGGGCCCGTCGTAGCGCTCGGTCGCGCGCACGATCCCCTCGGCCGCGTCGTCGACGTAGAGGAACTCGCGGGTCGGACTGCCGTCGCCCCAGGCCGTGACCTCGGGCGCGCCGCTCTCCTTCGCCTCGACGTACTTGCGGATCAGGTCCGGGATGACGTGCGCGCTGCGCGGGTCGAAGTTGTCGCCCGGCCCGTAGAGGTTGACCGGCAGCAGCGTGATGGCGTTGAAGCCGTACTCGCGGCGGTACGCCTGGCCCTGCACGAGCAGCATCTTCTTGGCCAGCCCGT
>DATJGH010000104.1:0-16910 GCA_035495215.1 Patescibacteria group bacterium
CCACGCGTGACGGCGACGGCGGCGACATCGTCCCAGGACGCGCCGGCGTCGCGCCACGCCTCGTCGAGGACGGGCAGGATCCAGCGCAGGTGGGCGCGCGCGGCGACCTCGGGCACGATGCCGCCCGTGGCCGCGTGCAGCGCGACCTGGCTGGCGACGACGTTCGAGTGGATCCGGCTGCCACCCTCGACGAGGGCGATTCCGGTCTCGTCGCACGACGACTCGACCGCCAGGACGAGCGGGCCCGCGGCGCTGGTCGGCGTCATCCGCGGTACAGGCCGGCCGGGGCCTCGTCGGGCACCTCGTCCGGGTCGATCGGGCGAGCCTCGAGGTCCGAGCGGAGGCGGGCGAGGCGCTCGCGCACGGCCGGCGACGCGAGCGGGTCGGTCGTCATGATCAGCGCATCCTCGCCGTTGTCCGAGTAGTAGCGGGGACGGATGCCAACGGGGCGGAAGCCGTACTTCTCGTACAGCCGGCGAGCGGGCATGTTCGACAGGCGGACCTCGAGCGTCGCCTCGCGGGCGCCACGCTCCACGGCGCGATCGAGGAGGCCCAGGAGCATCCACTCCCCGATCCCGCGGCGGCGCCAGCGCGGGTCGACGGCGAAGGTCGTGACGTGCGCCTCGTCGACCATCACCCACAGGCCACCGAAGCCGACGATCTCCACTCCCGCGCGCGCCACCACGTAGCTCGCGAGCCGGTTGGTCAGCAGCTCGTTTCGGTACGCGTCATCTGGCCACGGCACGGAGAAGCTGGCGCGCTCGATGGCGTGGACCGCAGGCAGGTCGTCGACGGTCATCGCCTCGACGACGATCCTCACCGGGGGTCGCGCGACCACGCCACTCCCCCTTCCGAGTCCGCGGCCGGAGCGCCGCGCGGCTGCACGGCATACGCCGGCACGAGTCGTTCCGGATCGTCCGATTCCCCAGCGGCCAGGCGCGCCAGGCCGAGGCGCAGGAGGCTGGCGGGCAGCCTCGCGACCGCGTCGCGACCGCGCTCGAGCGCGGCGTCCGAGGCACGGGCCGCGAGATCGACCGCGAGATCGCCGGGCGCCTCGTCACTCGCGACCCCGTCGTGCGTGCGCACGGGCGCCTCGTCCGCGCAAATCAGCAGGCGCTCGCGCGGCCCGGACGGCAGCCACAGGCGGGCGCCGGCGCCTCCCACCGCCTCGAGGAGGGCCGCCGACGTGGCGATCCCGATCACGGGCACATCGAGCTCGTGGGCAAGCGTCTTGGCGGTGGCCAGGCCGACCCGCAGGCCGGTGAACGCGCCCGGTCCCGTGCCCACGATCACCGCGCTGAGGTCGCGCAGCCGCAGGCCGACGCGCCCCAGGAGGCGATCCACGGCGGGCAGCAGCTCCTGGGAGTGCCGGTAGCGCCCTTCGAACGCTTCGGCCTCGAGGACCTGGCCGTCGCGCGTACCCGCCGCGACGACGATCGTGCTCGTCGCGGTGTCGAGGACGAGGATCCAGGGCGTCGGTGCCGTCACGGGCGTGCGCCGGCCGCTCGAGCGGCGTCGAGGTAGTGCGCGCCGAGCGCGCCGTGCGCCTCGAGGCGGAGCGTCCGCGGCGCATCCGCGCCGCCCTCGATCCGAACGTCGAGCCGATCCTCGGGCAGCGCCGACCCGAGCCGGTTCGGCCACTCGATCAGGACCACCCCGGCAGCCTGTCGGTCGTCGAGCAGGCCACCGTCGAAGGCCTCCTGCGCGCTCGACAGCCGGTACAGGTCGATGTGGAACAGCGGCAGCCGGCCAAGGTACTCGCCCATCAGCACGAAGCTCGGCGAGCTGATCGTGTCGGTCACCCCGAGGCCTGCTCCGAAGCCCTTGGCGAACACGGTCTTGCCGGCACCGAGCTCACCCCACAGGCACACGACGTCGCCGGCCTGCGCGGCAGCCGCGAGCCGGGACGCGAAGTCGCGCGTTGCCTCGGGACTCGTGCTGACCAGCTCCAGCATCGGATCGACGGCGGGCGCCGCCCGCCCGTCAGGCAAAGCGCTCGAGATCGCCGAACGGGATCGCGACCGGTGGACGGCCACCGAAGCGGACGAACGCAGCCTCGAGCGTCACGCCCGCCGGGAAGCGGCGGGGCCCGGCAAGCCCGGCCCACGTGCCCTCGGCACCGGCGAGCGGCCCGGAGCGCACGCGGACGAGGTCGGGCGGCGGCGACGGCAGGAGGATGCTCGGGTCGTCGATCACGAGCGCGGGCGGATCGCCCAGGATCGCGACCATGCCGCCCTCGATCGCCTCGAGCAGGGCCATGAGCGGCGACGCGATCGGCCGACGCGACGCGCCGTCGAGGACGAGGATCCCGAACGGGGGCAACCCGTGGACCGCAGCACGTCCACGCCGTTCCGAGGCCAGGAAGTCGCGCTGCTCCTTGATGCCCAGCGCCGCGACGACGACGCCCCGGATGCCCACCGCTCGCGCCCGGGTCAGCGCCTCCGCGTCCATGCGTGCGCCGGCGACGATGATCGAGCCCGCCATGCCCACGTCGACGTGCTGTGCCCGGAGCTCGCCATCAGGGCCGGTCGCGACCTGGAGCTTGCCCCACGAGGGGCCGGCGAGCGCCGTCTGGCCGAGGATGGCATTCGCGGTGGAGCGGATCGTCACGCCAGTGCCGGCACGGACCTCGTGGACGACGCCGGCGACCGGCGACTCGAGCGGCTCCGGCCGCTCGCCACCGGCGATGCGCCAGCGGCCCCCGCTCCGGAACAGGAGCTCGCCGTCGAGGTGCTGGCCCTCGCGTCCCCGGCTGCCGAGCGGGGCCGCACGGTCACCGGGTATGAGCTGGTCGCCCTCGCCGCTCGCGCCCGGGACGACCAGCGTCCTCGGCTCTCGGAAATGCTCGAGGATCGGCTGGCCACGGCCGACGGCCTCGCCCTCCTTGACCAGGGCATGGTCGCCCGGTTGGAGGCGGAAGAAGGCGTCGACCGGGGAGATCAGCAGGCGGCGGCGGGCCACGAGCTCGATGCCGGGCGCCTCGTCGACGGCGGCCCTGGTCGGCGCGCTCGCTCCGGCCATCAGCGCGCGCTCTCGATCATCGCTCGTCACCCGGCCAGGCGAGCTCACCCCAGGCCGCGAGCGCGGCTCGCCGGCGGTCGCGGCGTTCGGGCAGCCGCAGCGGCACATCGCGCAGGTCGATGGCGAGGCCTGCCACGCCGCCCGAGACGGGCATCGCGACGCGCCGGGCGCGATGCCCCACCCGCACGGCATCGCGGAACTCGAATGTCGCCAGCGCCTGGTCGCCCGGCGCGAGGTCGATGAACGCGACCTCACCGCTCACGAGGTCGTGGCGCCCCTGGACGTCGCCGTCGAGACTGATCTGCCCGACCCGGGCCGCCTGCCGCCGGCCCGTCGGGACATTGGCGACGATGACGAGGCTGCCGATCGGGGCGAGGAGATCGTCGGCCAGGTCGGCGACGAGGTCGCGGCGCTCGTCAGGGTCGTCGATGGTGCCGATGGGACCGAGGAGACGGGCATGATCGGCGGCCAGCTGGGTGGTGCCCGGCCGGCGGATGGTGTCCGCGACGGCAAGCGCGGTCGCCCGGGCCGGGGCGATCATGAACGCGCCGCCCGAGACGATGGTCACGTCGGGGCTGGGCATGCCGGCGATATCGGGGCTCAGCGCATCGAGGCGGGCCAGGGCGGCCCGCGTCGCCGCCAGCCGCAGGCGGGCGCCCTCGCCCGAGACATCTGCCCACGGTGCCGCCCGCAGGTCCATGAGCCGATCGCCCATGCGATGCCGATCGAGGCTCCCGGTCGTCCAGGCGAGAACCGCCTCGACGTCGTCTTCGTCGATGTCGCGGGGCACGAGCGCGGCCTGCGCGGTGCGCACGGCGACTGCGGCTGGACCCTGGTCGGCGATGCCGGGCGAGGCCATCGCCCGGAGCCCGCCATCGAGCCCGACGTCGATCAGCTCGACCGTCCGATCGATGGTGTCGGCGAGGGACAGCAGGGCACGCACCGCGGTATGCCGGGAGTCCCGGCTCGTGAGGAGTCCTTCGAGGATCTCGCGGAGTGGCTCGTCCGGTCCGCTGCGCATGCCGAGCGGCGGCCCCTCGACGATCCGCTCCTGGCTGCCGTCGAAGGGACGGCCGGCGCCCTCGGCCCAGGCCGGCCGGGCGGCCACGGGGCCCGCCAGGACCACCCGCAGCTCGGGGCGCCGCCGGGTCGCGGCGCCGACGAGGCCGGCGAGGTCGTCGAGCCAGCCTCGCTCATCGGGCCCCGGCGGGTCGCCCGCGCCGACGAGGATCGCGGCGACCTCCGGGCGCAGGGCGAGCTCGGTCATCTCGCGCGGGTCGTGGGTCTCCGGCGACGCGGTGCGGATCCGCCAGGGCGTGCGGGCGGCGACGCCCTCGAGCAGCCCGACCGCGCGGCGCGATGCCCCGAGCACGGCGAGCGTCTGCGGCGGCGAGCTCACGGCCTCGAGTCGGGGCAGGTCGCCGATGCTCTCGGCCGACACGGACAGCTCGACAGCCATGCGCGGATCGGTCGAGATGAGCCTCGCGGCGAGGGTTGACGCCAGCGCGCCGATCGGAGCGCCGGCCGGTGCCGCCATGGAGCCGAGCAGCCGCCACCGCTTCCATGGCTTGCCGAGCAGGGCGACGGAGGTCGTCGCGGACCCGGCGTCGATCGCGAGCAGGGCTCGGGGAACGGTTGTCACCGGCCCATGCTACCGGCTCGGCCGCCGGCCAACCGCCGGCCCGACCGGCTTCAGGCGTCCCAGCCCGTTTCCTCGGACAGGTCCTCGAGGCGCTCGATCAGCTGCTCGATGCCGTCTTCGTCCGCGAGCAGCGCGGACGCGCTCGCGAGCTCGCCGCCGAACAGGCGGTGCAGGACGGGATCGAAGAAGAGCATGGCGTTGGCGCCCAGCGGCCGGTACGGGCGCGACGCCTGCAGGAAGTGCACCGCCGGGCTCGTGAGGCCGCGCAGCTGGATCTCGCGCGCGACCTCTTCGACCAGCTCGTCGCGCTGCTCTTCGCCGAGGCCCTGAACCTCGCCGGGCTCGCTCACGGTCGCCTCGACCTCCTGCCGCCGACCTCGACGTCGCCCGGGTCCGGGATCGCGTCGGCGATGAGGGTCCGCGTCTCCCGCGGAACGGAGGCCGCATGGTACACCCGGGGCAAGCGTGCGGCGATGGTGGTGACGACCTCCCACGAATTCGTGCCGCGTGCCCTGGCGACGTCCGCGGCGGTGATCCGTTCGCCACCCTGCGCCCCGATGAGCACGAACTCGTCGCGCACGGTGACGGGCTCGCCGGGCACGTCGGTGACATCGGCCATCACCGCGTCCATGGCCACGTTGCCGACGAGCGGGACGCGCCGGCCCCGGACGAGGGTCTCCGCGCGGTTCGAGAGCGCGCGCGACCAGCCGTCGCCGTAGCCGATCGGGAGCGTGGCGATCCGGCTCGGGCGCGAGGTCGTGAACGTCGGCCCGTAGCTGATCCCCCAGCCGGCCGGCACATCGGTCACGCGGACGGGCCGGGCATGCAGCGAGAGGACGGGCCGGAGGCCGGCGACGCCGGCGCCGAGCCGTTCGAGCAGCTCGTCCGGGACCAGGCCATACGTGGCGAGGCCTGGCCGAGCGCCATCGAGGCTGGCGACGCCGTCGAGGACCAGGCCGGCGCTGGCGGCGACGTGACGTGGCAGACGGAAGCCCGCCGCCTCGAGGTCGGTCGTGGCACGCTCGAATCGTTCGAGCTGCGCCGCCGTCCGGGCCTCGTCCTCGGGCGCCTGGAGGTGCGTCCACATGCCGGAGATGAGCGCACCCGGCGCCTCCCGGATCGCTCGCGCGGCCGCCACGAGCGCAGGCCCTGCGAAACCGCCCCGGCCGAGGCCGGTTTCGACCTCCAGCTCGAGTGCGACGACCGGCGTCCTCTCGGCAGGAAGCGCGTCGAGGAGCTCACCCAGCAGGTCCGCGTCCGACGCGGTCACCGTGATGTTCCGGGCGCCGGCGACCAGGCCGAGTGACGGTGGGATGGCGTACAGGACGAGAATCGGCCGGTCGATCCCGGCGCCCCGGAGCGCCAGCGCCTCGTCCAGGGTGGCGACGCAGAAACCGGCCGCGCCCGCTTCTTCCAGCGCCCGCGCGATGGGAAGCGCGCCGTGGCCGTAGGCATCGGCCTTGATCACCGGGTGGAGCGGCGCGCCGTCGCCGGCGAGCCTGCGCAGCACCTCGAGATTGCCGGCCAGAGCCCCGAGGTCGATCTCGGCCCAGGCCGTGCGGGGCAGTGGGGGCAACCCGGCAGCCGCCAGGCGGTCCTCGATCGGTGGCTGGCTCAGCTCGACGACCCGTTGCCGTCGCGGACGGTGAACCCGACGTGCTTGCCCGGCCTGTTCCGCTCGGCGATGCTGACGAGGCGCTTGCGGACGAGCGGGATCGAATCCGGGAGGTCGGAAGCCAGCAGGCCGGCGTCGCCGATCCGGTCGCGGACCACGTCGCCGGCAGTCCCGTGCAGGAAGACCCCGAGGCGCGCCGCGGGCCCGGGTGCCATGCCCTGTGCGAGCAGCCCGCCGATCACGCCGGACAGCACGTCGCCCGTCCCGCCCGAGGCGAGCGCCGGGTTCTCGAACGGCGCGATGGTGACGGTCCCGTCCGGCTCCGCGATCACGGTCCTGGCGCCCTTGAGCACGACGACCTGGCCCCAGGCCTGCGCCGCGGCGAGGGCTGCCGTCCGGCGCGCGTCGTCGTCGGCGGACAGGTCGCCGTCGCTCCCCGCGTCGACCCCTGCCCCGGCGCGCAGCCGAGCGAACTCGCCGGGATGCGGCGTCAGCACGCATGGCCGGAGCGCACCCGTCCACCACTCGCCGAGGGTTGCGATCGACCGCAGCGCCTCCGCGTCGAGGACCATCGGAGCGGGCTCGGGATCGTCCTCCGGAGCGGCGAGCAGCATGCGCACGAGCTCGGTTGTCGCGAGGCCGGGGCGCAGGCCCGGCCCGAGCACGATCGCGTCGTGCTCGTGGTCGAAGATGCGCGCGATCGCCGGCTCCGGGTCGACCTCCTCGACGTCGTCCTCGGGCAGGGCCATCGTCGTCGCCTCGACGACCTTCGCCGCGAACAGCGGCTGGAGCGACTCCGGCACGGCCAGGGTCACGAGCCCGGCGCCGGCGCGCCCCGCGGCACGGCAGACGAGCAGGGCCGCACCCGCATAGTCGAGTGATCCCGCGATCGCGAGCACCTTGCCGAACGAGCCCTTGTGCCCGCGCGCCGGGCGCTCCGGGAGGAGCGCGGCCGCGGCCTTGTCGTCCATCGTCGGCACAGACGGCGTCGCGGTGGCGCTCGCCGAGGCCGCCGCCTCGTGCCGGCCGAAGCCGAGAGGCCGGCGATCAGCCATCGTCGTCGTCGACGGCGCCGCCTGCGGGCGCCGATGGCGCTGCCGCGGCTGTCGTGGTGAGGTCGCGGAGGCGTTCCATGCGCGCAAGGATGCGCCGCTCGCGATCGTCGAGGCGCTCCTCGATGTCGAGCGGGAAGACATACCGGCCGCCGGCGCTGCGAACGCCGAAGGCGATCGCGACCGCGTACTCGGCCTCGTGGCTGATCGAGACGGCGATGCGCTCCATCCCGAGCTGCTCGGCGCGCTGGCGGGCGCGGCCGTGCAACCGAACGGCGGGCTGGCCGGTCGGCAGGCGCTGGATCTCGATCTCGGTCCAGCCCACGCCGCGCACGCCGAGCCCGAGCACCTTGCTCACCGCCTCCTTCGCGGCCCACCGCCCGGCGAAGTTCTCCGGGCGGTCGCGAACGTAGCGATCCTCGGCCTCGGTCAGCACGCGGCGCGAGAAGCGCCGGCCGAACTTCGTGAGCGTCGCCTTGATCCGCGACACCTGGATGATGTCGATCCCGAGCTCGGTGGTGCCGGCAGGGACGTGCATCTCAGGCGAGATGCTATCCGAGGGAGCCGATGCGGAGCCCGCCGAGCGACGAGGCGGTGCTCGGGAAGGCCATCGTCGCCGGGACTACTCGACCGTGACGGACTTCGCCAGGTTCCGCGGCTGGTCGACGTCCGTGCCCCGGGCCAGCGCGACGTGGTACGCGAACAGCTGGAGCGGGATGATCCCGAGCACCGGGCTCAGGATCTCGTGGGTGTCGGGGACCCAGCAGACGTCGTCGGCGATCCGCTCGATGTGGTGGTCGCCCTCGGTTGCGACGGCGATCACCTTGGCGTCGCGGGCCCGGCCCTCCATCACGTTCGAGATGAGCTTCTCGTAGATCGACGAGCGGGTGGCCACCGCAACCAGCGGGCACTCGGCGTCGAGGAGGGAGATCGGGCCGTGCTTGAGCTCGCCCGCGGGATAGCCCTCGGCGTGGACGTAGCTGATCTCCTTCAGCTTGAGGGCGCCCTCGAGCGCGGTCGGATAGCTCGCGCCGCGGCCGACGAACATGAAGCCGCGCGAGTTGACGTAGCGCCGGGCCAGGTCGGGGGCCTTCGGAGCGTTGAGCTCCAGGGCCCGGGCGGCGCCGTCGGGCAGCGCCCGGAGCGCGGACACGAGCGCGGCCTCGGCCTCGTCGCTGAGCGTGCCCCGGAGCTTCGCGATCCCGGCGGCGAGGATGACCAGCGTCGTGACCTGGGTCACGAACGTCTTCGACGCGGCAACCGCCATCTCCGGGCCGGCCTGGAGGAAGAGCACGGCGTCGGCCTCGCGCGTGATCGCCGAGCCGAGCGTGTTCGTGACGGCGATGATCGGGCAGCCCCGCTCGCGCGCGAGCCGGACCGGCGCGATCGTGTCGGCGGTCTCGCCGGACTGGGTAACGGCGATGACCAGCGTCCTCTCGTCGAGCGGCGGCGGGTCGTAGCGGAACTCGGAGCCGACGGTCACCCGCGCCGGGAGGTCGGTGAAGTCCTGGATCGCCCCCGCCCCGACCATGGCGGCGTACGAGGCCGTCCCGCACGCCACGAGCTCGACGCGCGTGGCGTCCTTGACCGCCTGCCAGACCGGCTCCAGCTCCGGCACCTGGATCCTCCCGGCCCGAAGGAGCCGGCCGGTCAGGGACTGGCGCAGCGCGTCGGGCTGCTCGTGGATCTCCTTGAGCATGAAGTGCTCGTAGCCGCCCTTCTCGGCGGCCTCGACCGTCCACTCGATCGTGTCGACCACGCGCTCCATCGGGCTGCCGAGGACGTCGGTGACGATGACGCGGTCAGGGGTCAGGTCGGCAACGTCGCCGTCCTCGAGGAAGATGACCTTGCGAGTGTGGCCGAGGATCGCCGCGACGTCGGAGGCGAGGAATGACTCGCCATCGCCGATCCCGACCACCAGCGGCACGTCCTTCCGGGCACCCACGAGCCGGTCGTTCTCGTCGCGATGCATGATCGCGAGGGCGTAGGCGCCGTCGAGCTTGCGAAGCGCCGTTCGCGCGGCCTCGGCGATGTCGCCGTCGTAGGCCTCCTCGATGAGATGCGCGATGGCCTCCGTGTCCGTTTCCGAGACGAGCGTGTGGCCGCGCGCCTCGAGCCCGTCCCGGAGGTCCTGGAAGTTCTCGATGATCCCGTTGTGGATCACGGTGATCCGCCCCGTGCAGTCGACCTGGGGATGGGCATTCACGTCGTTCGGACGGCCGTGGGTCGCCCACCGCGTATGCGCGAGCCCGACCGCCGCGTGCGGCGTCCGCTCGGCGATCGCGGTCCGGAGGTTACTCAGCTTGCCGGCGCGCTTCTCCACGAACAGCTCGCCCCGCTCGTCCACGAGGGCGATCCCGGCCGAGTCGTAGCCCCGGTATTCGAGGCGGCGCAGGCCCTCCATGAGGATCGGCCCCGCCTCACGGGGGCCCGTGTAGCCCACGATGCCGCACATCAGCGCGTCAGTGTAGGCGCTGCTCCGCGAGGGTCGACAAACCGTCGGCCAGCTCGCGGACCAGCTCATGGTCGGTGCCCTCGACCATCACCCGCAGCGCCGGCTCGGTTCCGGACGGCCGCACCAGCACCCGGCCACCGCCGCCCAGGCGGCGCTCCGCGTCGGCGATCGCCCGCAGGAGGGCCGCATCGCCTTCCCACTGCTCCTTGTGCCGTACCTTCACCGCCCGCTGCTCCTGGGGCAGCAGCGGGATCCGCTGCGCGAGCTCGGCGAGCGGCCGCCCCGCGGTCGTCGTGACGCGGAGGACCTCGAGCGCCGTGACCAGGCCGTCGCCGGAGGTGGTGTGCTCGCGGACGATGACGTGGCCGCTCTTCTCGCCGCCGAGCCCGGCGCCGGAGACCTGCATGCCCTCGAGGATGTACTTGTCGCCGACGGGCGTGCGCACGACGGTTCCGCCGGCCGCCTCGACGGCCTGCTGCAGCCCGCCGTTCGACAGCACGGACACGACGAGCGTCCCGATGAGCGGATCGTCCGCCGATGCCCCGGCGCGCGAGAGTCGCTCGAGCGCGAGGACGCCGAGGATGCGGTCGCCATCGACGACGCGACCGGAGCCGTCCACCGCGACGAGGCGGTCGGCGTCGCCGTCAACGGCGAAGCCCAGGTCCGCGCCGGACTCGACGACGTGCGCGGCGAGCCCGGCCGGATCGGTCGCGCCGCAGCGGAGGTTGATGTTCAGTCCATCGGGCCGGTCATTGATGACCTCGACGCTCGCTCCCGTGGCGGCCAGGATCCGGCCGCCCACCGCTGATGCTGATCCGTTCGCGCAATCGAGGACGATCCGCAGGCCTCGCCCGTTCACGCGACGCGCGAGGGCCTCCCGGTGCGCGAGATAGCGCTCGAGCAGGTCGCGCGCATCGATGACCGTGCCCAGCCCTCCGGGCTGCACGCCGGGGAGCTCGTCCGCCCGCCAGATGAGCTCCTCGAGCTCGTCCTCGACCGCATCGTCGAGCTTCAGGCCGGCGGCGTCGAGCACCTTCAGGCCGTTGTCCTCCGCCGGGTTGTGCGATGCCGAGACCATGATTCCCGCGGCGAACGCGCCCTCCGCCGCCAGGAACGCGAGGGCCGGCGTCGGCACGACGCCGACCGAGTGGACGGTGACGCCCATGCTCGTCGCGCCGGCGGCGATGGCGGTGACGAACATGTCCCCGGAGCGACGCGTGTCCTGCCCGACCACGATCGAGCCGCCGGGCTCGACGAGCCGGTGGGCGGTCGCGCGGCCGAGCGCGAACGCCGTCGACGGCTTCAGGTCGACGTTGGCGACACCACGGATTCCGTCGGTGCCGAACAGGCGGGGCACGGCTGCTCAACTCCCCTTCGCGTGCTGGGTGTGGCGATGGACCCGAGGCGCGCCGAAACGGCCTACGACGGCGCCGGCGACGGCGCCGGGGTGGAGACGATGACGGTGATCGGATTGGGGCTCGCGCTGATCAGGGTCAGGCCGGTGGTCAGGTTCGTGGTCGCGGTGACGGCGTGGCTGCCGGGGCCGAGCCCGGCCACGTCGACGGCCAGTACGAGGGTCGACCCGGAGAGCCGGTCGAGATCGGCGATGGAGCCGCCGATCGTCACCAGGATTCGATCCGTGGACAGGCCGTAGTCCAGGTCCGCCCGAGCACCGACCAGCTCCAGGCCCGCCTCGAACGTGCGCGTGGCCGTGACGGGGCGCAGCTTCACGGTGACCTTCACGGTCGTCGCATTCAGCGCCTGGACCCCGGCCGGCAGCGCGAACGCGACGTCCTGGGTCACCTCGCTCGACGCGCCGGCGATCGAGATCGGCTGCGTGTCCGCGCGATCGAGCGCCGCGAGGTCGTTCGCGTCGGCCTGGACCGTGACGACCGGCGGGCTCACCTGGACCGAGGCGATCTCGAAGCCGGCGGCGGGCGTGCCCACGATGTTCGGGCTGACAGGGAGCTGCTTGGAGCGGCGATCGGTGAACACCTGCAACTCGACGCGCACGCGCGGCGGATCGATCTCGATGCGCGAATCGACGCCGAGCTCCGTGCCCTTGTCGTCCACGGCCACGAGGCCGACCAGCTGGTCGACGTCGATGCCTGACGCGTCGATCGTCACCGGCGCCTGGGCCTCGACCACGGTGTCGACGATCGACTGGGGGCCGCTCACCGTCGCCGTCTCCGTGTCCACGACCGGGTCGCCGACGTCGAAGCCCGAGGGGACGGGCCCGAGGACGACGCGGACCGGCACGGTCCTGGTCCCCACCCGATCGACGGTGACCGCGATCCGCTTGGGCTCGAAGTCGAGGACCTGGATGCGACCGTCGACGGCCTGCACGTTCACGTCGAGCGTGACCGGCTCGCCCGTCGGGACGATTCCCGCGAGGTCGACGGTCGCCTGGAAGCTGTCGCTGTCGATGCGCAGGCCGAGATCGGGCGGCGCGACATACCGGATGCCGTTCACGGCGCCGAGGTTGGTCAGGACGATCGCGCCTGCCGGCGGGTTGACGGCGTGGATCTGCACCGTCCCGGGAAAGGGCGCGCTCGACTGGGACACGACGAGGCCGCCGTAGAGCAGCGTGGCCAGCGCAACGGCCCCGAGCTTGAGCGGCCAGTTATGGGTGATGATCCGGAGCGCGCGCTTCATCGGCTCCGGCCACGGGTCCCGGCCGGCTCTCGCTCCTCGCGCGGCACGACAGGCTTCGGGTCGTCCGCGCCCGCGACTCCCGCCGGTACGCCGTTCGTGGGCGCGTCGGCGGGGTCCATTTCGTCCGTGGCGGGCCCCGGCGCGGCATCGAGCGCCACCGGCTCAACCGATGCCGACGGGGGCTCGGCGGGCTTCGGCGTGAGGGGCTCGGTGGACTCCGGCGTGAGGGGTTCATCGGGCGGGATCGGCTCGGCAGGTCCGCGGTCGCGCCTGCCCGCGCGAACGGCTCGGCCGATATCGGCGAGTCGAGGCGTCCGCCCGCCGGGGACGGGTGCCGGGATTCGCAGGCGGGCGCGCTCCGGCGCCGGCTCCAGGACCTGGCGCAGCGCGCGCGTGAGCTGCGACTCGTTCAGGTTTCGCACGATGCGCGCCCGCTGGACGAGGCTGACCTGGCTGTTCTCCTCGGACACGACCACGACCACGGCATCGGTCTGCTCGGTCGTCCCCAGCGCCGCGCGATGGCGCGTTCCGAAGCGCTCGGAGTGGACCGTCGTCTCGCCAAGTGGCAACAGGGCCGCGGCAGCGAGGATCCTGGTCCCGCGCACGATGACCGCGCCGTCGTGCAGCGGTGACCTGGGCGAGAAGATCGTGCGCAACAGGTCGGCCGAGAGGTCGCCGTGGATCATCACCCCGGTCTCGGCGATCTGCTCGAGGCCGGTCTCGCGCTCGATCACGATCAGCGCACCGTGGCCCTCCGCCGAGAGGGCCGCCGTCGCTCGGGCGACCTCGGTGGCGACGATGTCGGCGGCGCGGTCCTCCGCGGACAGCAGCCAGCCAAGGGAGCCCATGCGCCCGATCCGGTCGAGCACTCGCCGCAGCTCGGGCTGGAAGACGACGACCAGCGCGAACAGGCCGACCACGCCCGCGGTCTCGAGGATCTGGGTCAGCAGGCGCAGGTTGAAGATTCGCGCAGCGAAGTAGACCGCGAACAGCATGCTGACGCCGATCACCAGGCGCACCGCGCTCGTGCCGCGGATGAAGCTGAACAGCCAGTAGATCAGCAGCGCCGTGATCCCGATGTCGAGGATCGCCTCCGGGCGAACCTGATTCAGGATCGATTCGATGAACGGCATCGTGGGCGAGTTTACCGCGCGGGTTCGGCCGTTCGGCCGAGGCCGCTCCTTCGGCGAGGGCTCCTAGCGCCCGCTCGCCGAGCCCACCGGGACATCCCGGAGGCGCTCTGCGGCGAGGCCGTGGACGTCCGCCTCGGCCTGGGTATCGCCGGTGAGCGAGGTCAGCCGGATCAGGAGCTCGATCTTCTCCCGAGCGAGCGGCGTCCAGCCGCGATCCAGCTGGAGGTTGGCGATGGCGAGATGGACGCGCGGATCTCCCGGCGCGATGGCCAGTGCCTGGAAGCACACGTCGAGCGCGGCATCCAGGCGCCCTGCCGCACGGTGCACAGCGACCGCGGTGAGCATCCGGTCCGCCGCTCCGGCCGTATCGCCCGCTTCGAACAGCTCCGCCGCCTCGGTCATGACCGCCTCGGGATCCGGCGGCGGCCCTTCGATCGGGGCCGGCGGCGGGGACGGCATGTCGAGCGCGGGCCAGCTCGCGGCTGGATCGTCCAGTCGCGCGTTCCTGGCCACTTCCGCGTCCGTCTCCGGCACGATGCGCGGTGGCGGCTCAAGGTCCAGCTCCGGTTCGGCGAGGGGATCCGCGGCGACCTCCGACGCCGGAGCGACGGGCGCAGCGGCGCGTCTCGTCGCCGCTTCGGCGAGGCGCTCGGCGAGCGCGGCCCGGGCAGGCTTCGGGTCGAGCGCGGCTGCGTGCTCCGCGGCCTCGATCGCCTCGGATGAACGGCCCGCGACGTCGAGCACGAACGCGAGCCGCTCGAAGTCCTCGGCCGCGCCCGAGCGCATGCCCCGCTCCTCGCGCGCCGTGGCGCGGGCACGGAGCGTCGTCTCGTCGTCGGCGACGATCCGGAGGGCAGCGTCGAAGGCCTCCGCCGCCTCCGGCCAGCGATCGAGCCGGTGCAGGATCGTGCCCTGGCTGGCGAGCGGGAGCGCTCGTTCGGGGACGAGCCGGGCCGCCTCCCGGTACGCCTCGAGCGCCTCGTCGAGGTGGCCGGCGAGCGAGGACATGTGGCCACGCCGAAGCGCCGCCTTGTACTGCTCGAAGAGGGGCTCGCTCACGTGGACGAGCCTAGCGCGGTGATCCCGCGGGCGGCCTCCGCCCGAGGTACTGGGACCTCTAGCGCTTGGTGTACTGCGGCGCCTTGCGAGCGCGCTTCAGACCGTACTTCTTGCGCTCCTTCATGCGCGGGTCGCGCGTGAGCAGCCCGGCCTGGCGCAGCTGCAGGCGATGGCCCTCGGGATCGAGCTCGAGCAGGGCGCGGGCGATGCCGTGACGGACGGCGCCTGCCTGGCCGCTCACCCCGCCACCCTCGACCTTGATCATCGCGTTGTACCGGCCGTCGGTGTTCGTCACCCGGAACGGGAGGCGGATGTCCGCCTCATCGATGGCCGAGCCGAAATGCTCGACCAGCGAGCGCCCGTTGATCACGATCTCACCCTCGCCCGGCAGGAGCCGGACGCGAGCGACGGCCGTCTTGCGACGACCGGTCCCGGTGTTGAAGGCCTGGGTAGTCATGGGCTCCTCCGTCAGGCGAGCGGCTCAGGCCGCTGGGCCTGATGGGGGTGATCGGATCCGGCGTAGATCTTGAGCTTGCGGAGCTGCTGGGTGCCGAGTCGGGTGTGCGGGAGCATGCCCTTGATGGCCCGCCGCACGACCTCCTCGGGCCGGCGCTCGAGCAGCTTGCCGAGGGACTCCTCCTTGAGGCCCTGCGGGTGGCCGCTGTGGCGCATGTACGACTTGGTCTCGAGCTTCGCCGCGCTCACGGAGATCTTGCGCGCGTTCAGGATGATCACGTGATCGCCGCCGTCAAGGTTCGGTGACCACGTCGCCTTGTGCTTGCCCTCGAGGACGCGTGCGACACGCGTGGCCAGGCGGCCGAGCGTCTCGCCCGTCGCATCCACGACGAACCAGCTCCGCTCGATCTCGCCCTGTCGCGCTGTGTACGTCTTGTCGTTCATCAGTCCTCGTGTCCCGTTTCGTTCCGTTGCCCGTTTCGTTCTCGTCGTCGGCCCATCACCACCCGCCGGAGGCAGAGCCCCCGGGCAGGCGCCGCCGCGCCGCGCAACGCCGGTCGCCCGGCGCTGAGCAGCCCCGGCACGGCCGAGGGATCCAGCTGACCCTTCCCCACCGCGAGCAGCGTCGCGACGATGCGGCGCACCATGCCGCGCAGGAAGGCGTCGGCCCGCACGTCGATCGTGACCAGTGATCCGTTGCGCCGGACCCGGAGCCGATGCACGGTCCGGACCGGCTGCGGATCCCTGCCGCCGAAGGCACTGAAGTCGTGGCGGCCCTCGAAGGCCGTCGCGGCTCCGGCCATGGCGGCGACGTCCAGGTCCTGCCGCACCCAGAGCGCCGTGCGCTCCCGGAGCGGGCTGCGCGGGCCGTTCCAGATGGAATACCGGTATTCCCGGTAGCGAGCCGCGTAGCGCGGGTGGAACCCGTCGGTCGTCCGTCGGACGTCGCGAACCGCGAGATCCGGCGGAAGCGTCCCGTTGAGCGCATCGGTGAGGGCCGTCTCCGAGAGGCTGCCCGGGTAGGTGAACGCGATCACCTGGCCCGCGGCATGCACCCCGGCGTCGGTCCGCCCTGCGCCCACGACCGGCTGTCGATCCCCGCCTGACAGGCGGGACAGCGCGGCCTCGAGCTCTCCCTGGACGGTCCGGGCTGCCTTCTGCAATTGGAAGCCCGCGAACTCCGTGCCGTCATATTCAACCGTGGCCCGGAACCGACGAGCGGTTCCCCCACGTGCTGCCCTCTCGGGCATGCCTACACCAGTTCGAGTTGGACGATCTCGGCGTTGTCGCCCGAGCGTGGCCCGATCTTGACGATGCGGGTGAAGCCAGACGTGCGATCCGCGTACTTGGGCGCGATCTCGTCGAACAACTTGGTCACGACGAGGGGTTCGTTGGGAAAGGCGGAGACGACCGCGCGGCGAGCCGAGAGGTCACCGCGCTTTGCGAGCGTGATGGCCTTCTCGATCCGGCCCTGGACCTCCTTGGCCTTGGCCTCCGTGGTCCGCACGCGCTCGTAGCGCAGCACCGAGACCGTGAGGTTCTTGTACAGCGCGAGGCGCGGGCCCATCTTGCGGCCGAGCTTTCGGCCGTCGACGCGGTGCGACGCCATGACTCAGGCTTCCTCGTCCTCGAACGAGGCTTCGTCCTCGACCTCCTCGTCGCCGAACTCGGACGGCTCGGTCTCGGGGAGGATGAAGCCGCGCATCCGGAGCCGCTCCTTCATCTCGTCGAGCGACTTCTTGCCGAAGTTGCGCATCCGGAGCAGGTCCTCGTCCTTGAGCTGGAGGAGCTGCCCGACCTTGACGATGTTGTTGCGCTTGAG
>DATJGH010000105.1:0-5669 GCA_035495215.1 Patescibacteria group bacterium
GCCTCTCGCTGGCGGAGCGTGCGCAGCAGCTCCAGCTGGACGACCGAGAGCGTGTCGACATATGGCGCGCGCAGCGCGGAAGACCGGCGGGCGGCCTCTGCCTCGGTGCGGTCCTCGGTGGCGCCACGCGGCGGCGCCGGCAGGCGACCGAGCTCGCGCCGCGTCCGCTCGAACTCGGCCTCGATGGTCGCCCACCGTTCGCCATCGCCGGGCTCAGAAGCGAGGGAGGCGTAGCCGCGCGCCAGGACCAGATCCGCTCGAGCCAGGGCGAGCCGGGCGTGATCCACGATCGACCGGAAGAACGGCCAGCCTCGGTACAGACGGGCGAGCCGCGGGCCGGCGCCGCGCGGGTGGGCCCGCCGGAACGCCTCGAGCCCGGTGCCCAGGCCGAACCAGGCGGGCAGCTCGACCCGCGCCTGCGACCAGGCGAACACCCACGGGATGGCCCGGAGGTCGTCGATCGACCGCGGCGCAGCGGGGCTGGCGCGGCGCGCCGGCCGTGACCCGAGCTGGAGGCGGGTGATCTCCTCGATCGGGGTGAGGCGGGCGAAGAACCCGGCGAATCCGGGGTCCTCGAAGACCAGCGCGCGATACGCCTGTCGAGCGTCGGCGGCGAGCTCGTCCATGACCTCGCCGGCGCCGCGCGGGTCACCCCGCTGCTGGCCCAGCGAGTCGAGCGCCGTCGCGGTCAGGACCTCGAGATGGCGCAGGGCGAGCTCGGGGTCACCGTAGCGGGTCCACACGACCTCGCCCTGCTCGGTCAGCTTGAGCCGCCCTCGGACCGACCCGGGCGGCTGGGCGGCCACCGCAAGCTCCAGCTGGCCGCCACCGCGACCGATGGCGCCGCCCCGGCCGTGGAACAGCGTCAGCTCGATGCCGTGCCGGTCCGCCGCGGCGGCGAGCGTTGCCTGGGCCCGGTGGAGCAGCCAGTTGGAGGCGACGTAGCCCAGCTCCTTGGTCGAGTCCGAATAGCCGAGCATCACCTCCTGGTGGTCGCCCCGGGTCGCGAGGTGCGCCCGGTACCGCGGGTCGCCGAGCAGGGCTTCGAGCAGGGCGCCGGCGGTGCCGAGCGCATCGGATGACTCGAGAAGCGGGACGACGTCGAGCTCCAGCGAGCCGGCGCCCGCCTGCGCCGCGAGATCGAGGACGTCGAGGACGTCCTGCCTGGAGGTCGTGAACGAGATGACATAGCGCGACAGCGCGACCGGCCCGAGCTGGCCCTGGATCCGACCGATCGATCGGAAGGTCTCGAGCACCTCGTCGCGACCGGGGGACCGGGCGCCACCCGGCGGGCCGGGCGCGCCGTCGGCGAGGGCCTGCCGATGGATCGCCGCGTGCTGGCGGACCTCCAGGCTGGCGAGGTGGAACCCGAACGTCCGGACCTGCCAGACGAAGTCCTGCACCTCGCCCCAGGCCGATCGGGCGAGGCCCACCTCGACCAGCGCCTCCTGGAGCTCGACGAGCTCGGCGACCAGCTCGTCGGGCGTGGCATAGCCCGCCGTCGTCGCGCCGCGACGCTCGCCCAGGAGCCGCACGCGGGTATGCCGGAGCCGCTCGGCGATGAAGCCCAGGCGCTGCCGGAAGGGTTCATCCGGGTAGCGCTCCGTGAGCAAGGCGGCCAGCTGGGGCATCGCAAGCTCGTCCGCGACGAGCCGGTGGGCAAGGGCGCCGGGCACGGACCCGCCGCGGACCTTCGGCGCAATCGTCTGCGACAGGCGGGTCGCGACGGCCTCGTGCCCGCGCAGCACGTGGTCCGCCTGGATCCGCACCGTCTCCTCGGTCACCGCCGAGGTCACTGCCGGGTGACCGTCGCGGTCGCTGCCGATCCACGACCCGAACCGGAGGAACGACGGAACGTCGGGGTCGACCAGCTCGCGGGATCGTGCGCGGCGTGACCCACCGATCGATTCGGAAGCGAGGCGGTACAGGCGCGGCGTGAGGCGGTAGATCGTCTCGTCGAAGACGACCATCGCGGTCCGGACCTCGTCGACCGGCGAGGGGGCGCCGCGGCGCAGCTCGGCGGTCTGCCACAGCACCGCGATCTCCTCGCGCAGCCGGCGTCGGAGCTCGCGGTCGCCCGAGGGCGGGATGCGCGGGTCGTCGGCCCGCTCGAGCAGGTGCGCGATGCGCCGCAGCGCGATGAGGACGGTCCGCCGGCGCGCCTCCGTGGGATGGGCGGTCAGCACCGGGTGCACGTGCACGGCTGCCAGCGCCGCCCGCGCATCCGCACGGCGCAGCGCCGCGCGCAGTCGCGCACCCTCGGAGGCGCCCGCGGTCGCGCGCGCCCGCCGGGCGCCACGGCGCACGCGGTCCCGCGCCTCCGCCAGGTTGACCAGCTGGAAGTACAGCCCGAAGGCACGGACGACGCCCTCGAGGACGCCCGCCTCGACCGGCAGGACGTCGAACGTCACCCGCTCCTCGCCACCGCGGCGCCGGGCGGCGATCGCCCGCGAGCGCGTCGACTCGACCAGGTCGAAGACCTCCGGCCCGGCCTGCTCGAGGATGATCTCGCCGAGCAGCGCGCCGAGGAGCCGAACCTCCCGCGCGAGCGTGTCGCGTCCGCCGGAGGTGCCGATGCTCCGCGGCTCCGCACGCTCCGGGTGGGCTCGGATCGATCCGCCGACCGTCACCGCGCGAGTGTGCCCGCGGGCCGAGCCAGGGGCCAGCCCCGGATTCGCCTTCGCGGCACGAGCCCCGGCTACCCCGCCTTGCCGGTCCCGAACTGGCGGTCGCCCGCGTCGCCGAGGCCGGGCATGATGTAGCCCCGCTCGTTGAGCTGGCGATCGAGCGCGGCGCAGTAGATCTCGACGTCCGGATGGGCCCTCGCCACGGCCTCGACGCCCTCGGGCGCCGCGATCAGGTTCACGAGCTTGATCCGGACCGGGGTGACCGCGCCCCACTTCTTCAGGACCTCGATCGCTGCCGTCGCCGAGCCGCCCGTCGCCAGCATCGGGTCGAGGATCAGGCACAGGTCGACCGACGCCGCGTCGGGCAGCTTGTTGTAGTACTCGACCGGTTGGAGGGTCCGCTCGTCGCGGAACAGGCCGAGGTGCCAGACCTCGGCGGTCGGCATGAGCTCGAGCATCGCATCGACCATGCCTAGACCCGCGCGCAGGATCGGGATCAGCCCGATCCGTTCGCCGAGCTCGTGCCCGTCCATCACCTCGAGCGGGGTCTTCACCTTGATCGACCGCACGCGCGCGTCGGCCAGCGCCTCGTAGCCGATCAGCCACGACAGCTCGCGCACGACCTCGCGGAACTTCTTCGGCTCGGTCCTCTCGTCGCGCAGGATGCCGAGCTTGTGGAGGACCGCCGGGTGCGACGAGACATGGAGGGTCGGCGGCAGCATCGATGGGCCTCCGGGGAAGGCGGGCCGGCAGGGGCACGAGCCGGGACGCGTCCGCATCCTAGCATCGGCCCGAGTACCCTCTCGCGGATGGCCACTCGGACCGCGACCGCCGAGAAGGACTGGGCTCCGGCTGCGCCGGGAAAGGCGCGCCGGAACGCGCCGCCGGTGCTCGTGCGGCAGGTGCGCAACGGCGTCGAGGAGAGCGCGCACCGGGGCGACATCGTCGAGGTGGACGTCGGCGGCCGGATGATCCGTGCCCTGGGGGACCCGGACCACCCGGTGAACCTGCGCTCGGCCGCGAAGCCGTTCGCGCTGCTGGCGCTGATCGAGGCCGGCGGGGTGCGCGAGTTCGAGCTCGAGCCCGCGGAGCTCGCGGTTATGACCGGCAGCCACTCCGGCGAGGATCTCCACGTGCGCACGCTGCAGGCCCTGTTCCGGCGGACCGGCATCAGCCAGACGATGCTCGCGACCGGCACCGAAGGGATGCCGCTGGATGCGCTCACCGCCGCGCGGCTCGCCCGGGACGGCGAGCGCCCCGGCGAGGTCCGGCACATGTGCTCCGGCTACCACACCGCGTTCCTTCTCCTGGCGCGGCTGCACGGCTGGTCCACGGACGAGTACTGGGTCGAGGACCATCCCACCCAGGTGGCCGCCCGCGAGGTGATCGCCCGAGCGTTTGGCGTCGCGCCGGCGCGGATGGTCGCGAGCCTCGACGGCTGTGGCGTCGCGACGTACGCCTTCCCGTTGCGCGCGATCGCCCGTGCCTACGCCTTCCTCGGCGATCCCGAGTCCGTCCGTTCCGACGACGCCCGGGCGGGCCTCGCCGGCTCAATGGCAGTCGTGCGCGACGCGATGCTTGCGCACCCCGAGATGGTCGGCGGCTCGCGCGACCGGCTCGATACCTCGGTGATGAAGGCATTGCCCGGCCGGCTCGTGGCCAAGGGCGGCGCCGAGGGGCTGCGCTGCTACGCAATCCTGCCCGGCCCACGGGCCAAGGGCGGCTCGGCCTCGCCGTCGGGCCTGGCCCTCAAGATCGAGGACGGCGGGGCGTCGGACCGGGCGACCTCCGCCGCGTCGGTCGAGTCCCTCGCGCAGGCCGGCGTCCTCGACGGCCAGTCGCTGCGGGTCCTGGCCCGCTACCACCGGCCCATCTTCGCGGATCCGCATGGCCGGCCGGCGGGCGAGGCGATCGCCTCGTTCGAGCTGGCGCCCGTGGGGGAGCTCGTCGGCTAACCCAGGCCGTACGCTTGGGCCGTGCGCGATCAGCCGCAGCCGCTCGGGGACCCGTATCGCGTGCTCGGCCTCGAGCCGGGCGCGCCGATGGCCGAGGTGAAGCGCGCCTATCGCCGCCTGGCCAAGGCCTACCACCCCGACTCGGCGGGCGAGGCCGCGCTGCCGCGATTCCTGGCCATCCACGAGGCCTACGAGCGGCTCGTCAGCGGCCGGTCACGGACGGGCGCCGGACCGCGAACGCCGCGACCCGCCCCCCCGCCGAGCCAGGAGCCGTGGCGCGCGGATCCCGAGCGCGCCCGGGCCGCGCGCGAGCGTGCGAGAAAGGGTCGGTCGTCCACCGGGACGCGTTCGGAGCCCGGTTCGGGGGGCAACCGATCACGGACGG
The DNA here is from genome assembly GCA_035495215.1 of Patescibacteria group bacterium. Lineage (GTDB taxonomy): Bacteria > Chloroflexota > Limnocylindria > Limnocylindrales > CSP1-4 > UBA5189. Next base: position 4,968 of record DATJGH010000105.1, read on the forward strand.
GGACCACCGGCACGTCGTCGGGCTCGACCGGCACGTCGTCGGGCTCGACCGGCACGCCCGGGTCGGGAGCTCGCGAAGGGCGTCGGCGGAACGTTCGGAAGGCCACGCTCGGCTCGACCTCGTACGACGAGGCGCGGGAGCCCACGGACGCGACCTGGAGCGGGGCCTCGTGGTACGGCCCATCCTCCGGTGAGTACTGGATCGTCAACCCGCGCGAGTACGCCGATCCGCGCAAGCACGGGCCCGGCTACCAGCAGCGCGCTCGCCGGTCGGCAACCGGCGAAGCCGGGACCGACGCCGGAGCGTTGGAGGACGAGGCTGAAGGCGGCGCGGCGGGCTCGGTTGCCCAGGGCGTCGCGGCCGAGGACCGGCGGACGCCCGCACCACCTCGCGCCGGGGCCACTGGTGCAGCCACCGGCGCCACCGGTGGTGCCAATGGCGCCCCGGATTCATCAGCGGCGCCCGCGCAGGATCGGGACGCCGGGCCGTGGCGATCGTCGGCTCGGCGCGACTGGGCGGCGGCAGGCGCCGTGACGCCCGAGCGGTCGGCGGGCGAGGCGACCCGCGTGGCCCGCGTTGACGCCGCGATGCCCGGGGACGCTGCCCCACGAGCACCGATGCAGTCCATCGCCGCGGCGGGGCGCGAGCTGCTCGGGGCCTCGGCCGACGATCCCATCCGCCGGCTCGGCCTCGCCCTGGTCG
>DATJGH010000106.1:0-27518 GCA_035495215.1 Patescibacteria group bacterium
CTCGTCCAGCCTGACGTCGCCCCCGACGACCCGGCCGTCAGGAAACGTCATCCGCAGCCACGTCCCATCGGTGTCCGTCTTCGCGAAGATCCGGCAGAGCTGCGGCGCCCGGAGCCGGTCGACCAGCCGGCCCTGATCGTCGACCAGGTAGAACCGGCGGTCGTTGACGACGCCCATGTCGGTCAGCTCGATGGCGTCGGGATGCTGCAGCCCGAGGCCACGCACCGGAGCGATCGACAACCTGGCGACGTGGGGCACGACCCGATGCTAGCCGACGTCCGGCGAGCCTCAGGCGGTACGGATCAGGCGGACCAGATCGCCCGGCGCGACGCGGCCCTCCTCGACGACCGAGGCGTACCAGCGCGCATCCTCGGGATGCGTTCGCGCCGAGATGCGGCCGTACCTGCCGTCCACGAACCACCGCGCCTGGGTGTCGCACGGAGTCGCGTAATCGGTCAGGTGCAGCAGCGGCCCGGCCTCGCCGATGCGCAGTCGATCGCCGCGCCGGAGGCCGCCCCAGTCGAGCCCGACGATCGTGAGGTTTTCGCCGTAGGCGCCGGGGAAGGCCTGCTGGCCGTCCGACCGGACGCGCTCGATCGCCTCGAAGGCGTAGAGGCATACGGCCTGCTCGCGGGTCCCGTGGATCGGCTCCGGCTTGCTATGGCCGTCGCCCTCGAGGCCGCGCCAATGGATGCGCGCGCTCGCGATCGGGCGCTTCGGTACGCCGCCGGGCGAGGTGTTGACCGCAGCGACGAGGCCGGTGGATGGACCCTCGGGAGCCAGCCGTGCCCTTGCCCAGTAGATATTGGCGCCATAGGGGAGCTCGACGAACTCGGCCCCGGCAGTCTCCGGGTCGGTTGCCAGGAGGTCGCGGACCTCGTCGAGCACCGAGCGCCGTCGGCTGTCGGGCATCGCCGCGACGTAGCTGATCGAGGCGACGCGGTCGATGATCGTCTCGGGGCTGCCGCGCTGGATCGTGTGGTACGTGGCCTCGTGCAGCGGCTCGAACAGCGCGGTGCGGTCGAAGCCCTCCCGCCACGCGCCGGTGCGGAACCGCGGATGGCCGTCGTCGGCGCGATCGATGATCTCCTCGAGGCGAGCCGTCCACGGTCGCGAGGCGTCGCGGACCTGCCAGATCAGCCCGACCCCGCCGCCCGGCCGGAGGACGCGGCGAATCTCGCTCACGGCGCGAACCGAGTCGAACCAGTGGAACGCCTGGCCGACGACGACGGCATCGACCGAGTGGTTGGGCAGGGGGATCCGCTCGGCCGTGCCCTCGACCGCCTCGACCTGGGGCAGCCGCGCCTCGAGCTTGGCCCGCATCTCCGCGATCGGCTCGACGGCGACGAGCTCGGCGCCTCTCGAAGCGATCTCCCGGGTGAGCTTGCCGGTGCCTGCCGCGAGATCGAGGACTCGCGTTTCCGGCCCGATTCCCAGCTCGCGCACCAGCCGCTCGACGGCATCCGGCGAATAGTCCGGCCGGCCGCGCTCGTACGCATCGGCCCCTGCCGAAAACCCCCTTGCCGCCGACTCGTGGATCGCCATCCGGGGCACGGTACTGCCTGTCGAGGTCATGTGTCGGCGGTGCGGAAGCCGTCCCAGTCCGGCCTGTACCAAGGCGCCGGTTCCGGCGGTCCGGAAACGCCGCGGCGAGCCTTCGCGTAGCCACGCGGCTCTGGTGGCAGCGGCAGGAGATCCTGCGCGGCAAAGTTCCTCCGGTCCGACCCGAAGCCCCAGATGCCGGCCCGAAGCGACGGGTGCGCGACGAACGGGCGAAGCACCTCGGGGTGCAGATGGCGCATGTCCACCAGGTTGAGGATCTCGAGATTGCTCGCCTCCGCGAGCGGCGACAGGTCGTCGAGGCCCTTCATCGTCTGGAGATCGACGCGACGCAGGGCGGTCGAGCCCGCGAAGGAAGGCAGGACCGTGACCTGCTTCAAGGCCTGGAGGAACAGGTGCTGCAGCGTCTCGACCTCGGCGACAGGACCGACATCGTCGAGCCCGCGGATGAGCCAGAGCTCGACGTAGCTGAGCCGGCCGATTCGCGGCAGGAGGCGCAGGTCCCGCGTGCCGCCGAGCTTGAGGTCGAGCTTTCGCAGCCGCGCCAGGGGCAGCAGGATCGACAGGTCCGGCAGCGTCACGGAGCGCAGCGTGAGGTCCTCGAGCCTGGTGAGCCCGCTGATCGCCTCGAAGTCGCTGTGTGGCCCTTCGACGAACAGGGTCTGCAAGTCGCCGAATCGGCGAATCGGGGCCAGCGAAAGGCGTCGCTTCGTGGCGCCGATGAGCAGCCGTTCCAGCGACGACGGCAGGTGCCGCAGCCCCTCGAGCGAAGTCAGCTGGCCGTAGAGGGCGTCGGCGCTGAAGCGGCGAAGGAAGGGGAAGAAGCGCAGGAACTCGAGGTCGGAGATCGTCCCGTCATAGCCGCCGTACACGCGGAGGGAAACGTCCGGGCGTGGCTCCAGCAGCTCGGCAATCCTGCGGAGATGCTCGTCACTCGGCAGGCTCGAGAACTGGAGGACGTTCTCGTTGGCGTCCAGAGGCGCCAGCTGATCCTCGGTGATGGGCACCCGGAGCGAGCGGCTCACATGCGAAACACGCCGAACTTCGTCTCGGGAATCAGGGCGTGGAGCGCGGCTTCGAGGCCGATGGACAGAACCCGTCGGGTGTCGAGCGGGTCGATGATGCCGTCGTCCCAGAGGCGGGCCGTCGCGAAGTAGGGCGAGCCTTCGCGCTCGTACGTCTCGAGAATCGGCGCCTCGAAGGCGTCGCGCTCCTTGTCGGACCTGAGCTCGCCGCGAACCGTCGAGAGGACGCGCGCGGCCTGTGCGCCGCCCATGACCGAGATCCGCGCATTCGGCCACGTCCACAGGAACCGTGGCGAGTAGGCCCGGCCGGCCATCGCGTAGTTGCCGGCCCCGAACGAGCCGCCGATCAGCACCGTGAACTTCGGCACCGCGGCGGTCGCGACCGCGGTCACGAGCTTTGCCCCGTCCTTCGCGATGCCGCCGGCCTCGTACTCGCGCCCGACCATGAACCCGGTGATGTTCTGCAGGAACAGGAGGGGGATCCGGCGCTGCGCGGCGAGCTCGATGAAGTGGGCGCCCTTCAGCGCCGATTGGCTGAACAGGATCCCGTCGTTGGCCAGGATCGCGATCGGCCAGCCGTCGAGGTGGGCGAAGCCGCACACCAGCGTGTCGCCGTACAGCGGCTTGAACTCGTGGAATCGCGAGCCGTCGACGAGGCGGGCCACGATCTCGCGCACCGGCACGGACCGGCGGGTGTCTGCCGAGATCGCGGCGTACAGGTGCGCCATGCCGTCGGAGCCGTCGGCGGCGACAGCCGGCGGCTCGGGCTCCCGGCGGTCCCACGGCGGCGCGGGCGCCTTGCGTTCGAGGTGGCTGACGATGGATCGACCGAGGGCGATCGCGTGCTCGTCGTCGAGCGCCTCATGGTCGGCGACGCCGGAGCGACGGGCGTGCACCTCCGCGCCACCCAGGTCCTCGGCCGAGACCTCCTCGCCCGTCGCGGCCTTCACCAGGGGCGGACCGCCGAGGAAGATCGTGCCGGTGCCCTTGACGATGACCGTCTCGTCGCTCATCGCCGGGACATAGGCGCCACCCGCGGTCGACGAGCCCATGACCAGCGCGACCTGCGGGATGCCGAGCGAGGACATCCGGGCCTGGTTGTAGAAGATCCGGCCGAAGTGCTCGCGATCGGGAAAGACGTCGGCCTGCAGGGGCAGGAATGCGCCGCCGGAGTCCACCAGGTAGACGCAGGGCAGCTGGTTCTCGAGCGCGATCTCCTGCGCGCGCAGGTGCTTCTTGACCGTCATCGGGTAGTACGTGCCGCCCTTGACCGTGGCGTCGTTGGCGACGATGACGCACATCGTCCCGTCGATCCGCCCGATGCCGGTGACGATGCCGGCGCTCGGCGCCTCGTCGTCGTACAGACCCGTCGCGGCGAGGGCGCTGAGCTCGAGGAAGGCCGATCCCGGGTCGAGCAGGAGGTCGATGCGCTCGCGGACCGGGAGCTTGCCGCGCTCGCGATGCCGCGCGATTGACTTGTCGTCGCCGCCCGCGCCGCGCTCCGAGACGGCTGCGGATCGCGTCCGCAGCTCGTCGACGAGGGCGGTCATCCGCTCGACATTCGCCGTCTCATCGACGCCGTTCGGGTCGAGCCGGGACCGAAGGACGGACATGCCTCGAAGTCTATTGCCGCGTCGGACCCGTCTGACCCGCGGAACCTGGTCGGTCGGCCGATCGTCTCGCGGCCATGCAGCCGGCCAGCCGATCACGCCTTCTCGTCCGCTTCGGGATCTTCTGGCTCGTCGTGGCGGCGCTCGCGCTCACCGGCTGCAGCACCAACGTCCCGCTGCCCCTCACCGGTCCGCTCGTGACCGTCGAGATGCGCGGCGGCATGTGCCCCGCGGGCGCCTGCGACAACAGCGTGATCCTCGAGCGCGACGGGCGCGTCCACGCCGCCGCGAAGCCGCCGAACGACCTCGGGCAGGTCGACGCGCCGGCGATGGCGACACTCACGGCGGCCATCCAGGCGACGGACTGGGCCTCGCTGAGGGCGCACCCGTTCACCGGCCAATGTCCGATCGCGTTCGACGGCCAGGAGCTGATCTTCGAGTTCGCGGCCGGGACGGCCACCCAGCGCATTGCCTCCTGCGAGGTCGACATCGACTGGGGCAACCCGCTGTTCGTTGCCCTCGGCCCTGCGCTCGGCCGGTGGGTGCCGCTGCCGCTGACCTAGGCGGGCTCAGCACCTGGTCGGTTCACCGCCTCGTGCGTCGCAACGCGAACGCCGACCCGACCAGTCCGGCGACGAAGATGCCGATCGCCGCGGCCACCCACAGGTTCACGCCATCCGATTCGCATTCCGTTCCGGGTGGTTGCGGGAGCACGTCGCAGGTCAGCCAGACTCGCGCAAACAGCGCGGTCCAGACGAGGCCGATCCCGGAGACAAGGCCGGTGAGCGCGAGCGAGCGCGGCGCCTTCCACGCGATGAGCAGCAGCGCCGCCGCCAGCACGACGATGCCGATGAAGCCGGCAACGACGATGGCGAGCCCGCTCGCGAACCCGAGGACGAGCCCGGCGAGCCAGTCCGAAGCTCGACCGTCTCGCGGCGTGGCGGTCATCGGCCTACCGGGAGGACGGCCGAGGCGAGCAACCACCCGACACCCAGCGGATCGGCCCGAAAGAATACGTGATACGCATGGCTAGCACGTTATAGACAGGAAAATGTGCTAGTGTCAAGTGGCAAGTTCTGGAGAGGTACCCTTCGAGACCGTGGCAGCAACCGCACCGCGCCTTGGCGGCGAGACGTCCGAAGCCACGCATCCGCTCGACGCTCCGCCGCGCTCGCAGACGGCGGAGGAGATCCGGCTGCGCCTGGCCAACGCCTGGGGCGACATGGGCGCTGCATGGGGAGTGGCACCCGCCATCGCGCGCGTGCATGCCTACCTGATGACCAGGATGGCCCCACTGACCGAGCGCGAGGTTCGGGAAGCCCTCGGCCTGTCACATCGCGCCGCGAGCCTCGCGCTCGCGGAGACGGAGGCGTGGGGCCTGATCGAGCGCGTCGCGGAGCCGCGTCGGGTGGGCAGTCGCGGTCCCGCGGGCACGGCGTACCGGGCAGTGGGGGATCACTGGGAATGGTTCGGCCGGGTGATCTCCGAGCGGAAGCTGCGCGAAGGCGATCCGGTCGTCGCGGTCCTGGAGCAGACGCTCAGTGAAGCCAATCAGGCGATCGTGCAGTCTCCGGACGACCAGGAGCTGATCGAGCTTCGGAACTGGCTGTCCGCCTTCCTGGTGTTCGTCCGACTCTTCGATCGAGCGGTCAGCCTCGTCCCGCAGCTCGAGCCGCGAACGCTGGAACGCGGGTTGCGACTCCTCGGCCGGGTCCCGGACGAGACCGCGCTTCGGCTGTTCAGCCTCCTCGAGAGTGTCGAGGACGACGACGTGCTCGCGCTGCTCGAGTCACTGAGCCGGCTTTCGCCGACGAACGCCCGCCGCGCGCTCGGCCTCTTCGGCGGCGCGCTCCGCACGCTCCGGCGCTAGCTCCGGCGGGAGTTCGCGGGCGCGCGACCCACTTCAAACTTGATTGCCACCTTTGCGCTACTCGGATGGTCCAAATTCCCGTGCGATAATCAGCCGGGTGCGTGCGGCCACGAGTCGCTCGAACGGGCATGACCCCGGGGCAGGCGATCCGCCCAAAGCACGCGCAGAGTCCTGAGGAACCATCCGAGACATGAGCCCAGAGACGTCCACCTGGACGACCAAGAAGGGCCTCGCCCAGATGCTGAAGGGCGGCGTCATCATGGACGTCGTCACGCCCGACCACGCCAAGATCGCGGAGGACGCAGGCGCCGTGGCCGTGATGGCCCTGGAGCGCGTGCCCGCCGACATTCGGGCCGCCGGCGGGGTCGCCCGCATGTCCGACCCGGCGATGATCACGGGGATCATGGACGCGGTCTCGATCCCGGTGATGGCCAAGGCCCGCATCGGCCATTTCGTCGAGGCCCAGATCCTGGAGGCCCTCGGTGTCGACTACATCGACGAGTCCGAGGTCCTGACGCCCGCCGACGAGACGAACCACATCGACAAGCACGCCTTCAAGGTCCCGTTCGTGTGCGGCTGCCGCGACCTCGGCGAGGCCCTCCGACGGATCAACGAGGGCGCGGCGATGATCAGGACCAAGGGCGAAGCCGGCACCGGCAACGTCGTCGAGGCGGTCCGCCAGCTGCGGAACGTGCTCGCCGAGATCCGCAGGCTCCAGGGCATGCGCGACGACGAGCTGTTCGTCGCGGCCAAGGAGCTCCAGGCGCCGTACGAGCTGGTCAAGGACGTCGCCGAGAACGGGCGGCTGCCCGTCGTCAACTTCGTGGCAGGTGGGATCTCCACCCCCGCCGACGCCGCGCTGGTCATGCAGCTCGGCTCGGAGGGCGTGTTCGTTGGCTCCGGGATCTTCAAGAGCGAGGATCCGGCGCGAATGGCCAACGCGATCGTGCAGGCGACCACGCACTTCGACGACCCGAAGATCCTGGCCGACGTCTCGAAGGGCCTTGGCGCGCCGATGCGGGGCATGGCCATGGAGGCGATCCCCGAGGCCGAACGCCTGGCGGTTCGCGGCTGGTGAGCCACGGCCTCGACGCGAGGCCGTGGTCATGAAGATCGGGGTCCTCGCGCTCCAGGGTGACTTCGCGGAGCACGCCGCGATGCTCGACCAGATCGGCGTCGAACCGGTCGAGGTTCGCCTGCCCGCGCACCTCGACGGGATCAGCGGTCTGTGCCTGCCGGGCGGCGAGTCGACGACGATGCGGCACCTGATCGACCGCTGGGCCCTGCGTCAGCCGCTCCTCGATTTCGCTGCCACCGGCGCGCCCCTGTTCGGCACCTGCGCGGGCATGATCATCCTGTCGAAGGAGATCGCCGATGGCGACGAGCCCGTCCTGCCGCTGCTCGACGTGACCGTCCGGCGCAACGCGTTCGGCCGCCAGCTCGACTCGTTCGAGGGCGAGCTCAGCGTGCCGCTCATGGGCGACCAGCCCGTGCGCGGGGTGTTCATCCGGGCGCCGATCATCGAACGGGTCGGACCGGACGTGGACGTGCTGGCAACCCTGGACGACGGCCGGATCGTGGCCGTCCGCCAACGCAACGTGCTCGCGACCGCGTTCCACCCCGAGCTCGCCGGCGAGTCACGCTTCCATCGGCTGGTGGCGACGATGGCCGCAGAGCACGACGACCCCGGTGAGGGCGCCGGCCGGCGTCACCACCCGACCCGCCGCGCCGGCCTGGCCGGTTGAGGCAGCGCTGATGGCTCGCGAAACGACCGACGCGCGGCACGCGCGGGCGGCCGGCAAGGTCCGCGCCGCACGCCTCACGGACCTGCCCGCGCTCGGCGAGCTCTCGCGCATCGCGCAGACCGAGGGCTCCGGCTCGCGGACGCTCGGGTTGCCCGTCAATGGGCCGCCCATCGGCGTGTTCAGCCTGTTCCGGCTGCCGCTCGTGGCGGTGCGCCCGCACGACCTGCTGTTCGTGTACGAGGTGGAGCGCCGGATCGCCGGCCTCGTCCGTGTCGAGCGCGAGAACTGGCGCGACGACTGGACCGTCGTGGAGCTCGACGCGATCGGCGCCTCGGCGCCGAATGCGGCACGTTCGGGCCCGGGCGAGATCCGGTTCCGCCTCGTCCAGCAGATCCTGCGCGAGGGCCAGAAGCGCGGCGCCGCGCGCTTCCACGTCGCGTGCGCCGACGCGGACGACAACGTCGAGCTGTTCATGCAGGCGGGCTTCGCCCGGTACGGCGAGGAGCGCGTGCTGTACCGCCCGCCCGAGCCGGCCCTGCCCGAGCCGTGGACCGAGAAGGCCGCCACCGATGCGCGGATCCGGCGCGTCCGCCCCATCGACGCCAATGCGCTCATGCAGCTCTACGCGGCGATCACGCCGCCGCCGGTGCAGCGCCTCGAGGCCTTCCGCATCGCGGACTGGGAACGGCAGGGCTCGAACTGGCGCGTGCCGCGCAGCTCGCTCGCGCCGATCCTGCGCTTCGCCGACCTCGACGCGTACGTGCTGGAGGGCGCCGATGGCGTGCGCCTCGACGCGTTCATCCAGATCGGCGTCGCCCGCGAGGACCAGCCGCATTACCTGCGTCTCATGGCGCGACCCGAGGTCGACCCGACGGACCTGGTCCGGTTTGGCCTCGGCGAGATCTCGGCGCAGATCGGCGGGAACCTCACCCGCCACCCGAATCACGGGGTGCTCGCGCCCGTGCGAACCTACGAGGCGCCGGCCGATCGACGTCTCGAGGAGGCCGGATTCGCCGAGATCGCAACCGTGACGCTGCTCCTCAAGGAGACCCTCGTCCGCGTCGCCGAGCCGAGCCTCGTGCCCGCCGCAGTCCGCCACCTGGAGGTCACTCGTGGCTCCTGAATCCGCCGAGCGCCTCGAGCCCGCAGCCGAGCCCGCCGAGCCGATCGACGAGCCCGGCGACGAGGAGGTGCGCCCGGCCCCCGAGCCGCTCTCGGCGACAGACGACATCGATGTCCTCCTTGCGGCCGTGCCGCCGGAGATCGTGGCGGCGATCGACGCCCTGGTCGACCGCGAGGGCCTGATCGAGGTCGTCATGGACCTCGGTCGGCGGCCCGAGGCGCGCTACCCGGACTCAGAGGTCGAGCTGCTCGATCGCGAGATCGACGAGGCGGACATCCAGTACGTCGTCGAGCACATCGGCTCGTTCGGCGACGACAACCGGGCGGGCATCGAGCGGACCCTTCACCGGATCTCGGCCATCCGCAACCGGAACGGCAAGATCGTCGGGCTGACGTGCCGGATCGGCCGGGCGGTCTACGGCACGATCGAGATCATCGCCGACTTCGTCGAGACCGGGAAGTCGCTCCTGATCATGGGTCGCCCGGGCATCGGCAAGACGACGATGCTGCGCGAGGCCGCTCGCGTCCTTGCGGACGACCTCGACAAGCGGGTCGTCGTCGTCGATACCTCGAACGAGATCGCCGGCGACGGCGACATCCCGCACCCGGCGATCGGCAAGGCCCGCCGGATGCAGGTCCGGACGCCGTCGCTCCAGCACGAGGTGATGATCGAGGCGGTCGAGAACCACATGCCCCAGGTCATCGTCATCGACGAGATCGGGACCGAGCTCGAGGCAGCCGCGGCGCGGACGATCGCCGAGCGCGGCGTCCAGCTCATCGGCACGGCACACGGCAACACGCTCGACAACCTGATGCTCAACCCGACGCTGTCCGACCTCATCGGCGGCATCCAGAGCGTCACGCTCGGCGACGAGGAGGCGCGCCGGCGGCGGTCCCAGAAGAGCGTGCTCGAGCGCAAGGCGCCGCCCACCTTCGACGTCGTGATCGAGATCCAGGACCGCGAGCGCGTGCTCGTCCACGGGGAAGTGGCCGACACGGTGGACGCACTCCTGCGCGGCGACCCGATCGCGCCCGAGCTGCGCTGGCGCGACGAGGAGGGCGTGCATCGCTCGCAGTCGCGGCCGCGGCCCTCGCCCCGCGAGCAGCTGGTCCCGGACCGGTTCTCGGGCCTCATCGGCGCCGGCGGCGGAGGCTGGCGGACCGAGCCCGGGTGGCGCGGCGACTCCGGCTTCCGCGGCGGGGTCTTCGTGCCCGGCGGCGGCGAGCGCGCCACGCGGTCCGGCTTCCGCCCCGGCTCGTCGGGATCGTGGCGACCGGGTCGATCCGGCCCAGGTTCGGGCCCCGGCACCCCGGTGGCCGCCGGGTCTGCCCCTGGAGCGAGGGCAGAGGCGCCGTTCGTCGCCGGTGACATCGCCGATCGTGGGCCCCTCGAGCGCGGGAGCATCCCCGTGCCGGAGCCGCGCGCCCGCGACGCGCGGGAGCTGTCGCGCCAGCGTGAGTGGCGCGAGTCGGCCGCCAAGGCGATCGACGCCCTCAAGGCCGAGGAGGGGACGGGCCCGGTCAACGTGGCCGAGCTCGCCGCCGACGACGAGGCGCTCATGGATCGCGCCCGTGAGGCCGGCATCGCCGAGGACGGCGAAGCGCTCCACATCCCCGACGCCGAGGCGCTGCCCACGCTGCGCGTCCTGCCCCAGGGCATCAGCCGCAAGCGCCTCGAGCAGGCGATCCGCGAGCTCCAGCTGCCGGTGATCATCGCCCGCGACGTCGACGAGGCGGACGTCGTCATGACGATCCGGAGCGAGTACAAGCAGAAGACGCCGATGGTCCGCGAGGCCGAGGAGCGGGCCATGCCGATCTACGTCCTCAAGACCAACACGATCCCCCAGATGCAGTCGTCCCTGACCTCGATCTTCGCGCTCGAGATCGACCCGCGCGACGCGGCGCTGCGCGAGACCGAGGAGGCGATCGGGGTGGTGCTGGATCGGGCCGAGGCAGTGGAGCTGTCACCGCAGAACGCCTACATCCGGCGTCTCCAGCACCAGATGGCCGAGCGCGCCAACCTCGTGTCTCGCTCCCGTGGCCGCGAGCCGTACCGCCGCGTCCGCCTCTACCCGGATCCTGCCCGCAGCCCCTGGCGGTAGATCCCTGGAGCGTGACTCATGCGGAATGCACTAGTTTAGGCCGCGGACTCGCGCTGATTCGATGTCCCGAGGCCATCGCGACGACCTGATACTTCCTTCCCGGGCTCCAATTCGAGTCTCCGTGCACAAGTTCCGTTGCAATGGAGGTTGGATCGGTGCAGGGGATCAGCAGCGGCGATACCGCCTGGATGCTCGTGGCGACCGCCATGGTGATGGTCATGCTGCCCGGGCTCGCGCTGTTCTACGGCGGCCTGGTGCGCCGCAAGAACGTCCTCTCGACGATCATGCACAGCTTCTTCGGGCTGGCCCTGGTGAGCGTGGTCTGGGTGCTCATCGGGTTCTCGCTTGCCTTCGGCAGGGACTTCACGGGTCTCGGGCTGCTCGGCGGGCCCGACTACGTGGGCTTCAGCAATGTCGGCCTCGAACCGAACCCGACCTACGGCCCGACGATCCCGTTCGTGCTCTTCGCGGGCTTCCAGCTCATGTTCGCGGCGATCACGCCGGCGCTCATCACGGGGGCCTTCGCCGAGCGCAAGCGCTTCGCCAGCTTCGTGATCTTCACCGTGGCCTGGTCGCTCCTCGTGTACTCCCCGATCGCCCACTGGGTCTGGGCGAGCGATGGCTGGCTGTACAGGCTCGGCGCCCTCGACTTCGCGGGCGGCACGGTCGTGCATGCCTCCTCAGGCGTGTCCGCGCTCGTCGTGGCGTTGCTCGTCGGCCGGCGTGCCGCCAGCGCCGAGCGGATGGCGCCGCACGACATCCCGATGACCGTGCTCGGGGCGGGGTTGCTCTGGTTCGGCTGGTTCGGGTTCAACGCGGGGTCCGCGCTCACCGCAGGTGGGCTCGCCGCGAATGCGCTGGTCGTGACCAACACGGCTGCCGCCGCGGCGACAATCAGCTGGGTCCTGCTCGCCTACGCCCACAGGCGCAAGGTCAGCGTTGTCGGGGCGGCGTGTGGTGCCGTCGCGGGCCTCGTCGCGATCACGCCGGCGTCAGGCTTCGTGACCGCCGGCGGCGCGCTCGTCATCGGTCTCGCCGTCGGGTCGCTGTGCTACAGCGCGACCCTCCTGCGCGAACGCCTCCGGATCGACGACGCCCTGGACGTCTTCTCGGTCCATGGTGTCGGCGGCGTCTTCGGGGCGCTCGCCACGGGCGTCTTCGCGACGACCGCGATCAACGCCTTCCCGGGCCTGATCGACGGCAATCCCGGCCAGCTCGTGACCCAGGCCGTCGCCGTTGCCGCGACGATCGCCTATGCCGTCGTGGCGACCTACGCGATCGTCAAGGCCGTCGGCTTCGTCCTGGGCCTCCGCGTGCCCTCGCACGAGGAAGAGGTCGGGCTCGACCTGGCCGTCCACGGCGAGGTCGCCTACCAGCGCTGACCTCGACGTCGCCTGCCGGGCTGACCGCGCGCGGCGTCGCGGCGCTCGGGAGCTCACGTGCCCCCGGTCAACGCCGTCCGATCCAGGAAGATCTGTTCTCCGGCGAAGCGCTGGGTTGCCGGGTCCCACGGGAACAGGATCGAGAGGTCCAACCGCACCCGCCGGCCCGTGGCGGCGAGGCCGGCGAACGGTGCGCTGTGCGTCGCCTCGAGCACCACCGCCTCGAACACGCCCTGTGGCCCGATCACGATGTCGGTCAGCGCGAAGGTGTTGTCGGGGAACGCGGCGAACAGCTCCGTGTAGAAGGCCCGTGCACCGGCGTGCCCCGTCCAGCGCAGGCCGGTGCCCACGATCTCGTAGGCGCAATCGGGCGCGAGGGTCGAGATCAGCCCATCGATGTCGCGACGATCCTCCGCGATCGAATGCCTGACCCACAGCTTCTTGATGCGACGCTGGGCGGCAGCGTCGAAGGGCATGGCCAGGCGTTGCCAAACCGCGCTGGCGGCCCGGCTCGGGTCGGCCACCGCCGTCGGTTCGAACGCGAAGCCGTCCACGATCGACATCCGGGACCTCCGAGTGGTGCCCGTCAGAACTCCGTGACGCCGGTGAAGGTCCAGCCGTCGATGCGGAGCGCGGGCACGACCGCGGCGCCGAGGAAGCCCTTGATCGTCCTGCGCGAGCTGCTCACTGCGCTCACGCCGGCCAGGGCGTCCAGGTACGACTGCGTGAAGCGCAGGTTCCGCACGGGTCCCACGATCTCGCCCCGCTCCACCAGGAAGGTGCCGTCGCGGGTCATGCCGGTGACGATCGCGAGCTTCGGGTGGACGACGTTGGTGTAGTGGAACCGGGTGACCAGCAGCCCGCGGTCCAGTCCGGCGATGAGCTCGTCGCGTGGCGTCGTGCCGGCGGACATGACCGCATTGAGCGGGAACGGTCCCCACGGGTTCGGGGCCGGCAGGCCGTGCCCGGTGGAGGTGCGTCCGGCCCGCGCCGCGGTCTGCGAGTCGTACACGACCTCACGGCAGATGCCGGCTTCCACCATCGGCACGCGCTGCTTCGCCACGCCCTCGTAGTCGAACGACATCGGCAGACCCTTGCGATCGCTCCCGTCGTCGACGATGGTCACGAGGTCCGAGCCGATGCGCCGCCCCGGCTCGACGAACGAGCGGCCCTCCTGCACGGCCAGCGCCGAGAACCCGAGGTAGCCGAGCATGTCGGTGATGTCGACGACCGCGTACTCCTCGAGCACGACCGGATAGTCGCCAGCCTCGACGGTCAGCGGGCGGTCGCCGGCGCGCGCCTTGCCGGCCGCCTCGCGCCCGATCGCCTGGGCGTCGATCGTGGTGGCGTCCATGCTCACGCCCTCGGCGTAGCCGGTGCCGCCGTCAGGCGACATGTGCACGGTCAGCAGCTGGGCCGATGTCCGCCGCTCCGCCGAGCGGATCCCCGCGGAGTTCGCGACGGCAACCGCCTCTGCGTCGGTCGAGAACGAGCCATAGGCGGTGACGCCCTGCTCGTCCGCGGCGCCGATCACGGCGCGCACCCCCTCGGCACGGAACTCGGGAGTCGCCTCGGCCGTGCCGTCGGACCAGGCCGTGACCGCGGGGCCGGTCGCGCCATCCGGTCCGGGCAGGCCCGCCCAGTCGTCGAGCTCCTCGCAGCTCCGGGTGATTGCCGCGGCGCGATGGACGAGCGAGCGCAGGCCCTCGGTGTCGACACGGCCGGTCGAGACGACCGCGATCCGCCGCCCGACGACGTGGCGCAGGTTGACGGTGAGCGAGCGCTCGACCACGTTCTGGTGGATCTCGCTGTTGGCAAAGCGGGTCAGCGCCGAGTCGCCGGCCATCACGAGCACCTCGGCCTCGGTCGCGCCGATGCGCAGCGCGCGTTCGAGGACCTCCTCGGCGAGGGCGAGCGCCGACTCGGGCTCGCTCGCGCTCACCTTGCGCGCGATCTCGGCCGCCGCGACGGCGCTCCCGCCACCCGGTGCGCCCTGGGCGCCGGGCCCGTGCGGGCGGGTGAGGCCCTTCCCGCGGCTCACCACTTGCCGACTCCGACCTGGACGTTGCGGAAGCGCGCGCCGGACACGGCGTGGCCGACCCGCGCCGTCTGTGACGGCTCGCCCTTGCCGCAGTTGGGCGTCCCGAGCATCACGAAGCTGCGCTCGTCGCCGACGGCGTCGCAGGATCGCCAGAACTCGTAGGTGATGCCGGTGTACGTGGCGTTCTTGTAGAGCTTGCCCTTCTTGCCGCCCTTGATCTCCCAGGCGACCTCGGTCGCGAACTGGAAGTTGAGGCGGCGGTCGTCGATCGACCAGCTTCGGTTGTTGGCGAGGAGCAGCCCGTCATCCGTGTCGGCGACGATCTCGTCGAAGCTCATGCCGGGCACTGGCAGCATGTTGACGTTGGTCATCCGGATCAGCGGGATCCGGTTCCACCCATCGGCACGCATGCCGCCACTCGACTGGAGGCCGACCCGTGGCGCCGTCTCGCGGCTCGACTGGTAGCCGACGAACCGGCCGTTCCTGATCAGCGGGACGGCCTGGGCCTCGACACCCTCGTCATCCCAGCCAAACGTGCCCATGCCGCCTGCGGCGGTCGCGTCGGCAACGATGGTGACCAGCTCGGAGCCGTACTGGAAGCCTTCCTCGAGCTTGTCCGGGGTCAGGAAGCTCGTCCCGGCATAGGACGCCTCCGTCCCGAAGACCCGGTCCAGCTCCGTCGGGTGGCCGCAGCTCTCGTGGAGCTGGAGGTACAGCATCGACGGGTCGAGGAGGATCGTGCGCCGGCCGGGCGGGAGCTGCGGCGCCGACAGGAGCGCGACGGCCTCCTCGGCGTACTGCTCCGCGTGCCCGGCGAGGTCGAGCGAGCGGATGTACTCGTAGCCCGCCGCCTGGTAGCCGCCGCCCGCATCCGGGTAGCTCCGGCGCTGGTGCTCGTCGCCCTCGATCGCGTTTGCCTCGACCGCGCTGCCGACCTGGGTGATCACCTGCTCGGTGAAGCTGCCGTCGGTCGCGGCGAATGTCTTCCACTCGCGGTGTCCGGTATAGATCGACTCGGTGAAGGAGACACCCTTCACCTTGCCCGCGATCCGATCGGCGGTGACCAGGTCGGAGATCTTCGTCTCGAGCGGGATCTTGAACGGGTCCTCGACGATCGGCGTCTCGTAGGTCCCGGTGGCCGGGGGCCGTGCGTCGAGCTCGGCGGGGCGGCGCAGGGCCGTGGCCGACGCCCTGGCGACGCGGACCGCGAGCGCGCCGACGCGATCCGCCTCGGCCATGTCGAGGGTGTCGCTCGCCGCGAAGCCCCACGCGCCGTCGACGAGGACGCGGACGCCGAAGCCGTCCGTCTCGCCCAGGGCGACGCCTTCGACCCGGCCGCTCTTGACCGAGATGGACTCGTCTCGCCGCCGGATCACGCGGACGTCGGCGTACGTCGCGCCGAGCTTCGCGGCGGTGTCCAGGGCGCGATCGGTCAGGTCCTTCATGCCGGGGCCGGGAGCGTACCAAGGAGCCCAGAGCGCTGCTTACACTCGCCGCGTGCCAGGTCGCTTCATCACGCTCGAGGGCTCCGAAGGAGCAGGCAAGACGCTCCAGGCCGAGCGCCTGGCTGACGCGCTCAGGGAGCGAGGCCAGCACGTCCGGCTGACGCGGGAGCCAGGCGGGACGCGGCTCGGCGAGGCGATCCGGTCGATCGTCCTGGCGCGCGGCAAGGACGGTGACGCCGGGATCAACGCACGCGCGGATGCGCTCCTGTTCAACGCCGCGCGGGCGCAGCTCGTCGCGGAGGTGATCGAGCCCGCGCTCGCCGCCGGCGAGACGATCGTGTGCGCCAGGTTTTCCGACTCGACGCTGGCCTACCAGGGGTACGGCTCGGGTCTCCCGATCGACGAGCTCCGGGCGATCGGCGCGGTCGCCACCGCCGGGCTCAGACCGGATCTGACGATTCTCCTCGACGTCCCGCCCGAGGTCGGCCTCGCTCGCAAGGCAGCTGACGCCCGCAACCGGTTCGAGGCCTCGTTCGACCTCGAGTTTCATCGGCGGGTTCGGGCGGGGTTCCTCGAGCTCGCCCGCCAGGAACCTGATCGCTGGCGAGTCATCGACGCGGCGCGCGATCCCGACGCCGTCTTCGCGGACGTCCTGGCGGCTACAGGACCTGGGTCAGCGCCTGCTCGGTAAGGACGACGCCGAGGACCACGACGAGGCAGGCGGTCGCCAGCTGGACCGGCGTGACCAGCCTGCGAAGCCGATCCATTGACGGCGCTCCAGCCGCCATTCGCCGTTCCACAAGGCGCTGCGCCTTGACGAGGAGGAGCCCGATGCCGGCCAGCACCACGGCCATGCCCAGCCCGAAGCCGACGACCAGCACCAGGCCGTAGGCGACGCGCCCTGCGGCGATCGAGCCGAGGAGCAGGATCAGCGCCGACGCCGACGGGACCAGCCCGCCGGACAGCCCGAGCGCGAGCAGGCCGCGCCACGAGATCGAGTCGCCCGCCGGGGAGTGATCGTGCGCGTGCCCATGTGCGTGCTCATGCGCGTGCTGCTGGCCATGCGCATGCCCGTGGTCGTGCGCAGGACCGTGGGCGTGGGCGCGCCGGTGGCCCGCCGCGGCCCGCAGCACCCGGAGCCGCTGCCACAGCAGGGAACCGCCGATGACGATGACGAGCGCCCCCGACGCGACACCGAGCACCGGGTACAGCCGCTCCGGCGGCAGCACGCTCGATGCGGCCAGGGTGATTCCGGCGAGGGCCAGGACGCCGAGGGTGTGCGACACGGTGACGGCGAGCCCGAGTCCGATCGCCTGGCGGCTGGAGCCTCTGCTGCCGACGAGGTAGGCGGCCATGATCGTCTTGCCGTGGCCCGGTGAAAGCGCGTGGATCACGCCGAGGCCGAAGGCGATGGCGAGCGAGACGATGATCGCGAGCGGGGTGAGGTCCTGGACGTCGACGAGCCCGGCGAGATCGCGTCCGACGCCGCCCGGCACCGCGCCGAGCCCAGTGCCTGACACCGCGCCGAGCACAGAAGCCGAGCCGCCCCGGGCCGGCGCGGTTTCGAGCGCCGAGGCGTCGGGGGCCGCCCACGCCGGCAAGGCCGGGCCGCCTGGCGTGACGGTCATGGAGATCGACCGCTCGTCGAGCGGTTGGGTCAGGAGATCCGTCGGGTAGCTCGTCAGCCGGTTCGAGACGCCGGCGGCGTTCGCATTCGAGGCGACGCCGTTGCTGCCGATCGTGACGCCATCGCCAAGCACGACGATCTCCCGCCAGCCGATGCGCTCGGCGAATGACCGATCCTCGAACGAGACCGTGGTCCCGGCTGGGATGCCGCCACCGAGGGCCGCCTCGAGCTCGCACACGAGGCGCATCGTCGACAGGCCACCGGCACCGGACGGCAGGGTCAGGCCCGCGGCGAGGAGCCGCGGCGTGACTGCTGTCCCGCCGACAGCGAGGTGCAGGTCAGCGGTGAGCGTCCGGCATTCCGACTCCCGCTGCGTCGAGAGCTCGGCCGGCGAGACGACACCGTCAGCGTCCGTGTCGAGCCGCTGCTGTTCCTGGAACGAGGGGATCTCGGCCCGGTCGATGACGACATCGAGCGAGATTCGATCCGCACTGACCCGGACCGCGGCGAAGTGGTTGATCGTGAAGTTGCCGAGGGGATGGGCGGACGCGGTCGCGGGTAGCACCAGCATGAGCGCGATCCCGAACGCCGCGGCGGTCGACGCGATGCGCCGGCGGGCGCCGCCGCGTGACCGAACGCGGCGCGCCCCGCCCGGGTCGGCGAACAGGAGTGCTCCGCGCGCGCGGATCATCGGAGCCCCGCGAGGTCGGCCTGCGCGCGCCGGGCCGCCAGGGGATCGAGGGCGCCGCGGATCGCCAATGCCTGGGTCAGCAGGTCCCGAGCCCGCGAGGTGTCGCCGAGCTCACGAGCGATCTCGCCCGCGTGGTACAGGAGCATCGCGTCGCGGGTCCCGAGCGCCAGTGCCCTGGCCATGGCCGCGTCCGCATCTGCCGCGCGGCCGTTCGCGAGGAGCGCCCACGCCCGGGCGTCGTAGCCATAGATGTCGTGGCGCCCGGCGAGCTCCTGGTCGGCGAGCGCGAGGGCCGCCGGCAGATCGCGGCCGTGGTTCACGTCGAACAGGACCAGCTGTCGGTTGAAGATCAGCCCGCCCGAGCCCTGCAGCTTCGCGATCGCCAGCACCGTGTCGTACTGCCGCTGGGCAGCGCTGTCGTCGCCGCGGAGGGACAGGAGATCTCCCAGCGCGGTGAGTGCGTCGGGCTGGGGTGCGACCGCGATGGCCGCGCGATAGCCCACGATCGCGTCATCGACCTTGCCGAGTGCCGCCGCAGCGCGGGCTCGTCCGGCCAGCGCGAGGAAGCTCTGGGGCCACGCCTCGAGCGCCTTGTCGAACCAGGTCGCCGCGGCCTCGGGCGAACCGGCCGCGAGCTGCATCGTACCGGCGACGTACGCGTACCAGCTCAGGCTCGTGCCTTCGATGCCGGCGGCCACGGCGCCCGCCTGGGCAGCCTCGGCCATGCGCACCGCGCCGCCGGGATCGCCGCGCACGAAGGCGACGCGGGCGAGCCGCGCGGTGATCGCGGGGCTGGTCGCGACCTCCTGGATGCGATCGTATGTTGCCGCCGCCGTGTCCACGTCGCCGAGCTCGAGCTGGGCGTCGGCGATGATCGCCAGGATCGCCGGCTGGTTCGGCGCGGTCCGGTCGAGGGACCGTGCCTCGGAGAGCGCTCGCCCGAAGTCGTGGGTCGCGAGCGCGAGGCGGGCATGCTCCGCGAGGACGTCGATCTGGGTGGGCACGATCGCGAGGGACCGGTCCACCGCGTCCTGGGCCCTGGCGTAGTCACCGATGTCGCCGCTGAGTCGAGCTCTTGCCTCGTACAGGAGGCCGAGGTCGGCCGCGGACAGGAAGTCCCTGTCGTTCGTCGCGAGGTTCTGGGTCCACGCCGCGATCGCATGGTCGATCTGGGCGAGGCTGCCCGGGGCGGTCATGACCGGTGCGTCGGGAGCGGTCACGGGACCGTTCACCGTCACCGGTGTCAGCGGCTGTGCCGTGGACGGACCGGCTGGGCGAACGAGAGCACCGACCTGGGACACGGCGACCACGGCCGCGGCGGCGACCAGGAACGCGATCGGTCGCGGGCGTCTGATCCGGGGAAGGGGGATGGCGGTCACGTCGGTCGGCTCCGGTCGGTCAGTGGTGGGTCAGATGGGGAGGTCGAGAGGCGGAGTCGGGGAGCGCCGCCGAGGCGACGCTCCCCGTTCCGAGCTGACTCAGTGCGGGACACCGAGGTACGGGAAGCTGGACAGGTAGTCCGTGTGCGCCGGCACGCCGTCGCTGGTCACGCAGCCGTTCGTCGTGATGCCGAGCTCGGCATCGATGACGTCGTCCGCGAGGGCGCGGCCGTTCAGCGCCTCACCGTTTGCCGGCGTGGTCACGTCGTACGTGAGCATGTCCGGCAGCAGGATGTCGGCGATGGCGCCGGCAGTGGCCGCGTCGTAGTCCTGGCAGCCGAAGGCCGCCTTGGTCCCGAGCACGGCATTGATGTTCGTGAGCGTGGTGATCGCGTTCGTCCGGAACAGGCCGCCGAATGCGGTTCGCTGCTCGGACGGCGGCGTGGTGTTGAACCGGTTCTTGGTCTGGCCCGAGTTGGCATCGACCAGCTTCGTGTTGAACACCGTGTTGATCGCCGGCCGACCCATCTGGTCAGCCGCCACCCACGATGAGCCATCCCAGTAGGACGTCGTGCCCCACACGCCGATGTTCGTCGCACCGAGCGCGTCGTCGGGCACTTCGATCACGACCGCGTTCGTGTTGAGCGGCGTGAAGAAGTCGTGGGCGTTGCCGTCCAGGACCTTGAACTGGTCCGTTCCGACGTGGAGGACCGTCCCGAGGAACCCGGTCAGGTCGAAGAAGAAGGGATCGCTGCGCACGCCGGCAAAGACCCTCGATGCGCCCTTGGCCGTGCCGATCCCGGATCCGGCGGTTGAGCCGGAGCCCCAGGCGACGCCGAGCGCGAAGCTGCGGGCGTTGGCCCCGGCGTAGCGAGTGACCGTGTACGACTGGGCTCCCGCGCCGTTCGGAGCGCCGAAGCGCCAGACATAGGCGAGGTCAGGCTTCGCGTCGCCGTTGCGATCGACGTTGATCGCATACCGGACATTCGTGCCGAACCGGGTGTTGAACAGGTTGATCGCCGGGTTGGTGGTCATCGCGAGCACCGTGCGCGACGAGTCGTTGCCCTGGAACACGTAAACGTCGTTGATGTCACGATCGCCGTGGTCCGAGTGCGGGGCGATGTCGCCGGCTGCATTCGTCAGTCCGCCGAGCGCCGGCGCATCGAGGTGATCCGCGCCCGTTGCGAGCAGCGGGGCGCCACCCAGCGCCAGGATGAGGGCGGCGCCCGCCACGAGGGCGCCGCTCCGAGCTGAAGGCCGTTGCATTTCCGAGTTTCCCCTCCAAGGCAAACCGCTCCCCACCACCGGACCGACGCGTCCTGGATCCGGCGTTCGGGTCGAGGTTTGGTTTCCGATCGGACGGGGCGATTGCCGCCCGTCCTCGCCCCTGTTACGCGGCAAGGCAGCTGCCGGATCAACAAGGCGACTTCGAGGCGGTCCGGAGCGGTCCGGATCGGGCGCATGCCTCGCCTACACTCCCGCCGTGATGGGGGAGATGCGGCCGTCGGAAGCTGCGATTGAACCGTTCACGGCCGCGCTGCGAAGAAGCCGGTGAGCGATCCCGAGATCGCAGCACGTGGCGCCACCGGGTCCGATGCAGACCGGACCGATCGGGCCTGGATGGATCGCCTTGCGGGCGGCGATCTCGGGGCGCTCGATCTTCTCTATGAGCAGTACGGGGCGATGGCCTTCTCAATTGCGTATCGCATCACTCGTGACAGATCGGCTGCCGAAGACGTCGTCCAGGACGCGTTTCTGGGTGCGTGGCGCAATGCCGGTCGGTACGCCGGTGCGCGCGGCTCGGTCCGGACCTGGCTCCTCTCGATCGTCCACCACCGGGCGATCGACGCCATCCGACGACGACGCCCGACGGTCGAGCTCCCTGATCCGGAGTCGGGGCTCCCGGACTCGCTGACACTCCCCGACACCTGGGGCGATGTCGAGCTGCGGCTCGACCGCGAGGCGGTGCAGGGGGCGCTCAGCCGGATCTCCGACGTCCAGCGCGAAGCGATCGAGCTTGCCTACTTCGGGGGGTTGACCCAGACCGAGATCGCCGAGCGGACGGGTGTGCCGCTGGGCACGGTCAAGGGCCGGTTGCGGCTCGGCCTCCAGGGTCTGCGCGCGGCCCTGCTCCCCCTCGACGATGGCGGAGGAGGCGGCGGTGGCTGAGCACACGTTCGCCGGCATGACCTGCTCCGAGGTTGCGGAGCTCGCGCCCGCCTTCGTGCTGGGCGCCTTGACGCCCGCCGAATCCGGGGCGGTCCGCCGCCACCTGGCCGAATGCCCGGAGCTGCACGCCGAGATGGCCGAGCTGAGCTCGGTCGTGCCGGCGCTCTTCGAGGCGGTCGAGCGCGTCGCGCCGCCGGCCGGCCTGAAGGACCGGATCATGGCGGCGGCCGCTGCGGACCAGGCGGCACGTCGGCAGGCCGCGGCTGCGCCCGCCGTCTCGGAGGCGCCGCGTCCCGCGGCACAGCCGCGAGCTGCCGAGCCGCGTCGCTCCTGGGATCTCGGCGCGATCTTCCGCCGGCCCGCCTGGGCGGCCGTGGCCGCGGCTGCCCTGATCGCCGCGCTCGGCCTCGGTGCCTGGAACCTCCAGCTGCGCGATCAGATCGCGGGTCTCGAGACGTATCGCACCGGGGTGATCACGGTGCTCGACGAGGCCGCGAAGCCCGGCGCACAGCTCGCCGTCCTGACCGACCCCAACGCCGCCGGCGGCCCCACGGGCCTGGCCGCCGTTGCGGCCGACGGGAGCGTCGCCCTGGTGATGCGCAACCTCGCGCCGACGACCGGTACGCAGGTCTACGAGGCGTGGCTCATCGCCGGCAAGCAGGCGCCCGTGCCGATCGGCGGGTTCGCGGTCGGAAGCAGCGGCTCGGCATCGCTCCTGGCCGCCCATGGTCCGCTGGGCGAGGGAGTCGTCGTGGCGCTGACCCTCGAGCCGCAGGCAGGCGCGACGACGCCCACGCTGCCGATCAGGGCGCTCGGCGCCGCGCACGCGCAGGCGGGCTGAGCCGACAAACCTCGTTGATCAGGCCATCGCGGCCGCGGGCCGCCGGGCGGGCGTCAGGCCCCCGCAACCCCCGAGCCGACGCCTGAGCCGGTGCCGTTGCCCTTGTCGTGCGCCGCCTCGGCGAACGTGCCCGGACCGGCGGCCTGGGCCGCGTGGAGCGCGGACTCGGCGGCCTGGACCAGCTCTTCGGGCGTCGAGCCGTCGCCAGGGAAGCGGGCGATTCCCGCGGACACGGTGATTCGTCGGTTCGTCGCGGCGGCTCGCGCGGCGACCGCGTTCACGATTCGCTCGGCGACGGTCGTCCCCTTCGCGCCCGGCGCGACCACCAGGAACTCATCGCCGCCCCAGCGCGCCACCGTGTCGACGGCACGCACGGATTCGCCGACCACGGCAGCGACTTCGCGCAGGACGTCGTCGCCCGCCCCGCGGCCGTCGGCGTCGTTGATCCCGGTCAGGTCGTCGACGTCGAACAGGGCGAGCGTGATCTCGACCCCCTGGCGAGCTGCGCGGGCCAGCTCGAGCTCCATCACCCGGAGCATCGTCCGCGCGTTGGCGAGGCCGGTCAGCATGTCCGAGTTCGCGACGCGCTCGGCCCAGTCGATCCGCTCGGCGGCGTTCGTCGCCAGCCGGGCGCGATCGACGACGACCGCGATCAGGTCGGCCAGGGCCGCGGCCCGCTCGGAGGCGTCGGCCGACGGCCCCTCCTCCGACTCCACGGCGAGCGCGCCGACCGGCTCCTCGATGCCCTCGCGGCCGATCACCACCGGCCAGGCGGAGGTCACTCGACCCGCCGCATCGGCGTCGCCGCTGGCCTGGATCCGTTCCTGCGCGGCGAGCTGGACGGGGCTGTCCTCCCCGGACGCGCCCGCTTCGAGCTGCGCGAGCGCCTCCTCTTCGTAGCCCCGGGCCGCTGCCACGGCGAGCCCACCGCGCTCCCCATCCCACAGGTAGGCCGCGGCTCGATCGGCGCCGGTCGTGCGCAGCGTGATCTCGAGCAGCTCGTCAAGGGTCGCGTCGGGGTCGTCGCTGCGCGCGACGGCGCGGATCGCTGCGAGGAGGAGGGGGTCAGGGGTCAAGTCCCTCCGATCCTACACGAGTCGGAGGGGCGGTCAATCGAACAGCCGGTCGATGCGCGGTCCTCCCGGAATCGCGCAGACCCGACCGTATACTCCCGGCCGTGAAGCTGATCCTCGCGATCATCCACAACGAGGACGCGGGCGCGCTCGTCGACGGGCTCCTCGAGAAGGACTACCGCGCCACGCGGCTGCACTCGTCGGGCGGATTCCTGAAGCAGTCGAACGCCACGATCGTGCTGGGCGTCGAGGACGATCGGGTCGACGACGTGATGTCGATCATCACCGAGCACTGCACGTCGCGAACCCAGGTCGTCAACCCGATGCCACCGATCATGGAGCCCGGGGAGTTCTTCATGCCCTACCCGCTCGAGGTCGAGGTCGGCGGGGCCACGGTGTTCGTCTTGCCCGTCGAGCGGTTCGAACGGCTCTGATCGAGCCCGCCGCTGGGCCGGCCTCGACACCCGGCCGAGAGCCGGACGCATGAGCCCGGTCCGGCCCGATCTCGTCGCCTGCTGGCTGTTCCGCCTGGACGCCGCGGGCCGGCCCGAGATCCTGCTCATCCGCCGCGCGCCCGGCCGGATCTACGCCGGGATCTGGCAATGCGTGACGGGCCGGCTCGAGGCCGGTGAGCGCGTCGTCGACGGAGCGCTCCGCGAGGTCGAGGAGGAGACGGGCCTGACCGGCGGCGACATCGAGGACGTCTTCGAGACCGACATCGTCAACTGGTTCCACGAGAACAGCGTCGACGCCGTGTGGTGCGAGGCGGTGTTCGCGGCTCGGGTTCGAACCGGCGCGGCCGCGGTGCTGTCGCACGAGCACGATGACCAGCGCTGGCTGACGCCTGACGAGGCGCGCGCCCTCGTCGTGTGGCCCGCCTATGAGCGAGCGATCGACATGGTCGGGTGGCTGGTCGATCACCCGGCCAAGGCGAGCCACTATCGCTTGCTAGACTCTCCGCCACCGTTGCAGGAGGAGACACCTCGCCAGTGATCGACCAGCGGAGCCAGGCCGAGGCGGTCGGGCGCCTGCCTGCCTTCCGCTCCAAGGTCGACACGCTGCGGCCGACCTACGGCTTCGAGGACGTTTCGCTCGCCCCCGGCCTCGAGACAATCGAGCCCAACGACGTCGAGCTGGGCCAGACGTTCTGCGGCATCGAGCTCGTGATTCCGATCATCGCCGCCGCGATGGACGCCGTCGTGGATCCCGCGTTCGCGGGCGCCCTCGCAAAGCTTGGCGGCCTCGCGGTGCTGAACCTCGAGGGCGTGCAGGCCCGTTACGACGATCCGGCCGAGGTCCTGCGGCGCATCGCCACCGCGCCGGACGACGAGGTCCAGCGAGCGTTGTCCGAGGCGTACACGGCCCCGATCCGCGAGGACCTGGTCGCGCGACGCATCGAGGAGATCCACGACGCCGGCTCGAAGGCCGCGGTCGCGGCCACGCCCGGTGCCGCCCGCCGCTGGGGCCCGTTCTGCGCCGAGCACGGCGCGGACATGTTCCTGGTCCAGTCGCAGGTCTCGTCCGCGCGGCACCTGGCCAGCGGTTACGACCCGCTGTCGCTGGGCGAGTTCACCCGGTTCATGCCGATCCCCGTCGCGGTGGGCAACACGACCAGCGCCGAGGCCGCGTACCTCCTGATGGAGCAGGGCGCGGCGGCGGTGTTCGTGGGCGTCGGGCCAGGCGCGGCATGCACGACCCGCGAGGTGCTGGGCATCGGTGTCCCGCAGGTCACGGCCGTCGCGGACGTGGCCGGCGCGCGCGATGCGTACCTGCGCGAGACGGGTCGCTACGTGCCCGTCGTCGCCGATGGCGGGATGCGCCGCGGCGGCGAGCTTGCCAAGGCAATCGCCGCCGGCGCCGATGCGCTGATGCTCGGCTCGCCGCTCGCCCGGGCCGAGGAGGCCCCTGGCCAAGGCGTGAACTGGGGGATGGCCGCGCCGTCGCCCGTGCTGCCGCGCGGGACGCGCATCAAGGTCGGGACCGTGGGCACGCTGGAGAAGATCCTGCTGGGGCCGGCGACGGTCAGCGACGGCTCGCAGAACCTCGTGGGCGCGCTGCGCCAGTCGATGGCCGCGCTCGGCGCGCGAACGCTGCGCGACATGCAGCAGGTCGAGCTCGTCTACGCCCCGGCCGTGCAGACCGAAGGGAAGAGCTGGCAGGGCCGCAGCCGCTGAAACCGCGGTCTCATGCGGGCCGCTGAGCGCAGCTGCAGTGGATGAGCCCTCCACAATGGATGAGCTCGGAGCCCAGCTCGCCGGCTGGGGCAAGGTCATCCGCCTCGAGACCCGCGGCCGCAGGAGCGGGCGGCCGGTGGAGGTTGCGCTGGGCTACGTCCAGGAGCCCGATGGGAGCGTCCTTGTCGCGGCCGGTTCCCCCGAGGCCGACTGGGCGCGCAACCTCGACGCGGATCCGCGCTGCAGGGTCGTCGTCGGAGCGGAGTCCTGGCCGGACGCCGTCGCGGAGCCGCTCGACGGGGCCCAGGCGCAGCGCGCCGTGCGCGATCTGATCCTGAAGTACGGAACCCCGGCGGAGCGGTTGGGTCGTGGCCCCGTCTATCGCCTGCGGCGGAGTCCCGCCTAGGGGGCCGCCTCCCACTGGCCGGCTTCGAGTGCCGGACCGCCGCCGCCGTTGCACGGCGGCATGTCGCCCTCGTCGGGGAACGACGAGCCGCTGACGCGCACTTCCCCGGCACCGAGCCGGATCACGAGCGAGAGCGGGAACGCCGGATCGGGGCTGCACCAGTTGACGAAGCGGATGGCGCTCGCGTAGCTCGCGTTCGGGTCGAGGTCGACGCGGCCGGCGCCACCGGCCGTCGATCCGACGAGCTCGCCGCCATTCGCGTCGCGGATGCCGATTGCCGGATACAGGTCGACCGAGCACGCCGACGCGGCCACCAGGACGACGGTGGTCAGGCGCGACCCTGCCGCGCCCTCGACGAGGTCGTGGGACGCCTTCAGGTCCGCGGCGGTGCACGCGGGCGCGGCGGAGATGCTGCTCGGCGCGGGCGTCACCGTCGCCGTGGCCGCGGCCGCCGTCGCGGTGGGAGCGATCGTCGGTGTGGGCGTGGGCACGATCGTCGGCACGGCACTCGGGGAGAGGGATGGGGTCGCCGAGCACGCGACGAGGCCGAAGGCCATCAATCCGGCAAGGAATGGAGCGGCGACTCGCGTTCGGGCAGCCCCCCGTCGGTCGGCCATGCGCGGTGGAGCATACCGGCGCGGTTGGCCGAGCGCCGCGATCCGTCGAGCGCGGCGATCGGTCGAGGACCCGAGCGGTCGTTAAGATTCGGGCGACGGCCGGCGCGGCGTGGCACCGGGCGACGAAGCGAGGGATTCGATCGGGCGTGACCGGCAAGGGCAGGACAGTGCATGGCGAGGCCGCCAATGCGGGCCACCGTGTCCTTGCCCCGGACGACGCCGAGGTCGAGGCGTATCTCGAGACGGCGCTCCATGCGCCGGCACCGGACCGGGCCGACGGCGCGCGGCCGGACACGGACCACGCCGATAGCGTCGTCGTCCTCGACTTCGGGAGCCAGTTCGCGCAGCTGATCGCGCGCCGCGTCCGCGAGCTGAACGTCTACTCGGAGCTCCAGCCGCACGACACGCCGCTCGAGGAGCTGGAGCGGCGCGGCGCCAGCGCCGTGATCCTGTCCGGCGGCCCGAACTCCGTCTACGACGTCGACGCCCCGAAGCCGGACCCCGCGATCTGGAGCGGCCGCCTCCCGGTCCTCGGCATCTGCTACGGCGCTCAGCTGATGGCGAACGAGCTCGGCGGCCACGTCGAGGCGACGGGCAAGCGCGAATACGGCCCGGCGACGGTCACGATCGGCACGGAGG
>DATJGH010000107.1:0-13474 GCA_035495215.1 Patescibacteria group bacterium
CGATGGCCGCTGAGGCCGATGCACTCATCATGGCCGCCGCCGTCGCCGACTTCACGCCGGCGAGCCCGCGTGACCGCAAGATCGCCCGGGCCGATGGCCTCACACTCGAGCTCTCCCCCACCCCGGACCTCCTGGCGGAGATCGCCGGCAGCGGCTCAGGCGCCTACCTCGTCGGGTTCGCGGCGGAGACCGGCGACCTCGATCGAGCGCCCGCCAAGCTCGCCGCAAAGGGCATCGACCTGCTGGTTGCGAACGACGTCAGCGAGCCCGGCTCGGGCTTTGGCACCGACACCAACCGGGTGGCGCTGCTCGAGCGGTCCGGAGGGCGTGAGGAGCTGCCCGTGCTGTCCAAGCGCGAGGTCGCGGATCGCATCCTCGACCGGGTCGCCCGGGCGTTGGACGACCGCGACGCCGGGGCGCAGACTGCCCGCGTCCAGGAGCCCGCGAGGAGAGAAGGAGCGAGATGAGCGCCTCCAGCGAGGTCCGTCGGCTGACGACCTCGGACATCGGCCGGATGTACGCCGAGGGCGAGCGGATCCCGATGCTGACCGCCTACGACTACCCGACCGCGAGGATCCTGGACGAGGCGGGCGTCCCGATGATCCTCGTTGGCGACTCCCTCGGCCAGGTGATGCTCGGCTACGAGACCACCGTCAAGGTGACGATGGCCGAGATGCTCCACCACACCCGGGCGGTCGTCCGTGGCACGCGGCGCGCGCTCGTCATCGGCGACATGCCGTTCCTGACCTACTCGACGGTCGAGGAAGCCATCGACAACGCCGGTCGGTTCATGCAGGACGGCGGCGCGCAGGCGGTCAAGGTCGAGGGCGGCGTGCGCAGCGCTCGGATCGTCGAGGCGCTCGTGAAATCCGGCGTGCCGGTCCAGGGCCACATCGGCTGGACGCCGCAGTCCCAGCACGGCATGGGCGGCAAGGTCAAGGTCCAGGGCAAATCCCGCGACGCCGCCCGGGCCG
Source organism: Patescibacteria group bacterium (assembly GCA_035495215.1). Lineage (GTDB taxonomy): Bacteria > Chloroflexota > Limnocylindria > Limnocylindrales > CSP1-4 > UBA5189. Next base: position 975 of record DATJGH010000107.1, read on the forward strand.
TCCTCCACGACGCGGTCGCAATCCAGGACGCGGGCGCATTCTCGATCGTGCTCGAGCTCGTCCCGGAGCAGCTCGCCGCGGTGATCACCGAGCGGCTGCACATCCCGACGATCGGCATCGGCGCCGGTCCGCACTGCAGCGGCCAGGTCCAGGTGGTGACGGACCTCCTCGGCCTCGGCACCTTCCGGCCCAAGCACGCCCGACCCTACGCCGACCTCCAGGGCACGATCGCCGACGCGACCCGGCGCTGGATGGACGACGTCGTCGCCGGCACGTTCCCCGGCGCGGCCGAGTCGGTGCGGATGGAGGACGACGTCCTCGAGGATGCCCTTGGACGCCACGCCGAAGACCGCGCTGCCGGGATCACCCCGCCGCTGATCCCGCTCGATCGCGACCTCTAGCGCCCGCGAGCCCTAGGCTCGCCCGCCGCCGACCTCGCGGTACCGGAAGCAGTCGACCGTGTGATCGTTGACCAGGCCGGTCGCCTGCATGAAGGCATAGAGGATCGTCGGGCCGACGAAGCGGAAGCCTCGCGCCTTCAGGTCCCTGGACATCGCGTTCGACTCGGCCGTCTCGGCCGGGAGCTGGGCAAGCTCGGTGAACGCGTTGTCGATCGGCGTGCCCCCGACGAACGACCAGAGATGGTCGACGAAGGTCGTCCCGCCGCGCTCGAGGGCGAGGACGGCCCGCGCGTTGTCGATCGTCGACTCCACCTTGCCCCGATTCCGGACGATGCCCGGGTCCAGCATGAGTCGATCGACATCGTCGAAGTCGAGCGTGGCCACCCGATCAGGCTCGAGGTTCGCGAACGCCGCCCGGTAGCCATCGCGCTTGCGCAGGATCGTCGTCCACGACAGGCCCGCCTGCGCGCCCTCGAGCGTGAGCATCTCGAACAGGAAGCGCCGGTCCCGCGAGGGCACGCCCCACTCCAGGTCGTGGTGCTCGATGTTGAGCGGGTCCGATCCCACCCAGTCGCAGCGTCGGAGCTCAGCAGGGGCCATCGAGCGGCATCCTAGCGAGGGTCGATTGGCGTAGCCTCACCGCGTGGTTACCCGGGAATCACCTGCCGCTGCACCGCCGACGGGCGTGTTGCGCATCGTCCGGACGCGGGCCGAGCTGCGCGAGGCGCTGGCGACCGCGCCGCGACCGGTCGGGCTCGTTCCGACCATGGGCTGGCTGCACGACGGCCACCGGGCGTTGATCCACCGGGCACGCACCGAGAACGCCACCACGGTCGTGTCGATCTTCGTCAACCCGCGCCAGTTCGGCGACCCGGCCGACCTCGAGAAGTACCCGCGCAGCGAGGCACGCGACATCGCGCTGTGCACCGAGGAGGGCGTGGACCTCGTCTTCGCGCCGTCGGTCGAGGAGGTCTACCCGCCCGGGTTCGACACCATGGTCAAGGTCGGCGCGGTGGCCGAGCCGCTCGAGGGGGCCGCCCGGCCGGGCCACTTCGACGGCGTCGCCACGGTCGTCGCGATCCTGTTCGACCTCGTTGGCGCCGAGCACGCCTACTTCGGCCAGAAGGACGCCCAGCAGCTGCTCGTGATCCGGCGCATGGCGCTCGACCTCGCGCTCCCGACCGAGGCCATCGCGCATCCGACGGTCCGCGAGGCGGATGGGCTCGCCATGTCGTCGCGGAACGTCCACCTTTCGCCCGCCGAGCGGGCAGCCGCGCCCGTGCTCGCTCGCGCGCTTCGCGCGGCGCGCGCGCTGCATGCCGACGGGGAGCGCTCGGCCGAGGCGCTGCGGAGCGAGATGCGCCGCATCCTCGCCGAGGAGCCACTCGCGAGCCCGGAGTACGTTTCTGTCGCTGACACCGGAACGCTGCGGGAGCTCGACGCCGTGACCGGGCCCGCGCTCCTCTCGATGGCCGTTCACTTCGGCCCGACCAGGCTGATCGACAACGAAATCATCGAGTGACATCGACTGCGCGACCAAACGGAGGAGTGCCGATGCTGGGCGAGGCGGTTCGTGATCTCCGCGGGCGGACGCGCGGCGAGGTTATGGCGCCCGGCGACGGAGGGTACGAGGCGGCTCGAGCGGCCTACAACGCGATGGCGACCGGCCGTCCGGTGTCAATTCTCCGGCCCGCCGACCTGCCCGACATCATCGCTGCGGTGCGTTGGGCAGCGGAGTCGGGTCTCGCGATCGGCGTTCGGGGCGGCGGCCACAGCGTCGCCGGCCACTCCTCTCCGAACGGAGCGCTCCTCATCGACTTGTCGCGGTGGCGCGGAGCGACGGTCGACCCGGCTGCGAAAACGGCGCACGCGCTCGCCGGGTCCCGGTTGATGGACCTCGACGCGGCAACCTTCGCCCACGGCCTGGCTGCGCCGTCCGGGACCTTCATCGACACCGGGATCGGTGGCCTGACCCTGACCGGCGGGATCAGCTGGCTCCTGTCGTCGGAGGGGTTCGCGTGCGACGCGCTGATCGGCGCCCAGCTCGTGACGGCGGACGGCGACGTGCTCGAGGTCGACGAGCAGCGCGAGCCCGAGGTGCTTTGGGGCCTTCGCGGCGGCGGCGGCAACTTCGGCATCGTCACGCACCTGCGGTATGCGCTGACCCCGGTGCCGGCGATGTTCGGCGGACGCCTCCGGTTCCGTGGCGATGCCCTCCGCGAGGCGATCCTTCGGACGTTCGAGATCGAGGCGTCGGCGCCCGACGAGCTCGTCCTGGCGATGGTCGCGTGGCGCGCCGAGGACGGCTCGCCCGCCATCTCGGTGAACGTCGGGTGGCGCGGCGACCCGGAGGGCGGCACCGCGGCGATCCGTGCCCTGGCCGACCACCCCGCCTGCTATGAAACCGACCTCAAGGCGATGAGCTGGCTCCAGCAGCAGTCCCTGTACCAGCCGATCCCGTTCGGGCTCCGGCAGTACTGGAAGGGCCATCTCGTCGGGCGCCTGGACGAGACCCTCGCCGACGCCCTGATCGCGTCCGCATCCGAGGAGACGAACGAGTCGTTCGCGCTCGTCGAGCTCATCCACGGCCGGGCGCATCGGATCCCGGAGTCGTGGGCTGCGTTCGGCGGCCGGGCCGCTGTGGCAAACGTGACCGCGCTCGCGATCTGGAGCGACCCGGCGGACGACGAGGCGGAGATCGCCTGGGCACGCCGGTTCGCCGATCGCGTCTCGCCGCTCTCGCTCCGAGGCGGCGGCTACCTCAACTACCCCGAGCTCGACCAGACGGCGGCGCGCGTGGCGGCGGCATACCCACCGGACTCGTGGGCTCGCCTTCAGCAGCTCAAGCGGCGCCTCGATCCCGCGAACCGTTTTCGCTTCAACGCGAACATCCCGCCCGCGGATGCCTGATCCGTCCGTTGGGCTGTCCCAGCGGCCGGGCTCACGAGATAACCCGGTTTGGGCTGACGGCGCGATATGCGACGATCCACCCGATGACTGACAACGCCGGATCGAAGCAGTCGCCAAAGCCTCCGTCCGTCCCGCCTCGGTGGTTCGTCGTCGCGGCATGGGCGATCCATCGGGCGATCTTTCGCTTCACCGGCGGACGCCGAGGCCTCTGGATGGCGAAGCCCGAGAAGTGGGGCACGATGCGACTCCATACCGTCGGGCGGAGGTCCGGGCAGGAGCGCATCGCGATCCTTGGCTACCAGCCCGACGGCGACAACCTCGTGACCGTGGCGATGAACGGCTGGGGCGAGGGCGACCCGAAGTGGTGGCTGAACCTCCAGGCCAACCCCGACGCGACGGTCGAGCTCAAGGACGAGACCCGATCGGTCCGTGCGCGAGCGGCCGCGGGCGAGGAGGTGGCTCGCCTCTGGAGGCTCTTCCCCGGCAGCGCGGCGTATGTCGAGGCGCGATCGACGAAGACGCCGGTGGTCGTGCTCGAGCCAGGGTCGAGCACCGCCGCACACGGGTGAGGAAGGCCCGCCTCGCGCTTTCGAGGGACCAGGTCCTGGCGTTCCGGCGAACCGTCGGAGCGCTTGACGAGCGGCTGCCATGGGGCGCCGACTCCATCCGAACCGCCGCGTGGGCCGGCCTGCAGGACAGCATGCCGCGCGCCGCGTTGCTGTCGATTCACGCCCGCGTCGCGAAGACGGGCCCGGATGCCCTTGACGATCCGTCGCTCACCCAGGTCTGGGGTCCTCGGTTCAGCCTGTTCGTCGTGGCCGAGCGAGACGCCGCCATCTTCACCCTCGGCCGCTACCCGTCAGACGCCCGTGGCCGGCGCGTCGCCGACGGCGCCGCGGAGCTCATTCGGAAGGCCGTCGGCGCTGGTCGGATCGCGTACGGCCATGCCGGCGCCGAGCTCGGCGTGCCGCCAAACAGCCTTCGGTACGGGACCACGACCGGCATGGTCCGGCTGCGCTGGGAGGGCGCGCGGGCGCCGAAGATCTGGGTCGTGCCGCGGCCCGACATGACCGCGGCGGAAGCACAGCTCGAACTCGCTCGCCGCTACCTGCACGTGTACGGCCCGACGACGCCGGCCGCGTTCTCGAAGTGGGCAGGGATTGGCACCGCTGATGGCCCGCGCGCCTTCGATGGCCTCGGGGGCGAGATCGTGGCGGTGACCACGCCGATCGGCGACGCCTGGATCCTGGCCGCCGACGACGCCGGCTTCCGCGCCGCCGCGCATGCGACGGCGCCGGCGCGGCTGCTGCCGAGCGGCGACAGCTTCTGGCTGTACCACGGGCGTGATCGCGAGCTGCTCGTGCCGGACCCGAAGCGCCGCGACGAGCTCTGGACGTCGCGTGTCTGGCCGGGGGCGCTGCTCGTCGAGGGTGAGGTCGCCGGGACGTGGCGCCGCGCCCACCAGAACCTGTCGATCCAGGCATGGCGGCGATTCGCTCCAGCCGAACGCGAGGCGGTCGAGGCCGAGGCGACCTCCCTGCCACTCCCCGGCCTCCCCGGTCCGATCCGCGTCCGCTGGGAGGCCTGAGGACGCGGGCTCAGACCGCGTTGGGCGCCTCCGTGGCGACGCCCAGGACACGGTCGATGTCGAGGTTGCGCCCGACGAGCTCCTTGATGAGCTCGATCTTCTCGCGGTCCGCGGCGTGGGTCTTGACGAGCAGGTCGTGCACCTCCGAGGCGACCGTGTAGGTGTCCTTCGGAACCAGGGTCGCGAACAGATCGGCCCGCCGGATCGCCTCGATCACCGCCTTGCGCGGGCGGTAGCCGCCGGTCAGGACCAGGCCGATCGAGGCGCCCGCGTGGTCGTCGCCCAGCTCGAGGGTCGGCTGGGTCAGCTCGTCGACCGAGGCGGGGCGCGGAGCGCCCATGAGGTGCGCCGTCGTGAGCGTGAGGATCACGTCCTCCCGATCGCCCGGGACGATGACGAGGGTGCCCGGCCCGACCCGTTCGAGCATGTGTCCGGGCTCCATCGCTCCGATCGCGACCCCGTCGATCACGCGCTCGAGATCGGGCCCCGGATGGATCGTCTCGCCGCGAACCCCCTCGAGGATCATCTCGAGGGTCGGGTTCGACAGGAGCGGCCGGACGGGCAGGACGCCGAGCAGCGGGATGTTGTAAGGCGCGAGCCCCCGCTCGAGCACGCGCTCGATGCCCGGCTGCGCCTTGACATCGACCTTGTTGACGATCGCCCCGCCAACCGGGACGCCGTGCCTCGCGAACAGCGCGGCGTTGAGCACGATCTCGTCGATCGGGCGGCCCACGCCGCCTTCGCTGATGATGATCGCCGGAGCCCCCACCGAGGCCGCGACGGCCGCGTTCGACAGTCCGATCACCGCCCCGACCCCGGTGTGCCCTGTGCCCTCGATCAGGAGCACCTCGCGGTCCCGGAAGGTCGCATGCGCCTGGACGATCTTCGCGCCGAGGTCCTCGACCACCTCGCCGGCGATGTACGCCTTGGTGAAGCCGCGCGGGATGTGGACCGGGCTCAGGATCGAGTACGGCTCGGTGAGCCCGAACACCGACCGCATCAGCACGGCATCCTCGTCGGCGGGCTCGCCCTGGTCGATGACGGTGCGCTGCCCGACCGGCTTCATGAACCCGGCGTCGAGCCCGCGGCGGACGAACCCCTCGAAGAGCCCGAGCGCGGCGGTGGTCTTGCCGCGGTTCTGGCCGGTCGCCGCGAGATAGAGCTGGCGCACGCGCCCTAGGTGCGCTGCGTCGTCTTGCGCTCGATGAGCGCGATCCCGTCGCGGAGGCGCGAGACCGTCTCCGCGTCGACCGCCTCCGCCTCGAGGTACGGCCCGAGCCGATCCATGATGTCGGCGACGAGACCCAGGAACACCGAGGCGTCCGCGAGGAAGAACTGCGGCTCGTTGTTGTAGCGGACCAGCGTCAACCGGCCCTGCAGCACGCGGCGCTCCTCGACGTGCGCGATCTGGGTCGCGAAGTTGTGGCCCTGGATCCCGTCCGGGTTGTTCAGGAAGTTCAGGGCGTTGTCGATCGCGAGCCCGAAGCGCGCGCGCCAGGCGACGAGGCGCTCGTGCACCTCGGGCGCGATGCGCACCTCGGCGACCTCGTCGAACACCTCGGGCGAGACGGTCAGCAGGCCGACGAGGGTCGTGCCGGCACGACCGCCGAGCATGACCTGCAGGCTGCGCTCGAGGGTGAACACCTCGCTGTCGAAGCGGGGCGAGGTGATGACGTCGGTCAGCAGGTCCTCGACATTGTCCAGCTGGCCCGGCTCGCCGAGCGAGTTGGCGAGCGCGAGGATCTCCTCCTTGAAGAGGAACTTCTCTTCGTGGTCAAGCACGGCGCGATCCTAGCAGGGGCCCGATCGGCGACCACACATCCCGCAACGGACGCTGCTCGTGGCCCAGGCCTGCTGCGCGGCGCGCAGGGGGCGTCTTGACACGGTTACTATATTCACAATATGAATCGTATTGGCAAGGGCGAATCGCGGCGGTACTCGAGCCGGCTCCGGGATCAGCAGGCTGCGTCGACCCGCGATCGCATCCTCGAGGCGACCGCTCGGGTCGTGGCCGGCGGGATCGCCGGCATCTCGATTCCGGCGATCGCGGAGGAGGCCGGCGTCTCGATCCCCACCGTCTACCGGATCTTTGGCACCAAGCGCGGGTTGATCGAGGCGATCTACCCGTACGCGACCCGCAAGGCGAATCCCGCGGAGCTCAGGGTGCCGAGCTCCTTCGAGGATTTCCGGCAAGGTCTTCGAATCCTTTTCGACCGCGTCGATTCGATGGACGAGCTCGCAAGGGCGGCCATCGTGAGCCGGGGCGCCGAGGAGGTCCGCCATGCGTCGATGCCGGCTCGCCTCGCGCTTACGCGACAGCTCGTCGACGCGCTCGCGCCAGGTCTCGAGGGCAGGGACCGGGAACGGGTGGTGCGGCTCGCCGTCGTCCTGTCCAGTTCGGCGTCGCTCCGCATGTGGCGAGAGCACCTCGGCGTCCCGGTCGATGAGGCAATCGATGACATCGAGTGGATCTTCCGCGCCGCCGTTGCCGCGGCGCGATCGGGGTCGCCGAAGTGAGCGCACGACGCCTTCACCCCCTGGGCGATGTCCGCCTCGCCGATGCCCCCCGGGTGGGCAACAAGGCCGCGATGCTCGGTGAGCTCATGGCGGCCGGCGTCCGCGTTCCGGACGGCGTGGTCCTCGACGCCGAGTCCAGCGCGCTGCCGGCCGGCGAACGGAATGCGCTGCTGGTCGAGGCCGCCGCCGCCCTGGGCGGCGAGCGCTATGCCGTCAGGTCGAGCGGAATCTCGGAGGACGGCGCGGACCGGTCATTCGCCGGGCTGTACGAGACCGTGCTCGATGTGCCGGCGTCCGAGCTCTTGCGCGCGAGCGAGATCGTGCTCCAGAGCGGCCCTGCAGGCCTGGCACACCAATACGATCCCGGTGCGAGCGGCGAGATGGCCGTCATCGTTCAGCTGATGGTCGACGCTGACACAGCCGGGGTTGCCTTCACGGCCGACCCGGTGACCGGCGACCGAGACGTGACCGTTGTCAGTGCGGTGAAGGGACTCGGGGCGAGGCTGGTCTCCGGGGCCGAGACCGGTGATGAGTGGCAGGTACGCGGCAACCGCAGTACGCCCGTCCGGCTGCTCGCGAACGCCATCGATGGTCGACTCGCGCGCGCGATCGCGCAGGAGGCACGCCGGATCGCCGACCGCCGCGGTTCGCCGCAGGACATCGAGTGGGCGGTCGACGGCGGGGGCCGGCTGTGGATCCTCCAGGCGCGCCCGATGACCGGTCTGCCGCCGGAGGCCACATGGGATCCGCCGAAGCCGGGCGCCTATTCGCGTGGCTACCGATTCGGCGAGTGGATCTCCGAGCCCGTGACCCCGTTGTTCGAGTCATGGCTGCTGACGACGATGGAAGAGCGATTCCACGCTGGTCTTCGCGAGGCGATCGGCCAGTCTGTGGCGCAGCCGTACCACGTTCTGGTGAACGGCTGGTACTTCTACACGCTCAACTGGGCTTCGCCTCGGGCGTTCCTGGGCAATGCGCCGCGCATGCTCGCGCGGGCCCTGCGGTCGCCGAGACGCGTCGCCGGAATCCTTCCAGCCACCGTGCGCCACAGCTTCCCGTTGGCCGAGCGGGAGTGGCGCGACGAGCTCCAGCCACGCTATCGGGCCGCCGTCGAACGTGCGCGGCAACGAGTCGAGTCCGCGCCCGTGCTCGACCTCCCATCGCTCATCGATGATCTGGCCAACCTCGCCGGCGAGTACTTCCTGTCCATCGCCGCATTGACGGGCGCCGCGTACAAGGCCGAGCTGAACCTCGCGTCCTTCTATCGGAAGCACCTCCGGGAGCAGCTCGGCTGGAGCCATCTGCCCCTCGTCTCGGGCTTCGAACCGCCTGCCAATCCCGAGGCCGACGGAATCGCGTCGCTCGACTGGTGGTTTGCGCCGGCGAGGCTCGGCCCGCAGGCGCAGGTCCCACCCGCTGTCCATGCCGGCGTGATGGAGGCCAGGCGGGCCGCCGAAGCGGCGGCCGTTGACGTGCTCAAGTCCGCCCCCGGGCGGCTCCGAACGTTCAAGCGAACCCTGGCCGAGGCGCAGCACCTCCTTGCCGTCCGAGATGAGCAGACGAGAGAGCTGACCATCGCCTGGCCGGTGATGCGGCGCGCCGTCCTCCGGATCGGGGCATCACTCACCGAGCGCGGCTACATCGATGATCCCGACGACGTCTTCTTCCTTACCAGGGTGGAGGCTCTGGAGGCCCTCACCGGGGCGAGGCCCGAGAGATCGGTCGACGTCAATGCTCGCCGGAGCCGGCGGGTCGAGCAGGCCAGCCTCGTGCCCCCCTTGGTCGTCGGCCGATTGCCACGCATGGCGGACTCGATGTGGAAGCGCTTCTCGTCCCAGGTCGGCGCCACGCGCTCCGCGCACGCGCTCGTATCCGGGACGCCGGCGTCCGCGGGTCGCGCAACGGGCGTCGTCCGCGTCATCCGCGGGCCCGACGAGTTCGATTCGTTTCAGGCCGGTGAAGTCCTGGTCGCTCCGATCACCGCGCCCGCGTGGACCCCCCTGTTCCCTCGCGCTGCGGCGCTGATCACCGACGTCGGCAGCGCGGCCTCGCATGCCGCGTTGATCGCCCGCGAGTACGGCATCCCGGCCGTCGTGGGTACCGGCGACGCGACGTCCCGACTCCGAACAGGGATGCGCGTCACGGTCGACGGCAGCACCGGCAACGTCGAGCCCGCCTAGCCCTGGCCGGGGATCGACGCGGCCGCGGCAGGTGCCCTGGCCGTGTTCGAGCCGCGACTGAACGTTACGGGTACAGGCCTCGCATCGTCATCGCGTCGCCGACGCGCTCGACCGCGAGCAGGTACGCCGCGGTGCGCATGTAGACCTGCTCGCGCCGCGCGACGGCCAGGACCTCCTGGAACGAGCGGACCATGATCTCGCGGAGCTTGTCGTTGACGACGCGCTCGCTCCAGTGGTCGCGGTTCAGGTCCTGGACCCATTCGAAGTAGGACACCGTGACGCCGCCGGCGTTGCACAGGATGTCCGGGATCATGAACTTGCCGGCCTTCCAGAAGATCTCGTCGGCCTCGGGCGTCGTGGGGCCGTTGGCCGCCTCGGCGATGAGCCGCGCCTTCACGTTCTTGGCGTTGTGTTCGGTGATCTGGTTCTCGAGGGCCGCCGGGATGAGGATGTCGCATTCGACCTCGAGGACATCCGTGCTGCTGATGTCCTTCGAGCCGGGGAAGCCCTGCACGGTGCCGTGCTCCTGCTTCCACTGGATGAGTCGGTGGACATCGAGGCCGGCGGGGTTGTGGATGCCGCCGGTCGAGTCGGAGACCGCGACGACCGTCGCCTTCTCCTCGTGGACCAGCTGCGCGGCGATCGAGCCCGCGTTGCCGAAGCCCTGGATCGCGACGCGTGCCTTCGGCAGCTCCATGCCGAGGTGGCGGGCCGCCTCGATGATGCAGAAGATCGTGCCCCGGGCAGTGGCCTCGTTGCGGCCCTCGGATCCACCCAGGCTGATGGGCTTGCCGGTGACCACGCCCGGGACGGTGTAGCCAGCGTGCATCGAGTACGTGTCCATCATCCAGGCCATGACCTGGGCGTTCGTGTTGACGTCCGGCGCCGGGATGTCCTTCTCCGGCCCGACCAGGATCTCGATCTCGGTGAAGAAGCGGCGGGTGAGCGCCTCGAGCTCCTTCTTCGAGAGCTGCTTCGGGTCGACGATCACGCCGCCCTTGCCGCCGCCGTAGGGAATGCCGACGACCGCGCACTTCCAGGTCATCCACATGGCGAGGGCCTTGACCTCGTCGAGGCTCACGTCCTGGTGGTAGCGGATGCCGCCCTTCGCCGGACCGCGGCCCAGGTTGTGCTGGACGCGGTAGCCGGTGAACACCTTGACGCTGCCGTCGTCCATGTGAACCGGGAAGTGGACGGTGAGCTCACGGCGTGGCTCGCGCAGGACGCGGCGCATGCCCTCATCGAGCCCGAGCCGCTCCGCGGCGAGATCGAACTGGCGCTGTGCCACTTCCCACGGGTTGATCGGGGCGACGACGTTCTCGGTGGTCATGGAGTCAGGTTTCCCTCTGATGACGTGACGATGTTCAGGTTCGCGGGCGCGCGTCGACGCAACCCTGCGAGTCGATTCCGGGAGCCGAGTATAGCCACGGATCCGGGGATTCCACCTGCCGATTGGTACCGTCCCGCAACCTGACCGCAACCTTCGGCCCGAGCCGTTCGGCTCCGCCCCGTTCGCTCAGGCGGGGCGCGAGCCCTCGGTATACAAGGCCACCCCGCCGACGCAGCCCGGCCCGAGGTGCGGCCCGACCGATGGGCCGACGGTGTCGATCGTGACCTTGGAGCGGTCGATGCCGCCCGGGATCTTCGGCAGCAGCTCCTCGACGAACTCCTCGACGCCGGCCTGGGTCGTGTGCAGGATCGACAGCCGGTCCATCGGGCGGACGGCGAGCAGCTCGACCAGCTTCTCGCGGGCCTTGCCCCGGGTGCGCACGCGCTCGGCCGTCTCGACCCGGCCGTCCTTGATCTCGATGATCGGCTTCACGGACAGCAGCGTGCCGATGGCCGCCTGGGCGCCGCTGATCCGGCCGCCGCGCTTGAGGTACTCGAGCGTCTCGAGGGCGAGGTAGACGCCGATATCCTCGCGCCGGCGGGTGACCGTCTGGGCGATCTCCGCGGCTGTCGCGCCGGCGGCGTCCATGTCGACCGCGAGCTCGGCGAGGACACCCTCGCCCATCGACGCCGACATCGAGTCGACCACGTGGATCTCACGGTCCTTGAACATGGCGCGCGCGATCTCGGCAGCCTTGATCGTGCCCGACAGCGTGCCCGCCACGTGGATCGAGACGATGGCCTCGGCGCCCTCGTCGAAGGCGCGCTGGTAGGCCGTCTGGAAGTCGCCCGGGCTGCATGCCGCGGTCGTCGGGAACGGCGCATCGGGCGCCGTCATCCGGCGCCAGAAGTCGGCCGTCGACAGATCCACGCCGGCCGTGTAGGCGTCCTTGCCGAAGTTGACGATGAGCGGCACGATCGCGATCCCGAGCGATGCGGCCCGCCCGGCGTCCATGTCGGACGCGGAGTCGGTGACGACGGCGACGCGGCTCACGGTCAGGCCCTCCCACTGCGCTGCCCAGTGCCGGGTGATGTGCCGGCGATCCTAGCCGACCGCGGAGCCCCGGAAACGCTCCCCGCGCCGCTACGCTTTGGCGCGATGGATCGATCGCTGCGGTCGGTGCTGATCGGCACGTTCACGCTCCGCTTCAGCACGGGCCTCACGGGCGCGATGCTCCAGCTGTACCTGTCGCACTTCAAGGAATTCCACCCCGAGACAGGGGCTGTCTCGGCGCTCGTCGTGGGCGTCTTCGCGGCGACCTTCTACCTCGCCGAGCTCGTGCTGTCCCCGGTGTTCGGGGTCCTGTCCGACCGGCTCGGGCATCACCGCGTGATGCTCTGGGGTCCGGTCTTCGGTGCGGTCGCCGTGGTGCTGACCGCCCTCACCGGCAACCTGCTCGTGCTCGGCGGCACCCGCTGGCTCGAGGGCGGCTCGACTGCGGCCTCGGTCCCGTCGATCCTGGGCTACATCGCGATCGCGACGGCCGGCAACGAGGCGCTGCGCGGCCGCGCCGC
>DATJGH010000108.1:0-21080 GCA_035495215.1 Patescibacteria group bacterium
GGCATCGATGAACACTGGATCGCCGTTGTCGGAGGCGACGGCGGACAGCTCCGTGATCTCGCCCAGGAAATGGCGGGCCATATCGAAGTCGTGGATCGTCATGTCGCGGAAGATCCCGCCCGACACGGCGAGATACGCGGCGGGCGGCGGGGCGGGGTCGCGCGAGGTGATCCGGAGCGCGCGCAGGGGCCCGATCTCGCCGGATCGAACACGCTCGCGCATCTCGCGAAACGAGGGGTCGAACCGGCGATTGAAGCCCAGCATCACGAACGGCGCCCGCCCCTTGATCTCCTCCCAGCAGGCATCGATGCGGGCCAGGTCGAGGTCGATCGGCTTCTCGCACAGGACCTTCTTGCCGGCCAGGACCGCGGCCCGCAGCAGCTCCACGTGCGTCGGCGTCGACGAGGCGATGACGACCGCGTCGACGCTCGGGTCGCCGATGGCGTCGCCGGGTTCGGGGCTCCAGCGAGCGCCACAGACCTCCGCGAGGGCGCGTGCGGCCGTAGCCACGGGATCGCAGACCCAGGCCAGCTCCGTTGCGTCGTTCCCGACGATCGATCGCGCATGGACGTGGCCGATCCGGCCCGCACCCAGCAACGCGACGCGGAGCATCTGGCTCTCTCCCGCCTCCCTTGGCTGATCACCCGCCGATCCAGCGATCCAGCGAGACGCTGACCGGGGGTCCGGCGCACGATTCTGAACGATTCCGTGAGACTCCGACGCACTGAGACGGCGTGTAGGCTCGGGCCGTGCTCCGAGTCCCGGCTTCCAGCGCTTGCGGGCATCGCCGGCACGGACGGCGGTCCGGGCAATGACCGCCGCGCCGATGTTCCCGCTCGCGGTGACGAGCGAGATGCTGTTCCGCGACCTCCCCTACCTCGATCGCGTCCGCCGCATCAACGACCTGGGCTTCCAGGTCGAGATGTGGGACTGGACGGCCAGGGACCTCGATGCGGTAGCCGCGATCGGCGCGACGTGGTCGACGATGACCGGCTACGTCCACGGCGACCTGTACGACGCCGGCGGCGGCCGCGAGCTGGTCCGGACTGCGCGACTCGCGGTCGACGCAGCACGGAAGATCGACTGTCCGCGACTGGTCGTCCACGGCGCGGAGCTCGACTCGTCGCGGAATGGCCTGCCGTTCCGGCCCCAACCCGTCGTCACCGGGCAGATGTGGCTCAACGCCTACCGGACGCTGCTCGAGCTCGCCGACCTGGGCGAGGCGAACGGCGTCGTGTTCTGCCTCGAGAACCTCAACGCGTCCGTGGACCACCCGGGCGTGCCATTCGGCCGGGTGGAGGACGCCATCACGCTCGTCGGCACGCTGGACCGGCCGGGCGTGCGCCTGATGCTCGACCTCTACCACGCCCAGATCGGCGAGGGCAACCTGGTCGAGCTGATCCGGCGGGCGGGTCCGCTCATCGGCGAGGTCCAGGTCGCCGACGTGCCCGGGCGGATGGAGCCCGGCACCGGCGAGATCAACTGGCGCGCGATCGCGGATGCCCTGCAGGCCATCGGCTATTCGGGCGTCGTCGGCCTCGAGGCGTTCGCAAGCGGCGACGACGTGGCCGCGTGCGAGGCATTCCGAGCGGCGTTCAGCCGATAGCTCGCATCACAGCAGGGCCCGCTGGCGCTCCCTGCCCGCGGCATGGTCGCGGGCCGCCGCCTGCACCGATTCGAGCTCGGAGACCTCGGCCACCGGGACGTCCCACCAGCCGTCGCCGGCGGGTGCCGGCACCAGCGGGTCGGTCTCGATGTGGATCACCACCGGGCCGGGATAGGCAGCGTCCTTCGCCTCGGCGAGCGCGGCACGCAGCTCGGCGATGCTCGCAACCCGGACGGCACGGGCACCGAGAGCGGCTGCGCTCGCGGCCAGGTCCACGGGCAGGACGTCGCCATCGAGGCGCCCTGACTCGCCGCGGAAGCGGTACCGCGTCCCGAATCGCTGCGCACCGACCGATTCGGACAGCGCGCCGATCGACTGGAAGCCGTGGTTCTGGACCAGGACGACGATGAGCGGGATCCGTTCCTGGACGGCGGTCACCAGCTCCGATGAGAGCATCAGGTAGGAGCCGTCGCCGACGAGCACGAACACGTTCCGATCCGGCGCCGCCATCTTGACGCCCACCCCACCGGCGATCTCGTAGCCCATGCACGAGTAGCCGTACTCGACGTGGAAGCCTTTCGGGTCGCGCGTTCGCCACAGCCGGTGCAGGTCGCCGGGCATCGAGCCGGCGGCGCAGACGACCACGTCGCGGGCCTCGGCGGCCTGGTTCACCGCGCCGATGACCTCCGACTGGGCCGGCAGCGGGCCGTGCCCCAGCGTGTACGCCGCCTCGACGGTGGCGTCCCACTCCGCCGCGAGGGCGGTCGCCCGGGCGCGATGGTCGGCGTCCACGGCCCAGCCGTCGAGGCCGGCCGCGAGCGCGACGAGGGCCTCGCGGGCATCGGCCTGGAGCATCAGGCCACCCTCCTTGGCGGCATCGAACGCGGAGACGTTCACGTTCACGAAGCGCACGCCCGGATCGGCGAATGCCGTCCGGGAGGCCGTCGTGAAGTCGCCGTAGCGGGTCCCGATGCCGATGACGAGGTCAGCCTCGCGCGCGAGCATGTTCGCGGCGCGATTGCCCGAAGCGCCGACCGCGCCGACCGACGATGGATGGTCGAACGGGAGCGAGCCCTTGCCCGCGTAGGTCTCCGCGACCGGGATGCCTGTCGCCTCGGCGAGGGCCTTCAAGGCGCCGGTTGCCTCGGAGTAGATCGTTCCCCCGCCGCTGATGATCAGGGGCCGGCGCGACGCCCGGATCAGATCCAGGGCACGACCAAGCGCCGCGGGCTCGGGCAGCGGGCGCCCGACGTGCCACACCCGCGCGTCGAACAGCTCCGCCGGCCAGTCCCACGCCTGCGCCTGGACGTCCTCCGGCAGGGCGATCACGGCTGCCCCGGTCTCGACGGGATCGGCGAGCACGCGCATCGCGCCAAGGAGGGCGGCGGGCAGCTGCTCGGGCCGCCAGACGCGGTCGAAGAACCTGGCCACCGGCCGGAAGCAGTCGTTCACTGAGACGTCATTTGCCAGCGGATGCTCGAGCTGCTGCAGGACCGGGTCGGCGACACGCGTCGCGAAGACGTCGCCCGGCAGCAGGAGCACCGGCAGGCGGTTCACGGTGGCCGTCGCCGCGCCGGTGACCATGTTCGTCGCGCCAGGTCCGATCGACGACGTGCACGCCAGCGTCGACAGCCGGTTCCGCTGCCGGGCGAAGCCGATCGCCGCGTGGACCATCCCCTGCTCGTTGCGCCCCTGGTAATACGGCAGCGCCCGCGGGTCGGCGAGCTCGCTCTCCAAGAGGGCTTCGCCCAGGCCGGCCACGTTGCCGTGGCCGAAGATGCCGAAGACGCCTTCGATCAGGCGGTGCTCGACGCCGTCACGTTCCGTGCGCTGGGCGACGAGGAAGCGAACGATCGCCTGTCCGACGGTCAGGCGGATGGTGCTCACGATGGCGGATCGGGCGGCGCCGCAGCCAGCCGCGGATCCACGGCCTGGGTCGCCCACGTGTCCCGGACCCAGGCGTGCGCCGGATCGTCGGTGATCCGCCAGGCCCGTTCCGGGCCCGGGCCGGCCATCACGTTCAGGTAGTACATGTCATACCCGGGGACGGCCATCGATGGGCCGTGCCAGCCGTGCGGGATCAGAACGGCGTCGCGGTCCCGGACCTCGACCAGGAGGTCCAGCGGCCGCCCTGGCGATCCGTAGGCGCGCTGGTACCCGACCCCCGGCCCGCCGGGCCCGGCCGCGATCTCGTAGTAGTAGATCTCCTCCAGGATCGCCTCGGTCGGCCGGTCCTCGTCGTGCTTGTGCGGCGGGTAGGAGGACCAGTTGCCGCCGGGTGTCACGACCTCGACCGCGATCAGCCGCTCCGCCTCGAAGGCGCTGGCGGCGGCGAAGTTCCGGACCGCGCGCGAGCAGGCGCCGGCGCCGCGCAGCTCGATGGGCACGTCGGCGGCAGTCCGTCGCCGGAAGCCCAGCCTTCGCTCCGCTCGCGCGGTGGCGAGGGCGATGCGACCACCCGGATCGCTCTCGATCACCACCGAGGCGTCGCGGGGAAGGTAGGCGAAGTCGGTCGGGCCACTGAGCACGGAGTCGCGGCCCGCGAGCTCGACCACCTGCCCATCGCAGGTGACCCGGGCCGAGCCCGCGAGCGGGAGGACGATCGCCTCGTCCTCTCCGGTCGCGTGCGCGATGCTGCCGCCGGGCGCGAGCTCGGCGATTCGGAGCCCGGCATACTGCCAGCCGGCGGTCTCCGGCGTGATCACGAGGCTCCAGCCATCGGCCGCGCCAGTGCCGGCGGGGATGTACAACCCGTCCAGCGTCGCCGGCGACTCGGTCACCGCTTCTCGTCGGGGTTCGGGATGAGCGCGTCGGTCACGACGTGCAGCAGCTCGTGGTACGAACCGATGAACGAGCGCAGGGTGCGGGCGGTCGCCCCAAAGCCGTCGAACTCCGATGCGGCCAGGCCGTCGGGCTCGTAGGCACGGACAAAATCCGGAAGCTTCGCGCCGAGCTCGTCGAGCACCCCGATCGGGACGGGTTCGTCGATTCGGGACCGGACCTCGATGTTCGAGGCGTTGAAGCGGCGCTGCCACGAGGCGGGCAGCGTGATGACCACGTCGCCGCCGATCAGCTCGGACCAGTGGTAGTGATGGCGGATCGCCGCGCCCAGGAGTCGGGCCCGATAGCCTCGCTCGAGAAACAGGCGATAGGCCCGCTTGAAGACCGCAATCCCCGACCATGGCAGCGCATCGGGATTGACGCTCAGGCCGTCGCGCTCGGCAACGACGCGCAGCCAGTCCTCGATCCGGCCCATCATGAGCGTCACGACCGGACCCATCCGGGCTGTCGGGAGCCCCTCCGCGTCGCGCCGTCGCAGCCCGCGCTCGATGGCCTCGGCGGTCGCCAGTGCCTGGGACACCGTGAAGCTCACCGTGACGTTGACGCTCACCCCGAGGTACGTGGCCTCCTCGATCGCCGCGACGCCGGCCGCCGTCGCCGGCAGCTTGACGATGATGTTCGGAGCGAGCGCGGAAAAGCGGAGCGCCTGCTCCGTCATCTGCGCTGGCGTCCGGAACAGGGTCGGGTCAGTCTGCACGGACAGCCGGCCCTGGCGGCCCGCCTGCGCCTCGAACACCGGTTCGAGAAGCTTCGCGCCCCGAATCGACATCGCCTCGACGACCGCCCAGGCGAGGTCCTCGACGGTCGCCGTGGGTCGCTCGCTCGCCAGCGCCGCGACCCGCTCGCGCCAGAAGGCGTGCTCCTTGCGCCACACGTCGACCACGATCGTCGGGTTCGCCGTCGCCCCGACCGCACCGAAGCTCAACGCGTACTCGAGCTCGTCGACGGCGCACGAGTCGTTCCAGATGTCCGTCGCCGTTTCGCTGATGGTGCGCCCCAATGGACTGTCGGCGAGGAGCAGTTCCGACGCGCCGCTGAGCGTCATCACCCGAGTATCCTCGCGGCGTCCGCGACGACGCCGGCGACCCGCCGATGCATTCCGCGTCGAGACATCGGCCCGATGCTACTCCGGACCGCGCCAGCAACGGTCGCCAGTCCCGCGCGGAGAACGTCGAGATCGTCCATCCCGGAGGTCTCCGCGGGAACCATCGCTCGCCACGACGCCGGGCGGCGAGACCGTCCAGTTCGAGCGCCTGGGCTCCTTCACACCGGCCGTCGAGAAGCGCGCCGACGCGGTGGGCAAGGGCACCACGGAGCGGATCGTGCCGATCGGAACCAGGGCCGTGACCCGTGATGTCGGTCGGTCCACAGTTGTCTGCGGCACCGGATCGCACGCCTCGATCGCCGCGGCACGACCGAAGAGGTAGCCCTGCCCGAGGCCAACGCCGAGGCGCTTGGCGGTCTCTGCTTCGGCGATCGTCTCGATGCCCTCGGCGATCACGAGGGCGCCGGTTACCGCGGCAAACTGAACGAGCCCTGCGATGACGGCCTGTCTGGGCAGGTCGAAGTTGACACCCCGCACGAGCCCGACATCGATCTTGACCATGTTCGGCCGCAGGTTCATGAGGTGTCGGAAGTTCGCCACGCCGGCACCGGTGTCGTCAGTCGCGATACGGACCCCGGGACCCAGGGCCTGCATCGCGACGTGCAGGGGCCCGTAGTCGTCGATGACCTCGTGCTCGGTGACCTCCAGCACGATCGCCCGAGCCTGACCTGCAAGAAGCCCGGGCAGGACCCTGCCGCCGCCGAGGAGCCCGGCCGAGACATTCAGACTCAGCCAGGCGTCGGCGGGAAGGTCTTCACTGGCTCGGATCGCACGGCTGAGGGTGGCGGTCTCGAGCTCGGCGCCGAGGCCGATCCGCACGGCATGATCGAAGATGTCTGCCGCCGAATCGTGGGATGCGAATCGTGTGAGTGCCTCGAAGCCGACCCTCTTGCCCGTGGCGAGGTCGATGACCCCCTGGAAGACCGGCGAGAAGGCACCGGCCTCGATCATCGTTGCCATCGCTGCGCGTTCCCGGCGCAGCTGCTGTCTCGCGAGCAGCGCCGGAGCGAGGATCTTCTCTGCGAGCGCCGCCGACTCACTCACCGCCGGAAGATCGGCGATCAAGTGGAGGGCCTCCTCAGCGTCCGTCGTGGCGATTGAGATCAACCCGACGACATCGCCACCGACGCTGATAGGTGCGAACGCCTGACCCTTGATACCGGCCCTCGTCATGAGCTCATCGTCGAGACCGCGACCTGGACGATCCGACCACATCTCGGCCCATGCACCGGAGGCAGACCGCTCCAGCAGGTAGCGCGCCCGAGCGGCGGGCACTACTTCACCGACGAGGATCGGGTGCAGCGGAGGACCAGCTGCGGCGAGCACGGTCAGGCCGTTCTCGGTGTCTTCGAGGACGAGCGCGACGTCAACCAGGGGTTGATCGCTCAGCGAACCGGTGATCAACGCGGCCGTCGCCTCGGGGGTGGACTGGACCTCCAGCTCCCGGAGCGAGGCGACGATCGCAAATCGGGCCGCCGTGTGGCGTGTCAGGCGACTGTTGGACTCCCCGAGGTTGTGGTGCGATTCACGCGCCTCGATCGCGAAATCGGCGACGGCAGCGAGCACCAGGACGACGATGCCCATGAACACCGCGTCCGCAAAGATGACGCCAACGATGCCACCGATCTCGGGGAGGACATGTGGAGCAGCGTCCAGCACGAGAATCACGGCAGTCGATGCCAGGGCGGCAACCGAGATCGCGAGCAATTGCGATCGCAGCATGTACGGCAGCACGAGGATGACCGACAACAGCGGCAGCAGCGCCAGGACATGGCCGAGCCCCGGCGTCAGGATCGCGCCGACCGCCGCGGAGACGGTGAGGCTGATGGCAATGATCACGCGGGCCCGGTCTGGTCTTCGGCGGCGAATCTCGCGACCGGCCACCGCAACCCCGCTTGCGAAGAGGAAGGACGCGATGGAAGCTGCCCCCAGGGTCGGAAGTCGAAGGATGACCGCGAAGATGGCCTCCAGGGTCCCGAACAACAGGGTCATCGCGATGAGGCCCGGGTAGAAGATCTGCAGATGGTCGCGCCGGCGAATGGCGACCACCGACCCGGCTCGGGTCGGTGGTCGATGGATGCCGGATACAGTCGCCGAGGTGGTCTTCACCTGACGCCGACGCTCGCTCGCGTCAGGCCCGTCGCTTGCGCAGAAGCACGGACCCTCCTGCGAGGATCGCGCCAGAGACGACGATGAGCGCGAGCAGACCGCCGTCCCGATCAGCTGGGACGGTCGGTGCCAGCGCCGTGTCGGTCTGGGGCAGGGAAGGTCCGTGCGTAACGCTCGGAGCTGTCGCAGTGCCTAAAGCGGGCCCAGCGGTCGCAACGGGGCTGGCGCTGCTCGTCGGTGCCACCGTCGGAGCCGCCGTCGGCACCGCAGTGGGGACGGGGACGGCACTCACGCTGTCGATGTTCGAGGAGCAGATGACCAGGGCGCCGCCACCGTCGCCGGAACCGTTGCACTGGTTGATCGTGACGTTGAAAGCGTCGGACTGGGTGCCCGTCGCTGCGCAGGTGAGTTCGACCAGCGTCCCGCCGTTCGCGGATCCGTTGCATTGCGTGATCGTCGCACCGGTTGTCGTCGCCGGAAATGGATTGCAGCCGACCGTGAAGCCGTCACCCGATCCCACACATTGGTTGACAGTCACCCCGACGGGACTCGGCTCCTGAGCAACGTAGGTGTTCCTGACCTGCACGCTGCAGCGCAGCGTGCCGCCACCGCCGTTGATCGAACCGTTGCATTGATCGACCGAGGTGACGGGTTCGGTCAGGATCGAAACCTGGATGGCGCAGGCGGCCTCGGGATCGCCGGCTGCTCCGTGGCATTCCCGAACGGTGACGGATGCTGATCCGCCCACTGCGGTCAGGGTGTTCTCGATCGTGACCTCACAGATGAGGCCCTGGCCACCTGCGTTGTCGAGACCGTTCGAGCACGTGGTCGTTGCAGCGAGTGTCGCGGCAGAGACGGGAGCGACTGCCAGTAGGCTGGTCGCGAGGGCGGCGAGGCCGAACAGCCCCGCAACGAAGGCGGGAAGCTGGTGACGCATTCTGAACCTGATAGGTCGAGCGTCATGGCCAAGAGCAATTCCGCGGCAAAAGCAGTTGATCGGCAGGAGCCCGTTGTCGTCACTGTCGCCGTTCTGTGGGCGCGCGACCATCGACTGATGGTCCGGTGCGGCAGGCGGCGAGGTGCACCACCTGAGCACGTTCGAGGCAAATCAGCGCCGAAGTCGCGACAGTCGAATGCAATGACGAAGTTCGGCTGACGCCCAGGGACCAGGACCCCGTGACTCGTGCCATGGGTGCGTCCCTCTGACCCTGGATCAGGGGATTGGAGGTTCGAACCCTCCCTGGCCAGCCAACGTCCCGATCTGCACGGACGCCTGCGACGAGCCGGCTGGCTCCGACCGCGCGCTGGCCGCGCGAGCGTCGAGCTCCTGGCGCACGACTCGCAGCGCGACCGCGGTCATGCGAGCCTCCCACGCCGCGTCGCCCGGGTCGGCAGGTTCCGTCGAGTCGCCGGTGCTTACCGCCGGATGCCCCTTGAAGCGCCGCTCGACGATCTCTTCGAGCCACTTCCGCACCGGCGTGAAGACGGACGCGAGGATGAGCGTCGAGATGATGATCGCCGCATCGGACTTGTCGCCGGTGACGGACTGGAAGACTCGCTGGAGCAGCGCGACCGTTGCCGCGTACAGCCCTGCGAGCAACGCCGTCAGCGGGACATAGACGAGCGTCCGGTTGATGAGATGGTCGATCTCGTACAGCCGATACCGGGTCACCGCGATCCCGACGGCGATCGGCAGGAGCAACAGGCCCAGCGCCGCAACGAATCCCGCGGCCGGCCCGCCGATGCCCGGCAGCAGCGACAGCGCCAGCGGGAGCGCGGAGACCAGCACAGCAGCGAGGAACCAGCGCTGCTGTTGCCGCTCGATGGGGGTGCCGCGTCGGTAGCGGACGACGACCGCGGCGACGCCGATGATCGTGATGGCCACAATTCCGAGGTTCACCAACAGGTTGGCGAGGTCTCCGAACGCTGCGGGCAGCGCATCGACTCCCAGCGGATTCAGGCTCTGACCCGACGGTCCCCCGGCGACGGGGCCGGGCCGAATGATGTTCAGGAACGTCCCGAGGCCGATGGCGCCGACCACGATCCCGACGGGCCAGCGCCAGCGCGCGGACGGCAGGCGGCCATCCGGGAATCCGATGGCAAGTCCGGGCAGGATCGTCGCGAAACCGGGCCCGAGCGAGACGGGACCGAGCAGGAGGATCAGGTTTGCCAGCACCGACCCCGGATCACGAAACGTCATGGTCAAGCCGACCGTGTAGCCGAACGGAATGAGCCCGAACAGGGCACCGCCTGCCAGGAGCAGGGCAGCGATCCGCCCGGCTCCGGCACGGCCCGCGAGCAGGACTCCGACACTCGCATACGCGATCGTCAGGGCGGAGAAGCCGAGGAAGACGAGGTGGAAGACGAGGACATCGCCCGGGTTCGCGGTGACGCCGTTCATCGCGGCGACCCGTCCGACGAAATCCGTGAAGAAGCCGACCCACAGCAGCGTGATCGCCATGGCCACGGTCAGCACCCAGACCGCGGCGGCGAGGAGCACGATTCGACGCGGCCTCGACCGCGCCTCAGTCAACCTGGTGTCGGATCGCGCCCTCCGCCGATCTCAGTGGCATCGCGGAGCGTTGTCAGCTGAGCTCTCAGTCCCAGCATCGCACGTGAACCCACCGCTGTCGATCCGACGGCCTCCGGGATGCCGGCAGGCACGTACCATCGTTCGGCGATGGCTCGCCTGACCTCGACGCATGTCCGCCAGGTCGCGGCCGGGGACTTACAGGTGGTGACAGGGATCCTGCCCGGAGACAACCCGGCTCTCGCGACGCACGGGCACCTGTTGCGCATCCGATTTGCCTGACGACACCCTCGATCGCCTCCGCTGGCAGTCCTCGCGGCCGGTCCTGACCGTCGTCGGCTGTCATGCCGGCGGCGAAATCGGCAACGTGGTCATCGACGGCGTCGAGCCGCCTCCGGGCGACACCGTGTTCGAGCAGATGCTGGCGATACGGGCCGACGACTCGATCCGCAAGCTCCTGCTTCACGAGCCTCGCGGGAGCGTCGCCGTCCACTCGAACATCGTGCTGCCGTCGAGGCGCGCGGACTGCGCCTTCGGCTACGTGATCATGGAGCCGACGGAGTACCCGGCGATGTCCGGCTCCAACACGATCTGCGTCGCGACCGTGCTCCTCGAGACCGGCATGGTCGAGATGCGCGAGCCGGTCACGACCTTCCGGCTCGAAGCGCCTGGCGGCCCGATCGACATCACCGCCGGCTGCCGGGCCGGCAAGGTCGCGTGGGTCGAGCTCGAGAACGTGCCCTGTTTCGCAGACGAGCTCGACGCGCAGCTGGAGGTCGAGAGCCTGGGGTCGCTCGCCGTGGACGTTGCCTTCGGCGGGATGTGGTACGTGATCGCGGATGCGCACGCGCTCGGGTTTACGCTCGAGCCGTCGGAGGCGCGCGACCTGTCCGCAGTTGGGACGCGCATCCACGCCGCCGCGCGCGAGCAGCTCCACCCGGTCCACCCGGAGAACCCGGAGGTCGCCGGGATCAGCATCGTCCAGCTGGCCGAGCCGTGGCGCGGGGTCGGCGCGATCACGAAGAACGCCGTGGTCGTGGCGCCAGGGCGCCTGGATCGCTCGGCCACGGGGACGGGCCTCTCCGCGCGGATCGCCGCGCTGCATGCCCGCGGCCGCATGGGTGTCGGCGACTCGATGACCCACGCCTCCGTGATCGGCTCGACCTTCGACGGCCGGATCGTCCGCGAGGTCCTGATCGGCGGCCGCACCGGGGTCGTGCCCGCGATCCGCGGCGCCGCCTGGATCACCGGCGTCACGCGCGTGTTGGTCGACCCCACCGATCCGTTCCCTGAGGGTTACCTGCTCTCGGACACCTGGCCCGGGGACGACGTCCAGCACTGAGCTTCAGGCGGGTCGGCGGCGCTCCACCAGCTCGGCGACCCACTCGCGCAGGCGGGGCAGGTGCTCGGCGTAGTGCTCCGCGCCGGCCTTGCGGACCCACCAGGCGCCCTCGTCGCTCTGCTCCGCCAGCGCGAACCACGCCTCGAGCATCCGCGTTCGGCCGGCGTTCGCCTGCAGCCACGCGACGTTCCATGGCTGGCCGGCCATCGCCTCGAGGAAGTCCGCGTTGAGCCCGTCAATGTCGACGTCGTGCCCCTCGTACGTACCGCCGATCATCCGCTCGAACTGGATCTCCGCCTCCGCGAGCCACGTCCCGAGATGCCCGACGACGTCACGGACGGTCCACTCGGGATCCCGGTAGTAGCCCGGGGTGAGGCACTCGTCCGGCGTGAGCTCTCGCACCAGCGCCACTATCTCGTACCAGCCGGCGCGCTCGGCCTCCATGTCCGCCACGTAGGGGTGGTCGACGGGCGGGTTCTCGACGACGGCCGCCGCCGCTTCGCCCGTCCGGTGCTCGACGTGGGTGCCCATCGCTCGAATTGTGCAGCCTCGAGGCGATCAGGTGCCGCGCCGCCGCCCCGGACACGAAAGCAGCCCCGAAGCGCGGGCGTTGCCGGGGGAACAACGCTAGTGCTTCGGGGCCTGCACCGGTGGATAACGATGGACCTGCGGGGACGTTAGGGGTGGTGCCCCGGGACAACGATATCCCAGCGTACGGGGGCGACGCCGCGTTGCTACCGTGACCGGGATCACATGGCGAGTTGGGGGGCAGCCCGTACGAGCGACCGCCGGAATCGGGCGTGACTGACGCCGGCTCGGGTCGTGATGGCCACGGCTCCGACGAGCGCGGCCTCGCGTTCGAGGCCTTCTTCGAGCAGGCACCGGTGGCGATGGTCACGGTCAGCCCGGATCGTCGGCTCCGGCTCAATCGCGCGGCCGAGCGCCTCTACGGCCGAACGAGCGACGAGATGCAGGCGCTCTCGTTCCAGCCGGACTCGCCGTGGATCCCGGAGGACCAGCACCAGCAGTGGGAGGACCTGCGGCAGCGGGTGACCGCGGGCGAGAGCATCCACGGCCTCCGGATCAGCATGCTGCGGTCCGACGGCCAGCGCCGCGAGGTCGAGCTCTCGTCGATCCCGATCGTGCTCGAGGACGGGTCCCCGGGGGGCGCGGTCACCGTCACCGTCGACCTCACCGACCGGCTTTCGCTCGAGGCCCAGTACCGGCATGCCCAGAAGATGGAGGCCTTGGGCCGGCTCGCCGGCGGCATCGCCCACGACTTCAACAACGTGCTCATGGGCATCCTCGGGTACGCCGAGATGGTGGCCGCGGACGCCCGCGAGTCGAAGGTCGAGGAGCGCGATGCCGAGCAGGTCGTCGTCGCAACCCGCCGCGCGATCGATCTCGCCAGGCGCCTGACCGCCTTCGCCCGGCGCGAGGCGGCGCGGGTCGAGATCTTCGATGTCGGCGAGCTCGTCGATGGCGTGGTGCCCATGCTCCGGCGCCTGGCACCGGAGTCGATCGGCATCGAGACCGCGCTGTCGCCGAACCAGTTCGTCCGCGCGGACCGCTCCGAGATCGAGCAGGCCCTGGTGAATCTCGCCGTGAACGCGATTGACGCCATGCCCCGCGGCGGGCGGCTGACCATCGACGTCGAGCCGGTCGCGCTCGACGCCGAGCATGCCTCGACGCACGCCGGGGAGAAGCCCGGCCCTCACGTGATGATCGCGGTGAGCGATACCGGGCAGGGCATGGACGAGGCGACGCGGGCGCGGATCTTCGAGCCGTTCTACACGACCAAGCCCGTCGGCGAGGGCACCGGCCTCGGCCTGGCGATGGTCTTCGCCGCGGCTGAGCGGGCCGGCGGCCGGGTGTGGGTCTACTCGGAGCTCGGTCGTGGCACGACGTTCAAGGTCTACCTGCCGGTCGGGGGCACGCCGGAGGTCGCCGAGAAAGGGCCGGCGGACGAGCTCATGCCCAGGGGGAACGAATCGATCCTCGTGCTCGAGGACGACGAGCTCGTCCGCGAGGTCGTCGAGCGGACGCTGGCCCGGCTCGGCTACGACGTCACGGTCGCGACGCGTCCCAGCGAGGCCATCGCGCTCGCCGGCTCGCGCGCCTTCGACCTCCTGGTCACCGACGTCGTGATGCCCGAGATGACCGGTGACGTCGTCGCCGGCGAGATTCGCAAGGTGCACCCGGACCTTCCGGTCGTGTTCATGTCCGGCTACACGGCCGGCGTCCTGGATCTCGACGTGGGCCCGCTCGATGTCTTCGCATCGAAGCCGATGACCGCGGGGCGCATCGCCCGGGCCGTGCGCGACGGCCTCGACCGGCGGCTGCGCACCGGGACACGCTGACCGAGCCTCCACGAGATCCGCCCGACCCGCCGCTGCGTATCAGAGGACGGTGGCCCGGGCGGGTCCCGATCCGCCCGACGTCCCGGGAAACGGGGAGCCCTGCCGTCGTGCCGGCAGGGCTCCCTTCCTTGTCCGTCGCGTCGAGCGGTCAGCCGCCGAGGAGCACGATCCCCGTCTCGGTGGCCATGCCCAGCACGGCGTGACCCGCCATTCCGCGGAAGTGCGTCTGCAGCGGGTATGCCGTCGGCGGTCCCGAGAGTCGAAGCGCCGCGTTGGCGTACTCGTCGTTGGCCGCGAAGATCGCCATGCCGAAACCGAGGCCATTCGCGATCCGTGCGAACGGGACGCGCCGGCGCACGACCCCGTAGATCGCACCCGGCACGATTCCGAGCAGGTAGTGCACCGCGGTCTCGATCATGGGCCGGCGCTTCGCCGGCAGCGTGATCCCCGTGCCCGCCTCGAACCGATCGACGAGGTTGGCCACCGAGCTCTTGCCGTTGGGCTGGGCGGCCTCCTCACGCGCCGTCACCGCGGGCGGCTGGAGCTCGAGCATGCCCGTGGTCAGGCGATCCATGAGCCAGGTGGCCGCGGCCCCCGCGACGGCCCCCCGGACGGCGTCACGAACGACGGACATGGTCAGGACGCCAACCGGGCGCCGCGGAGGAAGCCGCGGTCGCGTTGTCGATGTGTTGCCATGGGGAACCTCCTTGTCGGACGTCCAGCCTCCCACGATCGCCTCGGCCGATCGGTTGCAGCCTCCTCGATCAGGTTGCGGGACCGTTTCGGATGGATTGTCGCGCGCCGACACGGACCAGACACGCTCGGGCTGCGACAATCGGCGCCGAGGTGGCCCCGTGACCGAACCTTTCGTGACTCGCGGCTTCGTTGGCCGGCGCGACCAGGCCGGCGGCGACGGCATCTCCGCTGACGAGCGACGGCGCCGGACGCCGCCGGGCCAGTACCTCACCAACGATTTCCCCGTGCTCTCCGCGGGGCCCACACCGCGAACGCCGCTCGACCGCTGGTCGCTCCGGATCGAGGGCCTCGTCCGCGAGCCGGTCCAGTGGTCGTGGGACGAGCTGCTCGAGCTCCCCTCGCGCGAGTACGTCGTCGACATCAGCTGCGTCACCAAGTGGACGCATCTCGACATGCGCTGGAAGGGCGTCAGCCTCGACACGCTGCTCGAGGGCGTCGAGCTCGATCCGCGGGCCGCCTTCGTGGTCGCCTTCTGCGATGGCGGCTACACGACCAACCTGCCGCTCGGCGACGTGCTCAACAACCAGGCCTTCGTGGCGTACGAGTACGACGGCCGGCCGCTCGCGCCCGAGCACGGCGGCCCGGCCCGGCTGGTCGTGCCGGCCCGCTACTTCTGGAAGAGCGCGAAGTGGATCCGCGGCCTGCGCGTCCAGGACCGCGACGAGCCCGGGTTCTGGGAGTCGCTCGGCTACCACAACCGGGGCGACCAGTGGCTCGAAGAGCGGTATTCCGGCGACTGAGATGAGCCACTGATGGCGGCCATCGGCTGGCAGCTGGCGACGGTCGGGTCGATCCGGGACGAGACGCCGACCGTTCGAACCCTGACCCTCGGGCTGCCCGATTGGTCCGGTCATCGGCCGGGTCAGCACGTGGACCTTCGGCTGACCGCGGCGGACGGCTACAGCGTCGAGCGCTCGTACTCCATCGCGTCGGAGCCCGAGCGGACGGGCGAGGTCGACATCTCCGTCGAGCGAATCGAGGGCGGCGAGGTCTCGCCGTTCCTGCACGAGGTCGTCGTACCCGGCGACCGGATCGAGGTGCGCGGCCCGATCGGCGGCTATTTCGTATGGGAAGCGGCCCTGGGCGGCCCGTTGCTGCTCGTCGCGGGGGGCTCGGGCGTCGTGCCCTTGATGGCGATGCTCCGCCACCGAGCCCGATCCGGGCTGGGCATCCCGACCAGCCTGCTGTTCAGCTCACGAACGTTCGACGAGATCATCTATCGCGACGAGCTCGACCGATTGGCGTCGGCCGGCGACGGGTTCCGGGTCATCCACACGCTGACGCGTGGGCAGCCCGACGGCTGGACGGGGTTCACCCGCCGGATCGACGACGCGATGCTCGCCGAGGCCCTCGAGCCGCTGGGCGCGGCGACCCGCGCCTACGCCTGCGGCCCGACTGCGCTCGTCGAGGTGGTCGCCAATGGCCTGGTCCGGCTCGGCCTGCCGCCGGACCGCGTCCGGACCGAGCGCTTCGGCCCGACCGGTACCTGAGCGAGGAGCAGGCGATGGACGACCGACCGTTGGACGTACGGCTCGCGGACATGCGCGAGGACCCTGCGGCGGACCTCGTGCTCGACGGCAGCGCGGTTGGCGGCATGCTCGGCGGCATCTTCGGGGCAGACGTCACGGGCATGCCCGGACAGTGTGCGAGCTGCCACACGGTGAGCCTCATGGGCGCGATGCGCGTGTACATGCGCGGCCCGGGCACCGTCATTCGCTGCCCCGCCTGCACCCAGGTCGTGCTGCGCGTCGCCGAGACCCCGCGGGGTTCGATGCTCGACCTCCGCGGGATCGCCTTCGTTCGCATCGAACATCGCTCTTGACATTGGAGTAACTCCAGGGTCTAGGGTTCCTCGCTGGTCGCATCCGCGGACAGCGGAGGAGGGTCACATGGATGGTCGAAGACGATCGGCACGCAGTCTGGTGCTGGGCGCGCTGCTCGCCCTGGCGATCGGCACCGTGGTTGCACCAGCGGCGGCGCTCGCCGCGGACGAGCCGAACGGCGCCGCGAGCTGCATGGGCCTCGAGCAGGCCTCGATCTCGCCGCCGGGCTCGTCCGACGAGGAGCCGGGAGGCGCCCGCCAGTTCGTGGGTCAGGTCAAGGAGCTGGGCACGTTCCTCGGCGTGAGGCCGGGTGGCCTGTTCAGCTTCATCGCGAGGCTGCACGTCGGCTCGCACGCGGCGTGCGACGAAGCGCTCGAGGGCTAGCGGAGGACCGGACGATGCGCGTGCGCTACGTCTGGCGCGATCTTGAGTCGACTCGAAACGAGAACGCGGACGGAGGTCCCACATGGCGGACTGGAAGCTGAGCCCCGGCGACTGGTGCCACATCGATGTCGTGTCCGGCGACCGCGGCCGAGCGCAGTGGTTCTACGGCGACGTCTTCGGCTGGCAGTTCGAGGACTACGGCGAAGGCATGGGCTACACCAATGTCAAGACCAGCGAGAACGGCATCGAGAGCGGGGTCGGCGGCCTGGCGCAGAGCGTCGGCGCCCGCCCCCCTGCAGCCACCGGCGTCATCCCCTACATCCTGGCCCCCGACATGGACGCGACGCTCGCCGCCATCGAGAAAGCCGGGGGAAGCATCGAGATCCCCCGCACCGACGTGTTCGGCTTCGGCGAGTTTGCGCAGTTCCGGGACCCGGACGGGAACCTCATCGGCCTCTGGCGCGACGCCCCCGCCGGCCACGACTGAGCCGATGAGCGCCCTGCCGACCGGAGTCGTTACGTTCCTGTTCACCGACATCGAGGGCTCAACGAAGCTCGTCCAGGCCCTCGGCGCCGGGTACGCGGACGTCCTCGCCGAGCATTGCCGGATCATGCGCCGAGCGATCGCGCATGCCGGCGGAGTGGAGCTCGGGACGGAGGGTGACAGCTTCTTCGCCGTGTTCCCCAGCGCTGCCGCGGGGCTCGCGGCGACTGCGACCGCCCAGCGCGAACTGGCGGCGGGGTCGTGGCCCGCGGGCGCCAGGGTCCGCGTCCGCATGGGCCTGCATACCGGAACCGGAGCTCTCGGCGGCGACAACTACATCGGCCTCGACGTCCACCGGGCCGCGCGCATCGCGGCGACGGGGCACGGCGGCCAGATCGTGGTCGGCGAGACGACCCGCCGCGCCGTCGGCGCCGTCGCCCCGACGGGCACCGACTTTCGAGACCTCGGCGCGCACCGGCTGAAGGACCTGGCGACGCCGGAGCACCTCTACCAACTCGACGTCGCCGGCCTGCCGGTCGACTTTCCCGCGCTTCGAACGCTCGACGCGCGGGCGAACAACCTGCCCGTCCAGCTCACCTCGTTCGTCGGTCGCGAGGCGGAGATCGCCGCGGTCGGCGAGCTCGTGGCGAGCAACCGCCTCGTGACGCTCACCGGGCCGGGCGGCGCCGGCAAGACACGACTCGCCCTCCAGGTCGCGGCCGAGCGGCTCATGGAGCACGGCGACGGCGTGTTCACCGTCGAGCTCGCGCCGATCACGGATCCCGAGCTCGTGACGTCGGCCATCGCGTCTGTGCTGCGGATCGAGGCGGCCGCCGACCGGCCGCTGCTCGACACGATCGTCGAATCGCTGCGGGACCGCGAGATGCTGCTCGTGCTCGACAACATGGAGCAGGTGCCCGGCGGCGCGCCGATCGTCGCAGCGATCCTGGCCGGGGCACCGAAGGTGCGCGTCCTGGTCACGAGTCGGTCACCTTTGCGGGTCCGCGGCGAGCGCGAGTTCACCGTCCCGCCGCTGCGCATTCCCGACGCCGCCCACCTGCCGCCGCTCACCGACCTGTCGCAGCTCGAGGGTGTGGCGCTGTTCCTGGAGCGGGCGCGATCGGTTCGTCCCGACATCGAGCTGACGGCCGACTCTGCACCGGCGATCGCCGAGATCGTGTCCCGGCTCGACGGCCTGCCCCTGGCGATCGAGCTTGCCGCGGCCAAGGCCCGGGTCCTCTCGCCGCAGGCGATCCTCGGCCGGCTTGGCAGCCGGCTGGCGTTCCTGCGCGGCGGCGCCCGGGACCTGCCGGAGCGGCAGCAGGCGCTGCGCGAGGCGATCGACTGGAGCTACCAGCTCCTGGCGCCGGTCGACCAGGCTCGGCTGCGCAGCCTGGGGGTCTTCGTCGGCGGGTTCTCGATCGAGACGGCGGACGAGCTCCTGCGACCCGACGACCCGGATGTCGACGCCGTGGAGGCGGTCGAGGCGCTCGCGGTCCAGTCGCTGATCCATCGCCTCATCGGCGAGCACGGCGACGCGCGCTTCACGATGCTCGAGACGATCCGGGAGTTCGCGCTGGAGCGGCTCGCGGAGTCGGGCGAGATGGAAGCCATGCGCCTGCGCCACGCCAGGCTCGTTCTGAACCTGGCCGAACGGCTCGAGCCGGAGCTGGGGAGCTCGGGCGAGGCCCTTGACCGCCTCGCCCTGGAGCACGACAACGTCCGGGCGGCGCTCTCGTCCGCGATCGAGGCGCGTGACAGCGCGCTTGGCTTCCGACTCGGGTACGCGGCGTGGCGGTTCTGGCAGCGGCGCGGCCACCTGCGCGAGGGCAGATCGTGGTTCGAGCGGCTGCTCACCGTGCCTGGCGCCTATGCACCCACGCCCGAGCGGGCGAAGGGCCTTACCGGCGCCGCCGGCATCGCCTACTGGCAGAACGACTACCCCGCCGCGATGGCGTGGTACGAGGAGGCCGAGGGCATCATCCGCGACCTCGGCGACCGGGCCTGGCTCGCGGACGCCCTGTACAACACCGGCACGACGGCCGCGCTCGCGGGCGACATGGAGTCCGTGACGCGGCGGATCGCGGAGGGCACCGAGATCGGACGCGAGTTGGGCGACGACGCGATCCTCGCCCGCTTCCTGCAGGCCGCCGGTTACATGGCGTTCATGGGCGACCAGCTCGAGGCGGCCCGGGCGCCGCTCGAGGAGGGCCTGGCGGTGGCCATGCGCGGCGCGGACCTGGCCGCGATCGGCGTGGCCCACCATACCGTCGCCCAGGTTGCCCGGCTCCAGGGCCGGCTCGACGACGCCGCGACGCACTACCGCGAGGCGATCCGGATCGCCCGGGAGCTGGGGGACTCCGTCCAGGTCACCGAGCCCCTCCAGGGTCTCGCCGCGGTGCTCATCGCCACCGGCGAGGCCGCACAGGGAGTCCGCCTCCTCGCAGCGAACCAGGCAATCCGGGAACGAATCGGCGGTGGGCCGCCGCCCGAGTGGCTGCGCCTCGGCGATCCACTCGCGGCAGCGCGGGGGACGCTCGACGAGGCGACCTACGACCGGGCCTGGGCGGCCGGCCTCGCCCTCTCGGACGAGGAGGCCGCCGCGGAGGCACTCGGTGCGGCTACCGGCCCGGAGATGCCGGTCCGCCCCTGAACGGACGGCTCGTGGCGAGCACGTCGACCCTGCCGTCAACCGCGGTCCCCGGCGTCGCGGCGACCGCCTGTCCCCGGAAGAGCGAGAGCACCCGCCACGCCGTCCAGGCGCCGATGGCCGTCACGATCAGGCAGATGACACTGATCGCCCCATCCGGGAGCTCGTCGAGCATCGGCGTCGGCAGGATCCGGTAGGGCGAGGTGACCAGCACGTACACCAGCGTCGCGAAGAAGGCGAGGCTGAGGGCCACGAACGGCGCTCGGACCCGAGGTTCCAGCGCCGCCAGGGGCGCAAGGAAGGCCACGGCGCCGAACAGGTAGCGCTCGTGGACTCGCGTGGGCAGGAAGTAGATGGCGAGGCCCACGAGCACGCTGACCCCGAGCAGCCCCACGAGATCGCGCCGCCGCCTGAGGAGCCACAGGCTGCCGGCGATCCCGGCAACCGCCAGCGCGGTCCCGATCCCGAACCACTCAGGGTCGCGCCGGCCGAAGCCGAAGAGCATGCCCCACGGGTTGAACCCGAACTCGGAGATGAACGGGTAGCGGCCGAACGTGTCGCCCATCACCTGGAGGTAGCGCAGCGGCCCAAGGCGCAGCGGCGCCAGCACGACAACGAGCGCGATGACAGCCCCGATCGCCAGGAGGACGAGGCGACGCCGATCGGCCGGGGTCCGCAGCCAGAAGAGGCCGAGGCCGAGCAGAGTGAACGCCGCGATCCCGAACTGCGGCTTGACCAGCCCGGCCACCACCGCGAATGCGCCGGCAAGGAGCGGCCGACGCCTCGCGGCGGCGACGATCGCGGCGACCATCGGCAGGGCGCCCATGCCGTCGACCTGGCCCCACATCGGCCCGACGAGCACAACCGCCGGGTTCACCAGGTAGAACGCAGCCCCGAGGAGCCCATCCCGCTCACGCCCGGTGGTGCGCGCCACGAGGTCGTAGACGAGCCAGCCCAGCGCCAGGTCGAACGGCACCGACAGCAGCCGGATCGCGAAGGCGAGCGCGCCGCCATCGAGCGCGACGCCGAGCGGCCAGAGCAGGTACAGCATCGGCGGGTAGTTGGCGTCGCCGCCACTCGCGTAGTACCC